>JAIRXH010000036.1 GCA_031268385.1 Treponema sp. | reverse complement strand
GGCCGCTTGACATTTTTTTCCGTTCCCGGTAAAGTTACCGTGACAATGTAATTCCATAACAAAAAAGGGGCCGCGTCAGGGACCCTTTTTTTTTGGATTCCGCCGTGTAAAGGCTGGTTTCAGGCCTGCCGGAAAGGATTTGTATGCGGTATACCCCCGAAGAAGAAAGGGACAGCCTGTACAATTCCCTGGAACCTGTGGCCGGGGGGCTGGGCCTTTCCCTTGTTGAAGCGGCCGTGTCGCGGAAGGGAGAAAGCGTCCAGGTACGCCTTGTGGTTTACCGGAAGGCGGAAACAGGCGCGGACGGAAGGAGGCGAAGCGGATATGTCGGCATTGACGACTGTTCCGCCTTTCACCGGGCGGTTCTGCCCCTCCTGGAGCGGGCCTTTCCCGGTACGGATTATTCCCTGGAGGTGTCTTCTCCGGGTATAGACCGGCGGATCAGGGACGGGGCGGAATTCGCCCATTACAAGGGGGAGCGTATACGCTGTTATCGTACCGATATTTCGGACTGGTCTGAGGGGATACTCGAATCGTCCGATAATGCGGGTATAATGCTCGGGGGAAAAGACGGGCCTTTGCGTCTGGATTATGAAGTTATCGCCAAGGCCAAATTAAATGGATGGGAGGTATAAAGGGTGGCAACGGATATGTCGGAGGCGATTCGTCAGTTGAGCCAGGACAGGGGCATTTCGGAGGAACTGATCTTCCGGACCATTGAAAACACCCTCCTCGCGGCCTATAAACGCCGTTTCGGAAACGCCGATAATGCCATAGTCCGGTTCAACGACGACAAGGAAGTGTCAATCTGCGCGAAAAAGCAGATCGTGGACGGAGTTTACGATCCTGTTTGTGAAATTGATCTTGAAGAGGCGCGGGAACTTAACCCGGAGGCGGAAATAGGGGATGAACTTCTTATCGAGGTTGATCCGGCGGAATTTGACCGCATTGCCGTACAGAGCGCAAAGCAGACCGCTCATCAGTCCATACGGGAAATACAGAAAGACAGCCTGTATTCCGAATTCAAGGACAAGGTGGGGGAGATCATCATAGGGTACTACCAGCGGGAACGGAACGGCACAATCTACGTTGATTTGGGCAAAATGGAGGGAATACTTCCCAAAAAGTACCAGTCTCCAAGGGAAATCTACCATGTCAACGACAGGATCAAGGCGCTTATTACCGAGGTGAACAAGACTCCTTCCGGGCTTCAGGTGGTGCTTTCACGCACCCATACCGATTTTGTCAGGGCAATCTTCGAACTTGAGGTTCCCGAGGTCTACGACAAAACCGTGGAGATACACAAGATAGTCAGGGAAGCGGGCTACCGCACCAAACTGGCGGTCTATTCAACCCGCGACGATGTCGATCCTGTCGGCGCCTGCGTCGGCCTTAAGGGTGTGCGCATACAGGCGGTGATCAAGGAACTTGAGGGTGAAAAAATAGACATTCTCAAATACGATCCCGACGCCCGCCGCTTCATCAAGAACGCCCTTTCGCCCGCGGAAGTCCGGGACGTTATCATCCTTGACGAAGGAAAACACCAGGCGCTGGCCGTGGTAAGCGAGTCCCAGCTTTCCCTGGCTATAGGCAAGCAGGGCCTTAATGTCCGCCTTGCCAACCGCCTTGTCGACTGGAACATAGATGTCAAGACCGACACCCAGTTTGAGGAAATGGACATAGCCGCCGAATCCAGGCGGGCCGTTTCCGAACTCTTCGGAGATTCGGAAAATTACGGCGACGAAATTTCCCGCATCAGCGAGCTTCCCGGTGTCGACGCCCGCGTCGCTTCGGCGCTTCTTGAAAACAACGTTGACTTCATCGAGGATTTTCTCGCGCTGGGCCCCGATGAATTGACCGTGTTGAAGGATGTCACGGCCGAAGATCTTGAAGGACTGCGTACTCTTATTGAAGAATATGTGGAGATAGTGGAGGAAGAGCCGGAGAAATCCCCCGAAGAGGAAGAAGAGCCTGCCCGGACGGAGGAAGACGCCGAGGAGTATGTCTGTCCCGAATGCGGCGCGAAGATCACCGTTGACATGACAACCTGCCCCAATTGCGGCGTGGGCTTGAGTTTCGAATACGAGGATGAATAGAGTTTAGGACCCGTAAGCGGATAAAAGGTGGAACATGGCTGAGGATTTAGAAGGTACCCAAAAACCAAAAGCGGAACTCATCAAGCGTACCCAAAGTGATCATGAAGTTTCCGAGGGAAGCAAGGCCGGAGTTTCGGAACACGGGGAACGCCGGAAAGTGATCGTTCTCAAAAAGAAACCGGCGCCGGGAATTCCCGCGGCCGTCCCCGGGAACGCCGGAGCCGCTTCCGCGGGTCCGGGAACGGCGGTAAAAAGGCCTCAGTCCAAGGTTGTCGTCACGAAAAACGAGGGACAGGGGAAAGACGATCAGGTGAAGGAAAGCGGCGTTTCCGGCGGGGATTCCGGTTCGGCGCCGGGCAGCGCTCCCGCGGCCGCTTCCGCCGAAACCGGGCGGAACGCCGGCGGCAGGGAAAACGAAAGCCCCGCGAAACCGGTCGGGCGCGTCTCTTCTTTTCCGTTTACCCAGCGTCCCGCCGCCGCGGCGGGCAGGGTAGGGGGAAGGTTCGTCGGAAAGGCGCCTCCTTCCCGCGACGCCGCCCCAAGGCCGTCCTTTGCGGGACGCGGTACGGCGCCAAAACCGGGCGGCAGACCAGGACAGCGGCCCGAAGGCCAGCGGCCCTTTACCCCGGGGGGAGGTTTCCGCGGTCCGGGTTTCGGCGGTCCCCGTCCGGGGGGCGGCCGTCCGTTTTCCGGCGGCCGCCCCGCGCCCGGAGGCCGTCCCGCCCCCGGGGGGCCGCGCGGTCCGCGCGGCCAGGCGCCGCAGACCCCTATACAGGGTGAAAACAAGGGACCGGTCAAGCGATCCTTCAAGGCGAAAAAACCGGTCTACAACCGCAAGGAAAAAGAACTTGAAATGGAGGAAAAACTCCTCCAGACAAAGAAGAAGATCTCCCAGGTAACCAATCCCGTACCCAAGACCATCGAAATAATGGAAGTCATCTCCGTTTCGGAACTTGCCAAAAAGATGAACCTCAAGGCCGCCGATCTTATCCACAAGTTGATGAGCATGGGAATGATGGTCAGCATCAACCAGCAGATAGACCGCGACACCGCGTTGATTCTCGCGGATGAATTCGGCGCCAAGGTCAAGATCATAAGCCTCTACGACGAAACCGTCATAGAAACCGGCGGTGACGAAGGCGCCGAACTGAGTCCGCGCCCGCCCGTGGTTACCGTCATGGGCCATGTGGATCACGGGAAGACCAAGCTGCTTGACGCCATACGCAGCGCCGATGTCGTATCGGGCGAATTCGGCGGCATTACCCAGCACATAGGCGCCTACATGGTGGACACTCCGAACGGCCGCATCACCTTCCTTGATACGCCCGGTCACGAGGCTTTTTCCCACATGAGGGCGCGGGGCGCCCAGGTTACGGATATCGTCGTCCTTGTGGTCGCCGCCGACGATGGGGTCATGCCCCAGACGGTGGAAGCCATCAATCACGCGAAAGAGGCGGGGGTTCCCATCATCGTCGCGGTGAACAAGATAGACAAGAGCGAGGCAAACCCCGACCGCGTAAAGAGCCAGCTTTCAGAATTGGGGCTCATGCCCGAAGACTGGGGCGGGCAGACCATGTTTGTCGAAATTTCGGCCCTGCAGAAGAAGGGTATAGACAAACTTGTGGAAACCATACTGCTGGAGGCGGAGATCCTCGATCTCAGGGCCAACTTCAACCGTTCCGCCGAGGGAAAAATACTTGAATCCCGCGTCGATCACGGCCGGGGCATAGTGTCCACGGTTCTGGTGGAGAAGGGGACCCTCAGCGTGGGGGATTCTTTTGTCGCGGGCATCTGGCCCGGCAAGGTACGGGCCATCTTCAACGACAAGGGAGAAAGGCTGGAACAGGCCTTCCCCTCAATGCCTGTGGAGGTTCTGGGTTTCGAGGGCGTTCCCAACGCCGGAGATCCCCTCCAGGTTGTCGAGGATGAAAAAGTGGCCCGGGGCTACTCCGGCAAACGGAAGGAACTCAAACGTTTTGAGGACTCGAAGAATGTCAGAAAGATAACCCTGGACAACCTCTACGACACAATAAGCGACGGGGCCATTCAGGAACTGAAGGTGATCATCAAGGCCGATGTTCAGGGATCGGCGGAGGCCCTTCGTTCCAGCCTTGAAAAACTCTCCACAAAGGAAGTAAGACTCAACGTCATTCAGGCCCTTCCCGGCGCCATCAACGAAGGCGATGTTGACCTTGCCGCGGCGTCAAACGCCATCATCATAGGGTTTAACGTCAGGCCCGTTCCCCGCGCCAAGATGCTTGCCGATCAGGAAAAGGTTGATGTCAGAAAGTACAACGTGATCTACCGGGCGGTCGACGAGATACAGCAGGCGATGGAAGGCATGCTCAAGCCCGACACCAGGGAGGAGGTTATCGCCACTGTGGAAGTGCGGAACACCTTCAAGGTTCCCAAAATCGGAACCATAGCCGGGTGCTACGTTCTTACCGGAAACGTAAAGCGGACCGCCAGCGTCAACCTTGTCCGTGACGGCATAGTCATACACACCGGAAAAATTTCTTCGCTCAGGCGTTTCAAGGACGATGCGCGGGAAGTGGCCGCGGGCTTTGAATGCGGCATAGGCCTTGAAAAATTTGAAGACATAATGGTAAACGATCAATTCGAAGTATTCGAGATCATCGAAGTGGCAAGGAAGCTGAATTAGGCGTGGCGGAATACAGGACGGAGCGGATAGGGCATCTTGTACAGGAAAAGATCAGCGCCCTTATTCTGGAAGGAAAAATAAAAGACCCTCGGGTAAATTCTTTTCTTTCCATCACAAGGGTGGAAGTCTCGGGCGATCTTTCCTGCGCGGATGTGTATGTGTCAAATATCAAAAACAGCGCGGGAAGAAAACAGGGAACGGCGGGCCTTAATTCGGCGGCCGGATTCATTCAGTCGTCCCTCAATTTGAGGCTCCGCAAAACGCCCCGCCTCCGTTTTCATGAAGACCGGGGCGTGAGCGAAGGTTTCGATATTGTGAAGAAGATTGAGGCCCTCTCTCCCGGAAAAGCCGAAGATCCTCCGGCCGGAGGAAACGGCCCGGATCATGTGTGAAACTTCGGGACTGCTCCTGCTCGACAAGAAACCCGGAATAACATCCTTCGCGGCGCTCAATGAAGTCAAGCGTATTCCCGGAACGGGAAAAGTCGGACATACGGGAACCCTTGACAAATTCGCCGGCGGCCTTCTTCCGGTCCTCGCCGGAAGGGCGGTAAAACTGGCCCCCTGGTTTTCGTGCCTCGACAAGGAATACGAGGGAACGGTACGGTTCGGCGTCGAAACCGATACCCTTGATCCCGGAGGCGTTCCGGTTCATCACGCGGAGATCCCTTCACTTGACGCCGTGGAAAAGGCGCTTCCCCTTTTTACCGGCGCCATACTGCAGGCCCCGCCCGCCTATTCGGCCGTTCATGTCGGGGGAAAGCGCGCGTCGGAGCTTGCCAGGGCGGGAAAAGCCCCCGAAATGAAACGGCGTCCTGTTTTCATCTACAGTCTGGAACTCACCTCCTGGGAGCCGCCGCTTGCCGGGATACGGCTTTCCTGTTCAAGCGGAACCTATGTCCGTTCCCTGGCCCGCGACCTTGCCCTTGCCGCGGGTTCCCGTGGTCATCTTGCCGCCTTGACGCGGACACGCGTCGCGGGTTTTCACCTTTCGGACGCCGGGGGGCTTTTTTTCAGACCCATAGACATAACCGTCATCGAAGCCCTCGGCCTTCCGTGGTTTGAGATTAATTCTCATGATGTACAAAAAATAATACATGGACAGCCGCTTGAACCTGTGCTGGAAGGCGCGGCGCCGCACGGAACGGGAGATTCCGCCGCGGTTTTTTCGGACGCTTCCTTTATCGCCATGGTTGAAAAAAGGGACGGAATCTGGAAGTACGGTTATGTGTATCGTTGAATGGGAGGATTTTGTACGCGGGGACGGAAACCCCCTTTCCGGGCCGTCCCGGGAGCCGGACGCCGGCGGAAAGCTCGCCGCGACTATCGGGGTTTTTGACGGGGTACACCGGGGCCACCTGGCCCTCATCGAACGGACACGCGCCCGTGGAATTTCCGTTGTCATCACGTTCAGGGAGAATCCCAAATCCATTCTCAACCCGTCTTCCTTCAAAGGTGATTTGTACAGCCTGCGGCAGAAGCTCGCCGTTTTCGGGGAATGCGGCGTATCCATGACGGTACTCATTGACTTTTCGGGAAATTTCAGTAAAATGCAGGGAAGGGATTTTATCAATCTCCTGAAAAACCGGCGCGAACTGGCTTTTCTGGCTGTGGGCGCGAATTTCCACTGCGGTCACCATCTGGATACCGACGCCGCCGCCCTGCGAAGCATGACGGAGAGGGCGGGTATAAGAACGGAGATTGTTCCGCCGGTAATGGAAGGCCGGCATCCGGTAAGTTCAAGCAGGATCAGGGCGGCTGTGGCTTCAGGCGATCTTGAAAATGCCGCGCTGCTTTTGGGCAGGCCCTTCGGGATCGATCTTTCCGGCCTTCCGTCGTACACCGAAGGCGGACGGAGGATCTTTGACCTCCCGGAAGCCCGCAGAATAGCGCCTCCTCCGGGTTCCAGGCGGGCGCTGGTTTTTACCGCAAAAGGCGGCGGGGGCGTCCAGGCGGAGGTCTCCGTCGAGAACGGAAAAATTGTCATTCCCCTTGCGGCGGAGGAAAAACGCGGGGGAATTTTTGAAAGGCTGCTGTTTATATAACGGTCCGCACAGGCGTTTCCGTGCGATTCGCCTCCATAAGGTTTTCAAGGAGTGTAGTATATATGGCATTAAGCAAGGAAGAAGTGACTTCGACGGTGCTCAAATTCGGAAAAAACGAAAAGGACACGGGCGCGTCGGAGGTCCAGATTGCCCTGCTCACCAAGCGTATCAATCAGCTTACGGAGCACTGCAAACAGTTCAAGAAGGATAAATCAAGCCAGCGGGGCCTTTTAATCCTGGTCGGCAAGCGGCGGCGCATGCTGAAGTACATTCAGCGCGTCAACCTTGAAAAATACCGTTCCATCATTCAGGAATTAGGCCTCCGCAAGTAAGGGTCTAACACTTCAATCACAAGGAAAAAATGGTTCAACAGGTTAGTTACACAATAGCCGGCAAGGAATTGATCCTTGAAACCGGCAGAATGGCAAAACAGGCCGGCGGCGCGGTTTTCGCCCGGTACGCGGGTTCCGCGGTTATCGCCACGGCGTGTTCATCGCAGGACGCGGTGGAAGGTCTTGATTATGTTCCCCTTACGGTCGACTACAATGAAAAATACTACGCCGCCGGAAAGATCCCCGGGGGGTTTATCAAACGGGAAGGGCGGCCCAAAGACAAGGAAATTCTTGTCTCCCGGCTGATAGACAGGCCCATGCGGCCCCTGTTCGAAAAGAGCTTCGGTCGGGAAATTCAGGTGGTGCCGACCACCCTGTCGGCCGATCAGGTCAATCCCCCCGACATACTGGCGATTATCGCGTCTTCCGCGGCGGTTCACATTTCCGGCATTCCCTTTAACGGGCCTGTCGCCGGTGTGCGTATCTGCCAGGTAAACGGCCAGCTTGTCGTCAATCCCGCCTACGACGAAATCGAACGCTCGACCCTTGAAATTGTGGTCGCGGGCACAAAGGACGGGATCACTATGGTGGAAGGGGGCGCCAGGGAAGTTGGCGAGGATCTCATGCTGGAGGCGCTGGAAAAGGCCAGCGGGATAATACGGGAACTGTGCGGCCTCCAGGACAGGCTCCGGGAACTTGCGGGAAAGGAAAAACTTCCCCTTACCCAGGCGTCGCACAGCCTTGAAAACGCCGCCGCCATACGCGAGGCCGCCTGGCCCCTGCTGGAAAAAGCCTGTTTTCTCCCCACCAAACACGAACGCCACAACGGCATCGCCGAGGTAAAGGCCGGCGCCGCGTCCCAATACGCCGCACAGCTTGAAGATGAAAACCAGAAAAAACTCTTTGGCGCCCTCTTTGAAGACATGCAGTACGAAATTCTCCGTTCCTCCATCCTTGAAAAGGGAAGGCGTGTGGACGGCCGGGGAACCGAAGACATACGGAATATCACCTGCGAGGTGGGTATTCTTCCCCGTACTCACGGTTCGGCCCTCTTTACACGGGGCGAAACGCAGGCCCTCGCCGTTACCACGCTGGGGACGGTTTTTGACGAACAGATCTACGACGACATAGAAGGCGACAAGCGGGAAAATTTCATCCTTCACTACAATTTCCCCCCTTATTCGGTGGGGGAAGTAGGACGCATGGGCACAGGCAGGCGGGAAATAGGGCACGGAAACCTTGCCCACCGCGCCCTCAAGGCCATGGTTCCCTCCAAGGAGGAATTTCCCTACACGGTACGGGTGGTTTCGGAGATCATGGAATCAAACGGCTCCTCGTCAATGGCGTCGGTTTGCGGGGGAACCCTTTCCATGCTCCACGCCGGGGTGCCCATGAAGAAGCCGGTCGCCGGCATTGCCATGGGGCTTATTACCGAAAGTACCCGGCCGGACAGCCGTTACGCCATCCTTTCGGACATACTGGGTGAGGAAGATCACCTGGGCGATATGGATTTCAAGGTCGCGGGTACCGAAGACGGGATCACCGGTTTCCAGATGGACATCAAGATCGCCGGCGTGAGTCCGGAAATCATGCGGAACGCCATGGATCAGGCGAAACGGGGCAGGCTTCACATTCTTTCGATCATGAACGGGACAATAAACAGGCCCAGCAGCGAAATCAGCGAGTACGCCCCCAAGATCATCACCGTCCGTATAGAAATAGACAAGATAGGCGCCCTTATAGGCCCCGGCGGGAAGAACATCAAGGCAATCTGCGAGCAGTATTCGGTAACCATCAATACCGAAAATGACGGGACGGTTACCATTTACGGCAAAACCGCCCAAAACGCCGAAGAGGCAAAGGCCGCCGTTATGGGGATAGTTTCCGATCCCGAAGTGGGCCGTGTGTACGACGGGGTTGTAAAGCGCGTCATGGATTTCGGCGCCTTTGTGGAAATACTTCCCGGCAAGGAAGGACTTGTCCACATCTCAAGACTTTCCCGCCAGCGCATCAACTCCGTTACCGATGTGGTCAAGGAAGGACAGGAGATTCAGGTCAAACTTCTTGAAATTGACAAAATGGGAAGGCTCAACCTTTCCTACATAGACGCCATTGATCCTGACGGAGCTTCCGAAAGCCGGCCGTCCTATGGCGAGGGAAGTTCGTATGGCGGCGGTTCGGGCCGGGGAAACGGCGGCAGGGACCGTTCCAGGGATCGCGGCCGCCGTTGACGCGGGACGGGACGGCCCGAGGGCCGCGGCGTCCGGGGGATCTGTGGAAACTGTGGTAAAATTCGCGCGAAAAGATCCGGATGTGTCCCTTCCCCGTTATGAAAGCGGGGGAGCGGCGGGGATGGATTTGAAGGCCCACGTCAGGGAGGACAGGGTTATTCCGCCCTCGGCGCGGGTAAAGATTCCCACAGGTCTTTTTCCTGAACTTCCTCCGGGCTTTGAGGGGCAGATACGTCCAAGGTCGGGGCTGGCGTTCAGGTACGGGGTAACGGTGCTCAACGCGCCGGGAACCATAGACGCCGATTACCGGGGAGAGCTGGAAATTCTTCTGGTAAACCTTGGAAACGAACCTTTTACGGTGAAAAACGGAGACCGCATAGCCCAGATGGTGGTTGCTCCGGTATGCCGCGTCCGTATCGCCGAAGCGGAAAGCCTTGGAAAAACGGAGCGCGGCGCCTCCGGCTTCGGCTCGACGGGAATGTAGGGGGAAGCGTCACGGTATGGAAAAGAGCGCGGTCCCGCCCGCACGTTCCCTTTCACCCATCATTTTCAGATACATAGTATCGGAAACCATGTTCTCTTTTTTTGTATCCTTCCTCTTTTTCTTTTTCATCTTTTTTGTAAACCAGCTTCTCCTTATGGCGCAGGAGATCCTCACCAAGCGGGTGCCTCTGGGCCAGGTGGCCCTGCTTGTCCTTTACGCCCTTCCCTCGATTATCGCCATGGCCGCCCCTTTCGCGTCCCTTGTGGGAACCCTCATGACGATAGGGCGGCTTACAAGCGACAATGAAGTGCTGGTAATGCTTTCTTCGGGCCTTTCCTACAGGAACATCTTTCTGCCCGCCGTCGCGGTGGGGCTTGTTATCTCCCTCATCTCCTTTGTCGCCAACGACGTGCTGCTTCCCGCGGGAACCGTCCAGTTTACCCGGCTGTACCGGCGCATTCTTGTTTCCACGCCGGCGCTGGAACTGGAGGCCAATTCGGTAAAGCGTTTCAGGGATACGGTAATAGTTACCGGGGACGTGTCGGGCGCCAGGGTGGGGAATGTGCTTATTCTGGACAGGACAAGCGACGGTGAACGGCGGGTTATCCTTGCCGCCAGCGCGGAACTCAGGGACGGGGGAAAGGAAGGGCTCAGTCTGGAACTGGAGGAGGCTTTTGTCCAGTCTTCCAGGGAAGTGGCCCGCCGTGATTACGATTACGCGTCGAGCGGTTTTCTCCGCTACCGGGTTCCCCAGGAGGATCTTATAGAGGCGGTTTCCGCCATTGGTCCCCGTGAAATGAGTTCCACCGATGTGCGGCGGGAAATACGCGCCAGGGAAGAAGTCCTCATGGAACGGCTCAACGAAAGGAATATGAGGATCACCTCGGCGGCGCTGGCGCTTGAGGAAAGCCTTCGCGGGGGACCGGGAAGCGCGGCCTGGAACAGCCGGGAAAATCTTGCCCTTTCCCTTCTCCGCGAAAAGGAATCCGCGAAAATGGCCAGGGACGACCGCGGCCTCCTTGTTTACCGGCTCGAATACTACAAAAAATTTTCCATTCCCTTTGGGGCCATTTCCTTTGTGTTCCTTTCGGTTTCCCTTGGCTTTCTGGCGAAAAAAAGCGGGCAGACGGTGGGGTTTATTTTCGGCCTTATCATTTCGGTCGTGTACTGGGTGCTGCTTCTGAGCGGGCAGACCATGGGGCTCCGTCTGGGGTATTCGCCGTTCTGGACCATGTGGCTGCCCAACATGCTGGCCGTTTCCGCCGGGCTTGTCATGTGCATTCTGCGGGTAAAAAAATGATACTTGACCGTTATCTTGTGCGGCAGTTTTCTCCCATCTTCTTCATTGCCACGGCGATGTTCGTTATGCTCCTTGGCCTCATAGAACTTTTCGCGAATCTCTGGCGCTACCTTCAATACGAAGTGGCGGCGGCGGATATTTTCAGGGTAAGCCTGTACTATGTTCCCAAGAGCCTTTCTTACGCCCTTCCCATTTCCCTGCTCTTCGCCGCCGCCTATACCCTGGGGGATTTTTACGGCAAGAACGAACTGACATCGATTTTTTCCTCGGGCGTTCCGTTTTGGCGTTTCAGTATTTCCCTCCTTGTCATAGGCTTTTCCGCTTCCTGTTTTTCTTTCTTTTTCGACGATTTGGTGGTAATTCCCACCCTCAGAATGAAGAACGAACTTTCCCGCGCGCTGCTTCACCAGCAGCGGACGGAAAACAATTCCGACATTGTCATCAAGGCGGAAGGCGGAAAACTTGTTTACTCGGTTGATTTTTACGATTTTGTCGAGGAAGCGCTGAACGGGCTTAGTATTGTGGAACTTGACGAAGACGGACGGTTTGTTTCCCTGATCCGGTCTCCCCAGGCTTTCTGGAACGGTGAACACTGGAATCTTTCAGGCGCGGTAATCTACGAGTATGAAGGGGAAATGCTCGCTGTACGGCCCATGACCGGAACGGAAAGGTACCGGGAAGAACCAGGCGCGTTCAGGCGGAACGCGGTGGAAGCCGAAGAGCTTCCCGTGCGAGACGCGGGGCTTCTTATAAAGGATCTGCGGGGGGCAGGGCTTCCCTTTACCGAGGCGCTGGCGGACTATTACCACCGTTTTTCCTTTCCGGCCGTTTCACTCGTGGTAATGCTCCTTTCCATTTCCATGGGGGGCCGTTTCAAAAAAAATATCCTCCTCATGAGCCTTCTTGCCAGCCTCGTGTCGGCGGTTGTTTATTATGTCATGGAAATGATCAGCATGATGATGGCAAAACTCGGCTATATTCCGCCGTTCGCGGGAGCCTGGTTTCCGGTATTGTCCTTTGTATTCATAGGCTTTCTCCTTTTGAGAAACGCGAAAACATGAACGCCGCCGGTATGATTTTTTCCGAAAGGCACAGGGACGCCTCGTCGCGGGCGCGGACAGGCGCCCTGTTCCTGCCCCACGGGACCGTATCCACCCCCGTGTTCATGCCGGTGGGAACCTGCGGAACCGTCAAGGCCCTTACCCGGAACGATCTTGAGGAAATAGGATTTCACATCATTCTTTCCAATACCTATCACCTGTACCTGCGTCCCGGAACGGATGTCCTGGACGCCGCGGGGGGGCTTCACCGTTTTATGGGGTGGCCGGGGAACATATTGACCGATTCGGGGGGATTTCAGATCTTTTCCCTTGCCCGTCTCAGGAAAATACGGGAGGAAGGGGTGAGCTTTCAGTCCCATATTGACGGCTCCCGGCATTTTCTTGATCCCGAAAAGGTGGTGGACATACAGACCATTCTTGGAAGCGACATACAGATGCAGCTTGATGTATGCTCGGGCTGGGGCGCTTCACGGAAAGAAACGGAGGAGGCCCTCACTGTAAGCGCCGCCTGGCTTGCGCGCGCGAAAAAGGCCTGGGAAGAAAAGAGGAAGGAAGGCCGGGGGGGCAGCCTTTTTGCCATAGTGCAGGGCGGTTTTTTCGGGGATCTTCGGGAACGGAGCGCGGCAATTGCCTCGGAGGCGGATACGCCGGGCATCGCCATAGGGGGGCTTTCGGTGGGCGAGCCGGAAGAGGTTTTCGCCGAATTTCTGGCTCGTACCGCTTCCCTTCTTCCCCCGGATAAACCCCGTTATGTGATGGGTATAGGAACCCCCCGTTACATACTGGAGGCGGTGGAACAGGGGATAGACATGTTTGACTGTGTCCTGCCGACCCGGACGGGCAGGAACGGTCTTGTTTTTTCGCGGAACGGTCCTTTTTCCCTGAAAAAAGCCGAAAACCGGCTTGATTTCAGGCCGATAGATGAAGAGTGCGGATGCAAAGTATGCCGGGAATACAGCCGTGCCTATCTTCGGCATCTCTTCAAATCCGGGGAGATCCTCTGTTCCATGCTGGCAAGTTACCACAACCTGTATTTCTTGCATGATCTGGTGCGGAACGCCGCGAAGGCCATAGACGGGGACAGCTTTGTTTCTTTCAAGAGGGAATTTCTTGCCCGTTTTGAAGAACGGGAACAATAACGGAGTTTGCGGAATGATAAAAGCGGTCAAAGCAAAAAAACACACAACATTCCCGGAAAACAGGGCGGCATTGAAACCGCCGTCATTTTTTGCCGGAGAATTTTTCGCGGTATGTATGATTTTTATGACGGCAACGGGAATGTGCGCACAGGAAGATGTGAAAAGCACGGAAGAGACAGAAATGGCCGCCGAAGCCCCTCCGTCGGCGGAAAATCCGGCCGTTCCGGCCGCGGAAGATTCCGCCGCCGGAGCCTTGCCGGGATCGCCTGAACCTGAAAAATTCGCGGAGAATACCGTGGAGGCCGCCCGTTACGCGACCATACGCTACGGCACCGAGACGGAAATCGCTTCCCTCATCCAGACCCTTAAAAACGAAAACGCCGACTATCTTGACGATGAGCTTGCGGCGCTGGTACAAAACACCAGAAACCGGAATATACTTTCCGGGGTCTTTTCCTTTTTCGGCGACCGGCAAAAACCGGGCCTTGAAGAGCGGGCGGTAAGGGCCCTTGAGGAGTGGGACGAGGAATCGGGCGAAACGGTTCTTACCGCCATTGATTACCTGGGAAAGATCAAGGCCGCCGTCGCCCTCAAGTCCCTCAAGGCTATTCTCGATTCGGAAGAACGCCGCTTCATGAATACGGCTTTCAGGGCGCTGGGCCGGGCTTCGGCGGCCGACAGTGAATCCGCCGGCGACGCGGCCCTGTATCTTGTTGACTACTACACCAACCGCGATCCGGGAGATGAAAACCGCCGGGAGATCATTACCGCCCTGGGGGAAGGCGGTTCGGAAAAGGCCGTCGAATTTCTCGCGGGTATAGCGGGAAACAGCGAGGAACGCATGCCCCTTCGCATCGCGGCGCTTGACAGCCTGGGCAAAATAGGAGACCAAGCGGGCCTGGAAGCGGTAATCGCCGCCATAAACGACGGGGACCCCAATGTCAGGGCCAGCGCCGTAGCCGCGCTGGGCGCGTTTTCGGGGGAATCTGTCGACAGGGCAATACTTGAAGCCTTCAGGGATTCTTTCTACCGCACCCGGATTGCCGCCGCCGAGGCGAGCAGGGTGCGTAAATTCGAGGCGGCCGTCCCCTACCTCCGCTTCAGGGCCGAACGGGACGATGTTCCCGCGGTAAAGGACGCCGCGCTCAGGGCGCTTGGGGCCATCGGAAACGCCGAATGTATTGCCATACTGGAAAAGTTTTTTGTGGACAGGAGCGGTTCGGACAGGATACGTATCTTGTCATCGGAAATGCTGATGAAAAATGAACCCGCCGCCTTTGCCGCCGGGCTTGTCGCCGAACTTGACGAAGCCAAAAGGAAGAACCAGACGGCCCTTTACAACGGTTTTCTCAAAGTAATAGGAGAGGCGCGGGCGCCCGGTCTGGAAGAAACAGCCCGCCGTTTTTTCGCCTCCGGGAGCGTTGTGGAAAAAATCTACGCGCTTGACATGGCGGCGAACAACGGTTTACGCGGCCTTGTCCCCGAAGTGGAGGCCATGAAGGGGGACAAAAACGCGGGCATCGCGCGCAAGGCCGCGCGTACCCTCGAAATCCTTACCGCCCTGGCCCCACCCGCCGTCAGCCCGGAACGCTGACCGACCGCAGCAGGCGGTTCAGCGCCCGCAGGGGATCTTCGTAACGCTCCATCCTGAAGTGGAGTTCGTAGTTTTTGTCGGAAACAACCCGTATTATCTTTCCTATGCAGTCGGAAATCTGCTGCGCTCCTGTATCCGGGAAATATTTGGACTTTTTCGGGATAAAGGTACAGCTTCCGCCGTCACAGCGTATTTCCCCGATATGGGGAGGTATGGGCACAAGGAAGATGAGAAAATCAGATTTACCCCCGCCTACGGTAAAGGTATACCCCTGCTTTACGGCGTGTATGTTCCGCTTCCCTATGGCGGTATTCTGATCTTCCACAAACAGATTCAGCATGAGAGGTCCCTCGTATTCAACAGGCTGGGGTTTGTAACGGTGGGCATAAGGGCTTACCCGGGGACGCTGACTTGCCGCGTAGCTGGTAAGAAGATCGGCGCTCCCGTCGGCGGGCGATTGCTGCTGCGGTTGCGGCTGCTGCGCCGGCTGCTTCGGGGGAGGAGGCTCCGCCGGTTTTGATATACGCCCCGACGCGGCCCTGGAAATTGCCCGGTTCGGGCTTCCATGCAGATCCTTCCCGGCGATAAAGAGAATGATCCCCAGGATGAGGAGAACAAGGATCACAAGACCCGCGATATAGGGAAACATGCCCAGGGAAAAAGCCGGAAAGGCGAATCCCGCGGGGGGAGAGGCGGGAACGGCCGGCGCGGCGGTTTCTTCGGGAACCCCGGAAACCTGGGGAACAGCCGGGACAGTCGGCGCCGTATCCTGAACGGCCGGAACGGCAGGACCCGCGCCGCTTTCCGGAACCGGAACGGAAGCTCCGTCACCGCCCGGCGCGGCGCCGGGCGTCCCGCCGGCGTCACCTGGAGATTCGGCGGCGGCCAGAGGAGGAGGCGGCCCGCTTTCGGCGGTACGGGCGTCCGCCTGAGCCGGGCGGACCGCGGGCGCGGAAGGAGGAGCCGCCGGGCTTGTTACGGCCGGCCGTGTTTCGGGACGGTGCGCTGCGGGACGGCCCGAGGAGGGGAGGGCGGCAAGGGGAACGGAAACAACGTCAAGGCTTACTCCCCGCGGTTCAAGGCGCCTTTTTGCCGCGTCGACAAGGGAAGCCAGAGAAGGGACGCCTCCCCCGTCGGTTACCAGAACTATTTTCTTTCCCCTCGAGGCGGGCAGAGTGTCCGCATACCGGCCGGCAAAGGAAAGGGCCCCTTCCACATTTGACTCGGGTCCCATGGGGTAGGCCAGAAGTATCCGGCCCAGTATGGTCCCGACATCCCCCTCTCCCTCAACGCGGCGGGAAATGTCAACGGACGCCTCCCCCGCGAAAGGGATAAAGTGGAACGTATCGCCTATACGGAGAAATTCCCTGAGGAAAGGTCCGGTAAGGTAATCATTTACCTCCCGGTAGGAGCCGCTCATACTGGACGACGTATCCAGTACCAGTATCAGATCCACAGGACCCGTGTTCTGACCGGACGCGGAGAAAACCGCGCCGAAAAGAGCCGCGATGACAAAGAACATTCTTTTCATGCCGCACCTGCTTTTGGGGATGTATTCCGAGGCGAATCCCGCGGGATGCGGCATTTACCGTGATTAAAAATTCGCCGCCGAAATACGTTCCACCACATAGGATACCTTTTCATCATTAATCGAAAAATCAACCTGTTCTCCCACTTCTCTGTTAAGTATAGTCCCGCCGAAGGGAGAAAGGTACGAAATAATGTTTTTGTCCGGGTTCGATTCCCAGGGCCCCAGAATGGTGTATTCCTCGCTTTTCCCGCTGGCGCCGTTTTTCAGCGTTACCCTGGTCCCGAACGACACCCGCTTCGTGTTGACGGTAGACGGATCAAAAAGCTGGGCCCTGTCAATCTCGTCCTTGAGCCTGGCCGCCGTGGAATTAAGCAGCTCCTGTTTTTCCTTGGCCGCCTTGTACTCCGCGTTCTCCCTCAGATCCCCCAGGGACAGGGCAAAGGCGATTTCCTTTGAGTTGGCGGGAACCTCGACATCCATGATATGGACCAGCTGCCGCTGTTTTTCCCCGTACATGGCGGATGTGACAACAAGGCCGCGCGGCGTAACCGCCTTTTCCGTGTCACCGAAGAATTTAAACGAGGGACGCTGCTTTGCGATGCGGTCCCGGAGCTGCAGTTTTTCCGCGGGATCAAGGTCCTTGACATCGTTAATCAGCGTAAAGAGCCGTATGATGGTGTCATCATCCGCCCCGTCCATGAAAGAATACAGCGTATCTTCCTTGAAAAGGATCGCGAAAACCTGCCTGTTTATCTTCCGGTTTTCCGTGGTGTCCCGGTGGTTTTCTATGTCCCGGAAAGTAAGATTGAGGATATGGATAAGGGTGATAAGCTGCCTGTCGAAAGGAATTCCCGCGTTTTTGTACCAGTCCGTCTCTGCCCCGTTCCTGAAAAGCCATATTACCGCCTCGCGGTTCTCCCTGAAATGTCCAAAACAGTCCGATGTCATGGCGGTGAGCTTTCCGGCGTACCCTTCATTGACCAGGCTGTCAATAATGGAGGGAAACAGGGCGCGGGGAAAGAGGCTGACATAAATATCGGCCCACGAGGGAACAAACAGTTTGACATGAACCAGGAAATCTTCCCTGAATTTGTTGTCCTTGAGTGCCTGAAACAGCGCCGGTACATCCTCTATACCGTCGAAGATTTCAAGGAAGTTGAGGGAAAGGCCCGATCCCAGATGGGGATACTGCGCGACCAGATCTTTTACCAAAAGAAAGGAAGCGACCACCTGTTCGGTTATCTGGCCGCGGGAACGGAGATAACCGGCAAAATAGGCGAACATTTCGGTGAAATACTCGGAATCCGGCTCCGCTTCCTTTCTCGATACAAAATTCCGCACGGTGGCGGCCCGTTCAAAGAAATTCCGCTCCGCCTTGAATTCGTTGTACAGTTTTTCTTCTATGCTGATGGGCCGGTCCCTGACGGTAAAGATGTCTATGTTGTCGGGACTGACCCCGAAACCGGGATCGGTTTTAAGAATCTCCCGCGCCCGTGAACTCCAGGATGTCCATTCCCCCGCCGAAAGCACTGAAGGAACCAGTTCCGCCTTGATCCGTTTGATGTCGCAGGAATTGCCGAAGCTCTTGATCACCGTCTGCAGGGCCCATACATAATCATTCTTGACCTTCTCGTGGAGTTTTTCCTTTTTCCAGGTGGCCTTGAGCACCCAGATGTGATTTTTCGAGAGGGTCTGCAGGGCGTTGACCGCCATTTTAAGGGACATGGAATGATCCCGCTTTTTCGCGAAATCAATGACGATCTCGTCCCCCCGGAAGCTGGCGATACGGCCGACTCCCCAGGTGCGGTGATAGACAAAATTCCCCCTGTCAAAGGCGATGTGCTTTTCAAAATCCGTTACGGCCTCGTGGACGTTCCGGTAGCTCTGGGTAAGGTTTGATACGCGGATGTATTCCTCAAGCTGGCTGTGGCCCGCGTGTTTTTTCCTGAAACACTCGACAATTTCCTTTCTGGCCTGGGCGTCCTTTTCGTCGTACTGAAGTATGAGTTTGAGAATGCCGATGGCGGTGTTGACATCCCTGTCCTTGAGGGCGGCGTATACATCCTGCAAAAGGAGAACAGCTTTTTCCTCGCTGATGTTCTTGGCTATGCGTTTCTGGACATGGAGAAAAAAATCGATGTCGTCGGGACAGTAGACAAGGAGCTTTTCCCAGATTTCCCGCACGTTGGTAAAAAGCGACTTGTTGATGTAGCGGTGAAGGGCCTTTTTGTAGTAGTCTACCGCCGCGCCGATGTTTCCCTCTTTTTCATAATGCTCCGCCAGCGATTTGGCCAGATCCGCCTCTTCATAATCCACCTTGACAAGCCGTTCCCAGATTTCATAGACAGGTTCTTCGGCGTTGTCGTTTTTGT
The DNA here is from genome assembly GCA_031268385.1 of Treponema sp. Classification (GTDB taxonomy): domain Bacteria; phylum Spirochaetota; class Spirochaetia; order Treponematales; family Breznakiellaceae; genus JAIROE01. Next base: position 54,232 of record JAIRXH010000036.1, on the reverse strand, counting down.
AGTATTCCGCCAGGGTCCTCAGGGCGAATTTCGACTCGCCGTATTCAAGAATCCCGTCGCAAAGGTACTTGACGATATTCCACTTGTGGTTGTCCACAAAGATGGTTACCAGATTCATCATGGCCGAATCATCGATAAGCTGGCGGGAAAGGGCTATCATCCCCGAAAGATACAGGGCAATGATGCTGTTCTTGGTGTGAAGCAGATGCTCGTCGCAGGTTTTTTTCAGTTCATCGTCCAGCCGCTTTTCACGGACTTCCTTGAGGACAAGATCAAGCTCCTTGAACTGACTGGTTGAATAATTGCTGAGGGCGGCCCTGGTCCATTTTTCCTCATTCAGCATTTCCTGCACATTCTTCGGGAGAGATTCAGACATCTCGCAACTCCTTACCTGGTATACCGCTCGTAAACAGCCGGCTCGATTAGTTTGATTTTCAGCATGATTTCCTCGATGAGTTCCGGATCTTCCCGGATATTCTCGTAATGATCGATGAGCCAGAAATACCGGTTTATCAACCGGGGCTTGAGAAAGCCGTTTGTCCTGCCGCCCGAGCGGATATCGCTTTCCAGGGAGAAGATGGATTGTTTCAGCTTCCCCAATTCCGCCTGTTTCAGTTCCCTTTTTACCGAAAACACCCCGAAAAGGCAGCCGTACACGGGCAGCCATTCCGCGAGAAGCGCCCCGGAGTATCCCATTTCCCCCACCTTGTCCCGAAGGCGCACGATCATCTCCGATTCCATGGATCCCAGTTCTATTTTTTGGGGATCGAAAAAGAAGGCTTCCCTGAAAAGGGCCTTGGCCGCCCGGTGCTCCGAAAGGAGGGCGTTGACATCGGCCAGTTCCGCCAGGGTTTCGCTGTCTTCCCGCGCGAAACGGGCCGCGTCCTCAAGAAAAGCCAGAGCCTCCTCATAGTTGCCCGTTCCCTTGCGGCAGCGGCCCATCTGGAGAAGGAGACCGGGATCGTCCTTTCTTTCCTCCAGCAGTCCCTCAAAAAAACCGAGGGCGGCGGAATACACGAAGATCCTGATTGCGTACTGGCAGCGGTCGTAGCTTTCGGGAAAATGCTCCAGATAACTGTAATACGGCTTCCATTGTGACAGAATATACCCCCCCTTGTCGTACGGGTCCCGCAATTCCGGCACACGCCGCATCTGCTGAGTCCACCAGTTAAGACATTTAAGTCCGTATTTTACCTCAAGATGATCGAAATCAAATTCAAGAGCCTCCTCCAGCGTCTTCCGGGCCGAAGCAACGTCTGAGGCTTTCAGCATAGTATAGGCCTTCTGAATAAGCCCCTCAATCGAAACTTCTGTATTCATGGCTTGATCTGCTTCAAACATTCTGGTAAAAACTGTATCCTGTAAAGTATAACATTTTTTGGGGCTTTGACAAGCAGTCTTTCGGCGCGTATCATCATAAGTATGCGGGAAGGGAACAGTGGAACGGAAAAAATCATCATCGCGCCGTCCATACTCAGCGCCGATTTCTCCAATCTGGCCGGCGCCGCCCGTGAAATAGACGCTTCCGGGGCGCAGTGGCTGCATTTCGACGTGATGGACGGCCGCTTTGTTCCCAATCTTACCTTCGGTCCCAAGGCCGCCGCGGATTTGCGGCCCCATTCAAAGGCGGTGTTCGACGTTCATCTTATGACAGGCGATCCGGATTCCCTTGTTCCCGGTTTTGCCGGGGCGGGGGCGGACTACATCACCTTTCATACGGAGGCGGTAATCCATTCGCACAGGACCCTTTCGCTCATACAGGCCGCGGGCAGGAAAGGGGGAATAAGCATTGTACCGTCCACGCCGGTTTCACGGATTGAGGAACTGCTTCCCTTTGCCGATCTGGTCCTTGTCATGACGGTGAATCCCGGTTTCGGCGGACAGGAGATCATCCCCCGGTGCCTTGAAAAGGTCAAAAGACTTGTGGACATACGGAAAGAGCGGGGATACGGCTATCTTGTTTCCGTGGACGGGGGAATTAACGAAACGACCGCCCCAATGGCGCGGGAAGCGGGCGCCGACGTAATGGTCGCCGGGTCGGCTTTCTTTGGCGCAAAGGACAAGGCGGGCCTGGTGCGGAAGCTCGGGGGAGAGGGCCTCTAAAAAGCGTTCGTTCCGTATTGTTTGTTTATATGAAGGGTATTTCCTGCCGAAAATCGATACAGGAGCGCCATGGATGAGTAAAAAGGCCTCACGCACAGCGCTGTGCGTGTTTATAATCCTCCTGTCCGGAACCCCGGTTTTTTCCCAGACTTCCAAGGGGTCCCTCCTTGACCGGGGAATCGCCCTCTATGGGGAATCCCGCTGGCGGGAGGCGGTTATTGAACTGCGCCGGGCCGGGGCGGAAGCCCGTGACGAAAAGGGGAGGGCGGACGCCCTGTACTGGACGGGCCTCGCGGAACTTTCCGCCGGTGAATACGAGGCGGCCCTCACGGATATGGAAGAACTGGAACGGATATTTCCGGGATATTCAGGGGAAACCGTGTACCACAAAGGCCGTGTTCTTTATTATCTGGGCCGTTATGACGAGGCTGTCATCCTCCTCAGGGAATACGCCGACCGTGAGGGGGGGGTAAAAAAAGCCGCGGCCCTGTACTGGATGGGGGAGTGTCTTTTTTCCCTGGGCCGCCTTGAGGAGGCGCGGGATCTTTTTACCCTGATTACCGAACAATACCCCCAGAGCGCCAAATACGAGGCTTCGGCTTACCGTCTTGCCCTTATCAACCAGAAGAAGAAGGAGTCGGAACTGCTGGAACTGCTTAAATGGAGTCATGAGGAATCCCTTAATACCGTGGAAGATTACCGGCGCCGGGAACGTTCATACGATCAGGCGCTTGTCGCCTACCAGAAACGGCTGGCCGAGATGATGAAGGAAGGTCCCGCCTCCCCGGACGGGGAATACCGGAGACAGCTTGCCGCCGCCCAGGCGCGCATAGCCGAACTTGAAGCCATGCTCAGGGAGGCGGGCCTGGAGACGAACGAAACGGACAGGCTGCAAAGGCTCCGCGAATTGAGAAACCAGGCCGAACGGGCGGAAGACGATATTCTGCGGTCGGGCCGGAGCGGCGGGGGAGGCGGACTGTGAATACCCGTTCCAACAATACGCGCGTGTTCCTGTGCTGCGCGTTTGCCGTCCTTTTTTCCGCGGGCGTTTTCGGGGCCGAGTACCGGGACGGCAGAATCAAACTTGTTCTCCACGAAACGACGGGCCGTTTTTCCCTGTATTATCTTTCCGATTTTGCCAGCGGGAAATACGAGCCGTTCTTTGTCGATCAGGATCCCCGTACCAGCTTTCTTGCCGTCATGTATAACGACGCGACCTACAAGCTGGGAGATTCCGCGTCGTTTCGTTTCCGCGCGGGAGGAACGGAGGCGAACCCCGCCCTGATCTTCGAATCGTCCTTCCTCACGGTAACCGGGGAATTTTCCTTCATCAGGACATCGGGATCCGCCGTGACGAACGGGATTCGGATAACCATACGGGCGGTAAATCTGAATCCGCGGGAAGCGCTTGTGGGGTTGAGGATGCTGCTGGATACCAGCCTGGGGGAAGGATCCGCCGGGATACCCTTTATTACCGACCAGGGGTCCATCGGCTCCGAAACGGCCATAGAGCGGGGAACGGAAAAGCGGTGGATTTCAAGGAACGACAGGCTTTCGTTCATGGGAAGCATAAGCGAGGGGGTTGAAAAAACGCCCGATCTTGTTCACTTTGCCAACTGGAAACGGCTCAACGAGGCGCCATGGAAAATAAACTATACACCGGGAAGAAATTTCAACTACCTGCCCTATTCCATAGGGGATTCCGCTGTTTCGTACTATTTTGATCCGGTTCTTCTGTCGAGGGGACAGGAGCGTTCCTGCTCGCTGCTCCTTGCCGCCGAAGACGGCGCGGGCTTTACCGCCTGGCGAAGCGGTTCATCCGCTCCCTCAGGGCTTCCCCAGGAAGCGGCGGATCTGGCGGAGGGGGCCGGTGAAACGCGGCCTTTGTTTGTACCGCCGTCACAACCGTCTTCATCTTCATCTCCGCCTTCGTCTTCATCTTCATCTTCACCGGTAGAAAGCGGAACGGGAGCCTTGGCGAATACCCCGGAACAGGATCTTGTCCTCTTGCGGGAACTCATTGGCCGGATAGACGCCTGTCTTGCCGGAACACTGTCCGTCGCCGACGATGAACTGACCGCGATGGAAGCCCAGATCGCCCGGATCAGGGCGCGGTACAATCTGCCCTGACGCAGCGATGAAACTTGATCCCGTTCTGACCAAAGCAACGCGGCTTGCCCGCAGGGGCAAATTTTACCCCGCCATCAAGGCGCTCGAATCGGAGGCAAACCGTTATCTCGGTTCCTTCCGCTATTATTATCTCCTCGCCGTCTCCTTTCTTCACGCGGGCGATTTCGGCGGCGCCCTTACCAACTTCAAGCGGGCGCGGGAGCTGAGGATACGCGACACCGGCGTACTTCTTGGTCTTGCCGTCCTCTATCTTCGCCGCGGGGAAACGGACAAGGCTGTTGACTATTACCTTGAAGTGCAGGAACAGGATGAAAAAAACGGCGCGGCCCGCAGGGCCCTGCGGATCATCAGAAAATACGCCGGAAGCGACAATCTTTCGGCCTGGACTGATTCGGGAAAATTGTCCCGCCTCTTTCCACCGCTGCCCCGCCTTCCCCTGACGGCGGATCGCGTACTCGTTCCCGCGGCCGCCGCCGCCGTTCTTGCCCTTGGCTGCTACGGACTTCTTGTCCGGTTCGCCGTAATACCCGGCCCGAATTTCAGGCCGGGAAACAGAACCATTGCCGCCGAAAGCCTTCTTGACCGGGCGGACAGGGAACAGCCGGTCGAGACGGGGGGCAGCTACGCGTACATACTTACCAGATCCCAGGTGCTTGAGGTCTACGAAAGGGCCCTTTCCCTTTTTACCGAATATCGCGACCAGGCGGCAAGGGTAAACATTAACCGCATTCTGGAATCAAACGCCGCTCCCCCGATCAAGAACAAGGCAAGGATACTCCTTTCCTATATGGAAGTTCCCGGTTTCGATACCTTTGTGCGGAAGGACAATATTTCCTACACCGCCGCCTCGGAAGAACCCCTTCTTTACAGGGATTGTTACGTGATCTGGAACGGCATGGCCACCAACGTGGAAGTGCTCTCCGGACTTACCGCCTTTGATTTTCTGGTGGGTTACGATACGCGAAAATCAATGGAAGGCATCGTTTCGGTGGTATTTGACCGGGCCCTTTCCATCAACCCGGAACGGCCCCTGGAAGTGCTGGGCCGTATTGTGCCTGTCACCGGCGGCATGACCATAAGGCTTGAAGGCGCGGCGATACACCAGTCCGGTCTTCCGGCGGAAGACACTGCGGGCGGGCCTTCGCGGGGCGCTCCCGTTCCGTGAAAGCCGTCGTTCAGCGGGTACGCGGCGCGTCGGTTCTGTCGGGCGGCCGTACGGCGGGAAGCATCGCGGCGGGTCTTTTGGTCTACCTGGGAGTCGCCCGGGGGGACATTCCCGAAGACGCCGGCCGGCTTGCCGAAAAGACAGTCAACCTCCGTATCTTTGACGATGAACAAGGCAGGATGAATCTTTCATTAAAGGATATTGTCCGCGCCGGCGCCTCCGCCGGTGTTCTTGCCGTCTCCCAGTTCACCCTGCTTGCCGACACCGAAAGGGGACGGCGTCCCTTTTACGGCGCCGCCGCCGGAAGCGAAGACGCGAAAATCCTCTACGAATACTTTACCGAAAAAATCCGTGAAGAGGGCGTTGCCTGCGAAACGGGGATTTTTCAAGCCCGCATGGACGTGACCTGCACCAACGACGGTCCTGTAACAATACTGATTGATTCGCGTTTGAAAGAACCGTCATGAGTTACTGATTGAAAAGATTGGGCGACTTGAGATAAATGCCCGCGTCGAAAGGCCGCATGAGTTTGCTGAGCGACGCGTTGGTCACGATGGTTCGCACGATGCGGGCGGACAGTTCCGCCGAAGGAACCACTTCAAGATTGGGAATTTTTTCGGAAGAAGCGTCCGCGAAAGCACAGCTTTGGGGGCAGCATACCGTATCGCTTACAATGATGCGGTTAAGAAGCCCTTCCGCCGAAAGACGGGCAAGCCGGCTTGCCGCGGGCGGCGAAAATATCGCGTGAACGGCAAGCACGTTGATCTCCGCCGGCCGGTGCGAACTCAGGGTTCGTATAAGGCTTTCCACGGAACCCGCCGTATCGACCATGTCGTCCACTATCCACAACACCTTGTTCTCAAGCGGTTCGGCCGAAAGTATGTTGATGGACTCAATGGTGTTGGACTTTGAATAGTCCCGCTGTTTGTGCGCCACCACAAGCGGAGCGCCGAACGCGTTGGCGAAGCCCCTGGCCAGTTTTTCGCCTCCAGCGTCAACGGAACAGAAGGCCCACCGGGATCTGACCACGTTTTCAAGCGTTTCCGTGTTCCGTATATACACGTCGCACAGGTACTTTTTAAGAAGGGTAAGGGCGGGAATATCGTCCACGAGGCAGATGGTAGGATCAACCATGGATCTCGATTTATCTGAATGGAGCTGATAGGTCACGAAATGACCGGCGCCAAGGGACGCGAGGATCTTGATGTGTACCCACAATCCCACCGAACTGCGGCGGGTAGTTCTGTCCGAACGCGAACAGGAAACAAAGGGTTCAAAGATGATTATTTTTTCCGCCTGTGAACGCTTCAGGGCGTCAACAGCGTGGTACAACTCGATTTTGGCTGTCTCAACCCCTATGCCTTCCCTGTTCCTCGCGGAACTGGTAAACAGAACAACCGCATGGCCGCGTATGGAACGGGTAACAACCGCTTCCATTTCACCGTCGGCAAAACAGTCAATCTTCAAAAGGTCAACCCCGTTGACGGTATCGGCCATGGGAGCGAAGCTGGGAAATTTCAAAAGATGATCCACCACACGGGAGGCATAGTCCGTCATCGAACGGGTAGCGGCGACGACAAAATCATTCATCCTGCAGACAGTTTACATGAAGCGGAAAAAAAAGTACAGGGAGCGGCCGAAGCCGAAGCTGCGCTTTGGCTTCGGCTGGGGAGTTTTGCGGCATGGCGTGTATGCTTCGTACCATGTGGACTTTGGTGGCTGCGGGAATTCAGGCAGACCGCGCCAAGGGCCGAAGAACCGCAAAACTCCGGTTTCAGTAGTATTTTAAAATGAGGCATCTCGGGGAATGTTTTCATATATTCGATTGACATATAAACATCTGTATAGTATTATTTTACCGGCGATTTGTGATATTTTTTGGAAAATCATTGAAGCGTGGCGTAGATAGATGCCATATAAAGGGGGAGGGAAAAAACATGGCAAAGACAAACGATTCGGAAAAATCAAAGATCCCCGACAGGAACAGGAGTCCTCTGGTTTCCGCCGAGGAAAAAGAAAAGGCCCTTGAAGCGGCCCGTCTGCAGATTGAAAAACAGTACGGGTCCGGCCTGCTCATGAAGCTGGGATCCCACATCAACGCGGCGGGGATAGAAATCATCCCTTCAGGTTCCATACTGCTGGATGAAGCCCTTGGCATAGGGGGGTATCCCAGGGGGCGTATTATCGAAATCTACGGCCCCGAATCTTCGGGCAAAACAACGCTGGCCCTTCACGCCATAGCGGAAGCCCAGAAATTGGGCGGCATAGCGGCCTTTGTTGACGCCGAACACGCGCTGGATCCGATATACGCCAAAAACCTCGGGGTCAACATAGACGATCTGTGGATATCCCAGCCCGATTCCGGGGAACAGGCGCTTGAAATTACCGAAAGCTTGGTCCGTTCCGGCGCGGTGGATGTTATCGTGGTGGATTCCGTGGCGGCCCTTACCCCCCAGGCGGAAATCAACGGTGAAATGGGGGATGCCCAGATGGGGCTTCAGGCCCGGCTTATGAGCCAGGCCATGCGGAAACTGACCGCCATACTGGGAAAATCCCGTACCATTATTGTTTTCATCAACCAGATACGCATGAAGATAGGGGTTTTCTTCGGCAACCCCGAAACCACGACGGGTGGAAACGCCCTCAAATTCTACTCTTCCGTCCGCGTTGAAGTCCGTAAAACCGAAACCATAGAGAAGGGGGAAGACGATGCTGTCGGCAACAGGGTCCGCGTCAAAGTGGTAAAGAACAAGGTGGCCCCCCCGTTCCGCCGCGCGGAACTTGAGCTTATGTTCGGCAAGGGGATCTCCGCGACAGGAAGCATCCTTGACGCCGCCGCGAAACACAATATTATTGACAAGAAGGGGTCCTGGTATTCCTACGGCGAGGAAAAAATCGCCCAAGGCAGGGACGGCGCCAAGGAATATCTGGAGCAGCACCCGGAATTTACCAGGGAAGTGGAAATAAAGCTCCGCAAGATCATGTTCCCCGGCAGGGATTTCAGCGCTCCCGCGAAACCTGCCGCGGCGGTCCCTGCCAATCCGCCCCTGTCCGCCGGCGCCATGCCGGACATGGACGCGGCCCCGCTGCCGGAGGCGGCTTCGCTGTTGAACATGGTTCCGCCGCCGGCCGCGCCTGACACCGCTTTCAGGCCCGCCGGGCTTCACGCGGTTCCGTCCGAAGCCGCGAGACCGGGACCGGCGGGGAGGAATCCCGCCCTGGCCGGCGCCGCGCCGCGCCAGGCTTCGGGTTTCGCAGTCGGGGAACCGGCCGCTCCGTATCCGGAGGCCGCCGGGGCGGGGGAACAGCTCGCTTCGGCCGCGCCGGTGCGCCGTGGTCCCGGAAGACCCCGGAAAAATCCGCTTTCGGAGGCGCCTGAGGACGGGCTGTTCTGAAAACAGCCGCCGGAAACGGCGGGCCGCGGCCATTTTTCCGGTGGCCGCTTCATAACCGGCCCGAAGGGACCTTGACGCCGGAAATCCGGCCCCCGGTCGAGGTTGTTCTTGGCCTCGGCTCCAACAGGGCCGGCGCGGACGGAAGAAGCCCCCGCCTTATTATCGGGGCGGCTGTGGGGGATCTTGCCGGTATTCTCGATGGAGTAAGGGCGGCCTCCGTCCGCAAAACCAGACCTGTCCATGTTACCGATCAGCCGGCCTTTCTCAATACCGCTGTGGCGGGTTTTTATCGGGGAAGCCCCCGCGATCTCCTGTGCGCCGTCAACGCGGTTGAAGCCGAGTACGGCCGGGACCGGAGCCGCGAGCGGCGCTGGGGAGAACGGACGCTTGATATAGACATACTCCTTTTCGGCGATATGGTTATCGCCGAAGACGGCCTTGTCATTCCCCATCCGCGCCTCAAAGAGCGGGCCTTTGCCCTGGAACCGCTTCTTGAACTTTTTCCCGCCGCACGGGATCCCGCGGGCGGCGGGTACCTCCGGGACGTACTTGAAAAGATCCGTCTGACGGACGTATAATACCAGAAGATGGAAAGCACCGAAAAAATTTCCCGTCATTTCAAATTGAATGAATTTGAAGGACCCTTGGATCTGCTTCTTTTTTTAATCAACAAAAACGAAATTAACATCTACGATACTTTTATTGCCCGCATAACGGAACAGTACCTCGACTATATAGCCCAGGCCGATGTTTTCGATCTTGACGAGGCATCGGAATTCCATGTGATGACGGCCAGGCTTCTGTATATCAAATCGGTTTCCCTCCTTCCCGGCAAAAGTTACGAGAATGACGCGGACGATCCCCGCCGGGAACTGGTGGAACAGCTTGTCGAATATCAGAAAATCAGAAAGCTTTCGGAACTTATGGAAGAAAAGGAAAGGGAGGCCGAATGGGTAATAGAGCGGAAAAAACTCCAGAGGACCCTGCCGTTTACGGATGAAGATCTCTGGGAGCAGGTAGACGTATGGGATCTTTTGAAGACCTTTTCCACCCTCATGCGCGATATTTCGGGGGAGCGCATCATCGATCTGTACGAGGAAATTTCGGTAAACGAAAAAATCACCCTTCTGGCCGAACTGCTTGAAACCAGGGGCGAATGCACCTTTACCGATCTTGTCGTTCGAAACGGATCCGGCATGGATAAAGTATGCGCATTTCTCGCTATGCTTGAGGCGGTAAAGATACGCACGGCGGTTATCTTTCAGAACCGCATGTTCGGGGATATTCTGATAAGGCCGTTCAGGACCGCGGCGTAATGGAAAAAGAAGCGGCGCTGCTTGAGGCCATACTGTACCTGGAGGCGGATCCCCTGGACAGGGGAAACCTCTGCGGCATATCCGGCCTTTCAAAGGAAACGGTGGACGCGGCCCTCGCGGAACTCGAGGCAAAATACGGCCGGGAAGATTCGGGTCTGGAGCTGTCCCGCATTGGAGGGGGAATCATGATTTCTCCCAAAAAGGAATATTGGGAACAGCTCAAGGAACGGTACGGAAAGCGGAACGAATCCCGGCTTTCAAGGGCGGCCATGGAAACTCTTACGATTATCGCGTATAAACAGCCGGTGACCCGGGCCGAAATCAAGGCGATACGGGGCGTGGAATCGGACAACATGGTGCACATACTCCTTGAAAAACTCCTCGTCCGCGAGGTGGGGAAGAAGGACATTCCCGGCAAGCCTGTTCAATACGGAACCACGCGGGAGTTTCTCAAGCTCTTCCGCCTTAACAGCATAGCGGAACTTCCAAAACTTGGCGAAAGCGAGGCGGACAGATTTGAACTTGATGGAGAGCGCTAAGATCGAAAAATCCCCGCGGCTTCAGGTCTTTCTTGCCCGCGCCGGAATAGCCTCCCGCCGTTCTTCGGAACTTCTCATCGCCGAAGGCAGGGTCTCCGTTAACGGGGAAATTGTGCGCGTTCCGGGGACCAAAGTTCTCCCGGACGACAGGGTAAGCCTTGACGGCCGGGAATTGACCATGGAAACCCGCCTCCGCTACCTTGCCCTCAACAAGCCTCCGGGGTATATGTGCACATCCCGCGATCCGGAGAACCGTCCCCTGGCCCTGGATCTTCTGCCTTCCGGCATGCGGGAACGGCTTTACAGTGTCGGACGCCTTGACTACCTTTCCTCGGGACTCATCATCTTTACCAACGACGGGGACTTTGCCGCCCGCCTGTCTCATCCGGGGGCGGGAATAGAGAAGGAATACTTTGTGGAAACCTCCGGTCCCATTCCTGATGTGCTCTGCGAGGCTTTTTCCACCGGCATAACGGTGGAAGGGGTCGATTACCGGGCGATTGGGATTGAAAGGAAAGGCCGGAAATCGGTCTCCATCCGTCTTGTTGAAGGGAAAAACCGGGAAATACGCCGTGTTTTTTCCCATTTTCATCTTCATCCCGTTCTCCTTCGCCGTATCCGCATCGGGATCGTGCCGCTGGGAAACCTCGAGGAAGGAAAAAGCAGGCCGCTTTCCGGGGCCGAATTGACCGGACTGGACGGAGCGGCGGAAAACAACGCAAAACGCGGCATTCGGCGTTTGGATAATCGGAATTTGGATAAAAGGAGCGGATCGTGGTAATTGCCATAGACGGACCGGCTGGATCTGGAAAAAGTACCATAGCCCGGCTTTTGGCCGAACGGCTGAAATGCGAAGGCGGGGGATTTACCTACATCAATTCGGGAAGCCTTTACCGGGCCCTTGCATCAGGCTGTCTGAAAAGGGGAATAGGACTTGACGAACCGGACAGAGCCGTTGAATACGCCGAAAAGGCGTCCCTTGAATACCGTGACGGAAAGGTGATCCTTGACGGGGAAGATGTATCCGCCGGCCTCTACACCGACGAAATCGACCGTCTGTCGGCGCCGTTTTCGGCCATAGTGCCGCTGAGACATGTGGTAAACGGGCATATCAGGCGCATCGCCCAGGACCGTAACGCGGTGGTGGAAGGACGGGACATGACCACCGTCGTATTCCCGCGGGCGGAACACAGGTTTTACCTTGACGCCTCGGCGGATTCCAGGGCGAAACGGCGCTTCGATCAGGGGGTTTCCGCCCTCAGTCTGGAAGAAATACTCAGGTCCATACTGGAACGGGACGAAATAGACAGGCACAAGGAGGAGGGGAGCCTTGCAATAGCCCCCGGAGTTGATTATATTGATACGTCGGACTTGACCATTGAACAAGTTTATGCCACATTGGTACAGAAGATAACGGATAAAGGAAAAGGAACAGTAATGACTCAGACGGAAGTGGAATCGGGCACTGGTCCGATGGACGCGGCGAAAGATTCCGCCGGCAGCATCCAGACGCAGCTGCAGGAAGAATATCTAAAATCCCTGGAACAGCTTGAAGAAGGCCAGCTCATTGAAGGCGTCGTCATTCAGGTGACGGCGGATCAGGTGTTTGTCGACGTCGGTTACAAATCCGAAGGCAAGATTCCCATTTCCGAATTTGCCGAACTGCCCGCCGTGGGCGACGCCGTTCAGGTCATTCTGGTCATGAAGGAAAACAAGCATGGAGAGGTGATAGTCTCCAAACAGAAAGCCGATGTCAAGATCTTCTGGAAAAACCTTCGTCAGGCTTTCCAGGATCACACTACCATCGAGGGAACTTTCGAGAAGATCGTCAAGGGCGGTTTTGACATCAACCTTGGCGCGGGGGCAAAGGCATTCCTTCCCATCAGCCAGTCGGACGCGCAGAAGGTGGACAAGCCGGAAAAATTCCTCGGCCTCAAAAGCAGTTTCTATGTTGAGCGCCTCTATTCGGACGGCAAAGTAAACATCGTCGTCAACCGCCGCAAATGGATGGAAGAGGAAATAGAGCGGAAGCGGAACGAATTCCTCAAGAATACCCCCATAGGTACGGACGTTACCGGAACGGTCAAGAGCTTTACCTCGTTCGGCGCGTTTATCGACCTTGGAGGCTTTGACGGCCTGCTCCATATTAACGACATGAGTTGGGGGCACGTGACGCGTCCCAAAGACTTTGTCAAAAAGGGGCAGGAGATACAGCTCAAGGTCATACGCATAGATCCCGAGGAAAAGCGCATCAACCTTTCCCTCAAGCATTTTACCGACGATCCGTGGGTGCACTTTGAAGACAAATACCACGTTAACGATGTTGTAAAGGGTAAAGTGACCAAACTCACCGATTTCGGCGCCTTTATTGAACTGGAAGAGGGAATAGAGGGGCTGGCCCACATTTCCGAGTTTTCCTGGGTGAAGAAGGTCCAGAAACCCGGAGAGGTGCTCAAATCCAACGACATCGTGGAATGTATGATCCTCGGCTATGATCTGCAGGCGGGGAGGGTGTCGCTGGGTCTCAAACAGGTAACCGCCAATCCATGGGACGGCATTGAAGAAAAATACCCCGTGGGAACGAGGCTTACCCGCAAGGTAGTCAAGATCACCAATGCCGGGGCCTTTGTGGAACTGGAGGAGGGGATAGACGGTTTCCTCCACGGGGACGATATGTCGTGGACAAGGAAGGTAAAACATCCGGGAAGCGAACTTGAAACGGGGCAGGAAATTGAGGTCATGGTAACAGGCATTGACCGCGAAAACCACGGCATACGGCTTGGCATCAAACAGCTTTCCGAAGATCCCTGGAGGAGCTTCGCCGAAACCTACAAACCGGGTACCCCTGTGGAAGGGGAGGTCGCGTCCGTCACCGAGTTCGGCATCTTTGTCCGTGTTCCCGGCGGCATTGAGGGGCTCATTCACAAAACCAATCTTTCTGAAAACCGCGACGAAGATCCGGAAGAAGCCCTCAAAAAGTTCCAGCCGGGAGACAAGGTCAAGGCGGTGGTTTTGGAGATACAGCCCGACAAACAGAAGGTAGCTTTCTCGATACGGGATTACCGCAAGAAGGTACAGCGGGAAGAAATTTCCCGCTATATGGCGGCTGAGGAGTCTGACGGTTCCACCTTTACCCTGGGGGATTTCCTGAAATCAAAGGGCAGTTCCGATACTGACTGAAACCGGGGGCGTTGGACTAATGGTATGGTATGCTGTCAAAAATCGACGTTCAGAAATTCAATACTCTCATTGAGATTAATACTCTCATCAACTCGAATTATCAGGATGTTCACGCCCTTCTTACCCAGATTCTTGATTCGGCAACGCGGCTGTGCGGGGGAGAGGCGTCGAGCATGCTGCTTGTGGACAAGGAAAACCAGGAGCTGTACTTTGAGGTCGCCCTTGGAAACAAGGGGCCCGATGTCAAGCAGTTCACCGTGAAGCTGGGTGAAGGCATAGCCGGCTGGGTTGCCCGGCACAACAAGTCCATCATCATTAACGACGTGCCAAGCGACAAACGGCATCTGCGCGCCATTTCCAACCACATCAACTATCCCTCGAAAACCATGATGGCCGTTCCCATGCGGATCAAGGATGAATGCATAGGGGTCATAGAACTGCTCAACAAAAAAGATGAAAAAGATTTTGTTCAGGAAGATCTGGAGTGGCTTGAAATTTTCGCCAACCAGGCGGCGCTGGCCATCACCAACGCGAAAAGCATAGAAAAGGCGTGGAATGAAATTCAGATCCTTCAGGATCAGCTTAAAACCGATCAGGGATATCATACGCTGGTGGCAAAGAGCCCCATCATCCTTGAAAAAATCGAGATCATAGACAGGGTGGCCAAGACCGATTCTTCGGTGCTGATCCTCGGCGAAAGCGGGGTAGGAAAAGAGATCTTCGCCGAGCAGATACACCTGCGCAGCAACCGCAAGAACGATCCTTTTGTACGGGTGAACTGCGCCGCGCTGCCGGAGGGGCTTCTTGAAAGCGAACTCTTCGGTCATGTCAAAGGGGCCTTTACCAACGCCATCGCCAACAGGCAGGGCCGTTTTGAAATGGCCGACGGGGGAACGATCTTCCTTGATGAAATAGGAGATCTCTCGCTTTCACTCCAGTCAAAACTGCTCAGGGTGATACAGGAAAAAACTTTTGAGAAGGTGGGGTCCGACAATTCCATAACGGTAAACGTGCGCATACTGGCGGCGACCAACAAGGATATTGAGGCCCTTGTGGAGAGGGGAGAGTTCAGAAGCGATTTGTACTACAGGCTCAACGTACTTCCCATCTATATTCCCCCCCTGAGGCAGCGTCCCGAGGATATTCCCGAACTCGCGTCTTTTTTTCTCAAAAAATTTACCAGGGAAACCAAAAAACAGTTTGAGGGATTCTCGGACGAGGCCATGAAGGCCATGCTGTCCTATTCCTGGCCTGGCAATATACGGGAACTTGAAAACTGCGTGGAACGGGCCTGCGTCATAGGCAGGAACAAATGGATAAGCCGGGAGGATCTTTTTTTCAAGTACCCTTCCGGCACGGCGGAACAGGAAGGGGACCGGAGCCTCAAGACGGCCATCAACACGTTCAAGATCCACTTCATCAGAAGAGTGCTTGAACAGAACAACTGGAACCAGACGGAAACAGCCAGGGTTCTTGACATACAGAGAACCTATTTATCGCGGCTGATAAAAGAAATGGATATCAATCCCAAGGAGTAAAAGACAATGTCAACCACGGCTGAAAAATACGGACTGAGCGAGAGAATCGCCGTTTTTATCCAAAACAGGCGGAAGCCGCTTGTTCTGTGTTTCGGCGTCATCGTGCTTGCCGCCGTGTGTGTCGTCGCGGCGCTGGGCATTACGGGCGTTCTGCGCAAAAACGCCCTGGCCGCCGTCGAGGAGCTTGACGGAAGATACGAGGCGCTGCGCTTTAACATAAGCGACGGGTCAAAAGAGGAAGAAGTCAACGTCCTCCTTGAAGATCTCGGCGCCTTCGCGCGGAAAAACAGGGGGCTTGCGGGCGGCAGGGCCTGGGCCCTTACAGCCTCCGTGTACGCGGATAAAAAGGAATGGGTGGAAGCGGAACAGGCGTGGATCAAGGCGGCCGAAAGCGCCTCAAAAACCTATTTTGAACCCATTGTATTTTTTCATGCCGGCAGGGCCGCGGAAGAGCAGGGAAATATTGACGCCGCCATAACCCATTACGCCAAAAGCGCGTCGTTTTCCTTTCCCTCGGCCGCCAGGGCCCAGTTTTCCGTCGGCCGGCTGGAGGAGAAGAAAAACAACACCGAAGCCGCCCTTGAAGCGTACCGCACCCTTGTCAGCAAATTTCCCTTTGAGACAACCTGGATAAACATGGCAAGAACCAGGATCATTGTATTACAATTAAACAAATAATGAAACCAAAAAGCCGTCCGGGCGCCGTCCGTCCCTTTGCCGCCGCGCTGATTGCCTTCGCAATATCGGCCTGCGGCATTGAAGATTATTATTACCTTGAAACGATACCCGTCGGAAATGTTTTTCGCAGTCTGGCCAATACGGTGGAAGTGTACCTTCCAAATTATTCTTCCGTAGGGTATTTTACCAATTTTTCAATATACTATCACATCTACACAAGCTCCTATCTGGAACTGTCGACAATTACCGAAGGCTACAATTTTTCTTTCATCAGCGGTGAACTGCAGAGCCATTACAACAGCATCAGGCCCTATACATCAAGCGATTCCATTTCCGGAATTTCGATTGATTCCATATTCAGGAACTACCGGTATTATACCCTTGAACTTCAAAACGCGGATATAGATCTGGTTTTAAACGGCGGTTCCCGGCTTGTCATTGATTTTCCCGATCCCGGTATACCAAGTCTGACAATAATTTCCCCGACGCTGGCAAGTTATTCCGACATAATACTTCGCTCAAATACGTTTACCCATCAGCCGGACCGTTTTTTCAACGACGACGTTAACCTGATCGCGCAGGCCAACATCAATATAAACCCCGACGTTTCAGGCGGCGTCAATCCGCACCGTTATGTTTCCTTGTACATTGTGGCGGCGGGACAGGACCAGCAGAATTTAAACATGATATACAGCAATCCCACTTGGCTTGGATTGTTCCGTCTGAAAAGCAGATAAACCGGCAGTTTAAACATCCCTGAAAAGCGGTTCCCTTTGAAAGGGGATGGAATTTTGTGCGTGTATATTACTATTCATAATGTATATTCTGTCTACTATAATGCCGGAAGAAAATTATGACGAAAAAAACCAGATTACACGTGAGTTGCCGATTGACTTGCGACTGACTTAATCAGCCCCTATTTTCTCCAGCGCCTCTACATTCGGACAGTCGAATTTGCCGGCGATTATGGCGGGATTTGCCCATCTGACCGCGTTTATGATTACGCGCCTGACATTTTCATCGTGGTAGACCGGGTAGGTTTCATGTCCCGGCTGAAAATAAAAGATTTTGCCGTATTCGCGCCTGAAGGTTACGCCGCTCCGGAAGACATTGCCTCCCTCAAACCAGCTTATGAAAACCGTGTCTTCCGGCCGGGGAATTCCGAAGGGTTCACCGTACATTTCTTCCCGTTCAAGGACAAAATTTTCGGGGATTCCGGCGGCGACGGGATGCGAGGGAGAAGCGGTCCAGACCCGGCAGCGTTCGTCCGCTTCACGCCAGGAAAGGCGGCCCGAAGCGCCCAGAAGGGACATGAAAGGTTTTGATTTGTGGGCCGAATGGAGAAAGATAATCCCCATGCCCCGCTGGACCCTTTCGACGACCCGCCAGGCGAACCTGTCTTCCACTTCCCCGTGATGTACGTGGCCCCACCACACAAGGACATCCGTGGCCTCAAGCTGTTTTTCCGAAAGGCCCTGTTCGGGATCGGTGATGAGCGATACCTCCGCGGTGATCCCCTCTTCCCTGTCAAGAAAATCCGCGATGGTTCTGTGAAGCCCCTGTGGATACACGGAAGCGACTTCGGGCCGTTTCTGCTCGTCAAGATATTCGTTCCAGACCCTTACCCTGATTGTACCGTCTCTCATAGTGTCCTCCCCCAAGCCTGTTTCAAAACCGGAGTTTCGAAGGCCTCTATGCTAAAAAAAATAGGGTTTTCCCGTTCCGGCGGAACGGTAGATGCCCTCCAGGATCATGGTTACTGCCGCCGCTTCCTCGGGCCGCACGCAGAGTTCACCCCTGCCCCGTATGGCCTTCGCAAAACACCGCGCCTCAAGATCGCTTTCCGATTCATTGCTGCCGCCGTAAAAATCGACACCTCCGGCCTTGAGCGAGGGGATCAGCGTGTACTGGCGGTTATTCTTTACGCCGTTGATGACAAGTTCTCCCTGCCGGGGCATGTCCGCGCCGCCTTTGACGCCGCAAATGGAGACAACCCCTTCCCTTACCTCGGCGGTATTGAGGGCCCAGCTTGACTGCAGCATGATCGTGGCGCCGTTTTTCATGACGATGAAACCGAAGGCGGAATCCTCGACGGTGAATTTTTTCGTGTCCCAGTCGCCCCATACATTGCCGGTATTCCTGTCTTTGTTGAGTTTATGGTAAACGGTTCCGGCCGCGTAAAGCGGTTCGTAGTTATTCATCATAAACAGGGCAAGATCCAGCGAATGGGTCCCGATGTCGATAAGGGGGCCGCCGCCCTGTTTCTCCCCGTCGAGGAATACGCCCCAGGTGGGAACGGCCCTGTGCCTCAGGGCGACGGCCCTGGCGAAGTAGATTTCACCCAGAGTTCCCTTTTTGCATTCGGCTTTGAGAAAGAGGCTGTCGGGCCTGAAACGGTTCTGGTACCCTATGGTAAGGAGTTTTCCGGCCGCGTCGCGGGCGGAAAGCATGTCCAGCGCTTCCCTGTATGTTTTTGCCATCGGTTTTTCGCACATCACGTGCTTTCCCGCCCTGAGCGCGGCGATGGAGATTTCGGCGTGGGTATTGTTCGGCGTAAGCACGCAGACCGCGTCAAGGTCTTCCTCAAGAAGTTCCCGCCAGGAGCCGAAGACTTTTCCCCTTCCGCCCCCGTATTCCCTGTTCGCCTTTTCGGCCCGTTCCCGGACGATGTCGCAGAAAGCGACCGTTTCAACGCCGGGAATCTTCTTCAACGACGGCAGATGTTTGGCGTTGGCGATGCCGCCGCAGCCTATGACGCCGTATTTCAGCGTTTTGTCCATACCCATTCCTACCACCAAAACAAATGAATTACAACTGGCCGCCCGGTGTCCGCACCGGCGGTAAACATCCCGGCACGGAATTACTGTACGGGCGCCTCCCCGTACAGCGCGCCGTACACGTCGAAATACGGGGCCTTTTCGCCGTGAATATCGCGGGCAAATACCGCCGTACGGACAATGTCAAGATTGGTAAGACCTTCCTGTACGGCGTTTGTACGGTACGCCTTTTCATCGGCGATTTTTACCTCATCCTCCCGGGCGCGTCCTTTCTTCCGGTAGGCGCCGCCCCAGTGGAGAGAGGAAAGGGAATGTTTTTTTTCACCGTTCCGTATAAGGTAGTTCCGCGCCGCGCCTATCCGTATGCCGGCGGGCAGAACGGCGTTCATATCCGCGGCAAAATCCCCGGCCCGGCAAAAACATTCCGTATCAATCGAGGCGGTTTCGTTAAGGGCCGCTATGCCGACCGAAAGCGGCGCGACAAATTCTATTTTCTGAATGGGATTGAATCCTCCCGTAAATACAACGGGAACGCGGGCCCTGATAAGGGCCATTGAAAAGATCTCTACCATGTCAAGGTGCGAATGAAAAACGGCGGTTCCGGTTTTTTCATATACAAAAACTATCCTTGATGTGCCGGAACCGCCCTTCCCGTCCGGCCCGGCGGCCCGCGCCGGTACAGTCGGCAATTCCGGCGCCGGCGTTTCGTCATGAGAAAAAGTATCGACTTGTATGATATTTTCGACAATCCCCTGTTCTTTGTCGCATATCCCGCAGGGATGTGAGCAATTATTCATACATGGCGAGGTTAATTCTCCGCTTCCGGATCTTGAATACTCTGCCCTCAAATAGCCCGGGGGAACGAGCGGGTCGATACAGCTCCAGGCCCTTTCCGTCAGTCCCTGTTCCGGTCCGCTGTCGCCTTCGCCTTCCTCCGGCGGAACGAGCCAGGCGCGCACGCCCTCCTCATGGCGGCCGATTATGTCCGTCCAGATGTCCTTCCGCAGATGTTCACTCCAGGCGTCAAAACGGCAGCCCGCGCGAAACGCCTCTTCAATCAGTACCCCCGCGCCGGCGTCTCCCCGGCTGATAATCCCCTCGATGACGGAAGTCAGGGGATCGGGCATGTTCACCTTGTGCCCCAGAGGCAAAAGGCGCGCCCGTATGTACTCGCAGCGGCGGCGGGCTTCTTCGGGATCAATCTGGACTGCCCATTGATAGGGGGTGTGGGGCTTGGGGATGAAGATCCCCAGAGAAACGGTACAGTGAGTTCCGGTGCGGCGGCCTATTCCGGCGATAAAGTCAACTATCAGGGACGCCTCGCCGGCCCCGGCCGGGGGAAGACCCACCATAAAGTAAAATTTCGCCCCGCGCCAGCCGTGTTTTTTCGCCTCCAAAAGAATGGCGCTTACATCGTCAAGCGGAACCCGTTTGTTGATCGAAAGCTGCCATTCGTCCAGGGGGGTTTCAACGGCAAAGGTAAGGCCGCCTTTTCGCACCCTGGAAATTTTTTCCAGAAGGGAAAGGGAAAACCCCGAAATTTTGAGCGAGGGAAGCTGAAAGGAAATATGACGGCCGGAAAAGCGCCGGTCAAGGCAGGCGGCCAGCGCGTCTATATGCCGGTAATCCCCGCTTGAAAGGGAATAAAGACTGATCTCGCGGTATCCGCCCTGCTCTATAAAAGCCTCCGCCTCTTTTACTACAACATCAAGCGGCTTCTGCCGCATGGGCCGGTACCAGAACCCCGCGTGACAGAAGCGGCATCCGTTCGGACATCCCCGCATGATTTCCACCGCGCCGTGCTGCTGCACCACCCTCATGCCGGGCACGGGAAAGACGGCGGGAAGGGGCGGCCGGGAGGCAAAGGCCGTGTCAACGGCGCGGACGGCCTTTTTCTTTCCCTTTACCCAGACCGAAGGATGACAGGCGATTTTTTCAAGAAGGGCTCCCCTTCCCCCTCCCCTTTTTTTCAATTCAAGCAGTTCCGAGGCCAGTTCAAAAAAACCCGCCTCCGCCTCGCCTATCCAGAACGCGTCGGCAAAAGCCGCGTAGGGAAGCGGGTTTGAAACACAGCAGCCTCCCATGATCACCAGGGGATCTTCCTCTCCCCTTTTTTCGGCGTGAACGGGAATGGAGGAAACATCCAGCATGGCAAGAACTTCGGTAATCCCCAACTCATAGCCCAGGGTAAACATGAGAACGTGGGTATGGCCGGCGCTTATTCCGGTGTCAAGGCCGTAAAGGGGCAGTCCTTTTTCCCTGAGCAGCCGTTCAAAATCGGCGGCGGGGGCAAAGGCCCTGTCACAGGAAATGCCCGGCATACCGTTGAGGCGGTTGTAGAGGATGCGGAACGCCTGGTTGGACATGCCTATTTCATAAAGATCCGGAAAGGCGATGAGCATGCGGAGTACGGCGTCTTTTTTCGCGAGCCTTCCGTACTCCCCGCCCGAATAGCGGGCCGGTTTTTCCACGGAAAGCAGCGCCTCTCCGATGTCGGCAAGAGGATCTACATACCGGATCACCTAGCGGCTGTACCTTCGGACATGAACACTCTGGGCAAGGCCTATTCCCATCATGGCGGAAAGGACAGAGGATCCCCCATAGGACATGAAATGAAGGGGAATTCCCGTAATGGGCATGATCCCCATAGTCATTCCCACATTGACGAGAAAATGAAAGATGTACATGGCCGAAAGTCCGGCGCAGATATAACGGCCCGAATGGTCAAGGGTAATCTTCATGGTACGGATGAGCCTCAGGGAGATGATAAGAAAGAGGGCGAAAACCAGAAGTCCTCCGAAAAAGCCCCATTCCTCGGTAAAGATGGAGAAGATAAAATCCGTACTCTGCTCGGGAAGGAAGCGGTAATGACTCTGGGTCCCCTGAAGGTAGCCCTTTCCCGCAAGTCCGCCAGAACCGATGGCGGTCATGGACTGTATGATGTGCCAGCCGGCCCCGCGGGGATCCACGCCGGGATCAAGGAAAACGATAAGCCGCATGAGCATATATTCCTTGAGCACCTTCCGGGCGGCGGCGGAAGCGGCAAGGGAAAAGACGAGAATTCCCGCCGTATACACCATCCAGAAAAAGTAGCGCTTTTTGTAGCGGACAAAACCAAAGAAGGCGACCGCCCCCGCGGCGCCTATGCCCAGCGCCGCGGCCAGTATGAAACGGCTGTCGGCGATCACCGTCAGGGCCGGCAGGGAATTCCCCAGGATATAACTCTGCCAGAGGGGAAGAATTATCAAAAAACCCGTAAGGGCTATGCAGGCGCCCAGAAAAAAGATATACTTGGCGGAGATTCCGGCGACAAAGGTCATGA
Organism: Treponema sp.; assembly: GCA_031268385.1. Lineage (GTDB taxonomy): Bacteria > Spirochaetota > Spirochaetia > Treponematales > Breznakiellaceae > JAIROE01. The sequence continues at coordinate 32,089 of JAIRXH010000036.1, read as the reverse complement.
CAAAGAGTATGGGAATAAACACAAGGGAAGTCCCGAAATCAGGCTGCAGAATGATGACGCCCATGGGAATAAACACGATAAGGCAGGAGACGACAAAACGGGAAAAGACCCCGGCCGAACGCCTGGTGTCGCCCAGGTATTTTGAAAGAAAAAGGATAACGGCGATCTTGGCAAATTCGGACGGCTGCACGCCGAAACCCCCAAGCCCTATCCAGGCCCGCGCGCCTTTTACAAGACGCCCGAAAACGCAGGTATAGACAAGAAGGGCGATGATTCCCAGATACAAATAAAAGGAAATATTCACGAGGCGTTTGTAGTCTATCAACGCCGCGGCAAGGGCAATGACAAGCCCTCCTGAAGCCCAGATGATCTGCCTTTTGTACTCGTTTGACACAAGAAGGCCCGTGGAAGTAATGCCCGACGAATAGATGAACAGTATGCCGAATATGGAAAGAATAACCGCCGCGAAGACAAGCGGAAAATCAATGTCCAGAAGATCCCGCGCCCTCATTCCCTTCTCCCCTGTACCGTCATAAGGTACTGGAAACCGAGGGTCTGTACCGCCTCCTCGTAACTTTGCCCCGCGAAGATACCCTGAAAAATAATCGCCGAGGCGTAGGGCGCCCACCATTCCCATCTGTTCGCCGCTTCCACGATGACCGAAACAATGACCTGATCTTCGGGATTGCCGGTATCGTAGGGAGCATAGGCGGTAAACCAGGAATGCCAGCGGTCCTGGACACCCACTTCCCCGGTTCCCGTTTTTCCGGCTATCCGCACCGTTTTGATGTTAAGGGGAAACTGGGCGGTTCCCTCGCCGATGACTCCCCGCATGTCCCGCTTTACCTGTTCAAACACGGCGCTGTCCACATCGCTCGTGCGGAGCACCTCGGGCTGTACGCTCCGTTCCACCGCCCCTGAAACGGGATCCCGCACTTCCTTGAGAATGTGGGGCTTGTACATTGTTCCGTTGTTCAGCACCATGCCCACCATGCACGCCATCTGTATGGGGGTAACGAGGGTGTACCCCTGGCCTATTGCCATGTTCATGGTGTCTCCTCCCAGCCACCGTTCATGGAAACGCGCGTCTTTCCATTCGGGCGAGGGGATAAAGCCGGATATTTCACCGGGAAGATCGATGCCGGTATTTTCACCAAGGCCGTATTCCCTTGCGTAGGAAATGATGCGATCCACCCCCAGATAATCCCGCCCCACTATCCAGTAGTAGATGTCGCAGGACTGGGCCATGGCCTGGTGAAGGTTAAGGCGGCCGTGGCCGGGCCTTCGTATATGACAGCGCCAGAGCCTTTCCCCGTAGGAAAATTCCCCCTGGCAGTTGACGGCCTGTTCGGGGGAAAAGACATTTTCCGCCAGTATGCCCGTAGTCATGACGATCTTGAAGGTAGAGGCCGGGGGATAATTGGACTGTATGGCCCTGTTGAGGAAAGGCTTGTTGGGATCGCTTATCAGCGACTGGTATTCGGCGGACATGCCGCCGCGGTTGAAAAGGTTGGGATCGTACCAGGGATAGGATACCATGGCGAGGATCTCGCCCGACGGGCGCATCACCACAACCGATCCCATACGCGCCCCCAGCGCCTTTTCGGCAAGCGTCTGTATGTCCCGGTCTATGGTCAGCACGAGGTTCTTTCCCATTTCGGGGGGAGTCCTCAGGTTCTGTTCCTCGCTGGAAACACGCCGTCCCCGGACATCCACGGTACGAACCTCCCTGCCTTCCTTTCCCCGCAGAATTTCATCGTACTGTCTCTCTATTCCCGCCTTGCCTATCACGTCCCCCGCCTGATAGCCCCTGTTGTACAGCATGGTAAGTTCATCCCTGGTAATGTCCCCGACATAACCGAGAATGTGGGAAAGGCTTCCCGCGTCCGCGTAGGTGCGAAGGGGCTTACTCTGCCAGGAGATCCCCCGCAGGGTGTCGGCGTTTTCGGCAAGCACGGCGATGGCGGCATAGGGAACGTTTACCGCGAGTTCCAGCGGCTGGTAGGATGAATTTGACTGCGCGGGCAGCTTTTTTTCCAGATCGGAGCGGGATATGCCGATGATGGCGCCAACCCTTTCAAGCAGGGCGGACATTTCCCCCCTGGGCACTTCCGCAGGGGTAATGTTTACCGCATAGGAATCGGTATTGAGCGCGAGGGGACTGTTGAAATTCCGGTCGAAAATTTCACCGCGCTGCGGGGGAATCACCGTGGTTCTCCGGGCTATGTCCTGGGCCTCCTGCCGGTACACATCGCCCTGGAGGATCTGCATGTTAAAGAGCCTTGCCGCGTACACGACAAAGACAATAACAAAAAACACGCCAAGAACACGTATGCGCTGTTCGGGCGTTTCATCGTCGGAGGAAAGGTGGTTAAGGGGCGGCATTGTAGATCCTCCGCCCCGAAAGAAGGGGCGTAAAACGTTTCAGGAAAAAGAAGAGAAAGGGCGCCAGGAGGGCGTTGAGGAGCAGTTCTATCCACAGAAGCGGAGACACGAGGGGGTACACAGGCACCGCGTCCGCGAAAAACAGATGGAGGACAAAGAGGACGGCGGCCTTGAGAATGGTGGCGGCGGCGCAGAGAATCATGGGGAGAAAAACGGCGCCAAGGAAAAAGGTCCCCTTCATGAGTCCGGCAAGGGCGCCCGCAAGCGTGCGTATGAGGGAATTGAGTCCCGGGGGAGAAGCCGAAATAAAATCGATGAGGACACCCGAAAAGAAGCCCGAAAGCTGGCCCGTCATGGCGCCGTTAACATAGGCGGAATAGACGACGACGCACAGGGCAAGATCGGGAACAACCCGGAAAATGGCAAGATGACGGAGCAGGGTCGACTGGAGTACGGCGGCCACAAAGGAAAAGATCACCGTCCAGATGACATTTCTAACCACCGGAACCCTCCCCGGCGCCAGGCACGCTGTCTTCTCCAGAGGAAGATCCAAGGGCCTCAATGACAAAGACATACTCAAGCCGGGAAAAATCCACCACGGGCTCAAGTTCGGCCTCCATGGAAATATCGTCTTCGTGGTAGATGATCCTGCTTACCCTGCCTATGTTGATCCCGGCCGGATATACCCTTCCTGTTCCGCTTGAAATTACCATGTCGCCGTAGCTGATCTCCTCCCGGGCGCGCTTGTTGATAAGCCGCATGAGGAGGGGAACATCGGGGTTCCCCTGCCCTTCGGCAAGCCCCTCAAACCGCGATACGGAAAGCCGGGCGGGAACCGATGAACTGAGGTCATAGAGGGGCATGACAAGACTTTCCGAGCGGCCCGCCTGAACCACTTTGCCCGCCAGCGCCTGCGTCCCATTCTGAAAGGCGATAACCGGCATGTTGTAGGCAACGCCGTCTTTTTTTCCCCTGTTTATCACAAAGGCCGAAAAAAGATTGTCCGGATCACGGCCTATGAGTTCCGCGGGTATATGGCGGTAACGCAGGGTACGGGAAAAACCGAGCTGTTCCCGCAGGCGTATGTTCTCCTGGCCTATTTCGGCGGCGCTCCGTTCAAGCTGTTCATACCGGGTAACACGGTCCGAAAGCTCCGCGTATTCCTCGCGGAGGCTGGCAAGTTCACGGACGGAAAGCGCCGTACGGGAAATCAGCGATGAAACCTCGTTGACGCTTCCCCGTACACCCGAAAAAAGAGAAAGTCCCATACTCTTGAAATCCACGATAAAACTGCGGGTCGAAAAGAAAAGCGCGGCAAAAGAAACAAGCATAAGAGCGGCGAATACATACGAAGAAGGATTAATCCGGCTCCGGGGGTTTCTGCCCTTCCCTGTCACCATACCCTTAACCGTTCAGGCTGTCATAAATGCTTTTGGAATTGTCAAGGCCCCTGGTGTACTCAAAATACTTTCCCGCTCCCAGCGCGACGCAGTCAAGGGGCCTTTCGGCGAGGATCACCGGAACTCCCGTTTCGTTTGAGATGAGTTTGCCAAGGCCCTTGAGCAGCGAACCGCCGCCCGTCATGACAATGCCCCGTTCCACAATATCCGCCGCCAGTTCCGGCGGGGTCTGCCCCAGCGTGGCCTTTATTTCGTCGATGATCTGGGTAATGGGATCCTTCAGGGCCTCCCGGACCTCGACGGAATCTATTTCAAGCCGCCGGGGAAGACCCGTGATGGCGTCCGTTCCCTTTATTTCAACCTTTTCTATGGTCTTGTCGGGCGACGCGTTGCCTATTTCAATCTTCAAACGCTCGGCGGTCTGCTCCCCTATGATAAGGTTATGGGCGTTACGCACGTACTTGATAATGGCTTCGTCAAATTCATCGCCCCCAAGGCGTATGGCGTTGGTAACCACCATGCCGCCAAGGGAAATGACCGAAATTTCCGTGGTGCCCCCTCCAATGTCGCAGATCATGTGACCGGCGGGCTCCCAGATGGGAATATCGGCGCCTATGGCCGCGGCGCGGCTTTCCTCGATAACGACAACCTCCCTGGCGCCTCCCTTGTAGGCGCATTCTTCCACCGCCCGGCGTTCCACCTCGGTGATACAGGAAGGAATGCCGATGACCATGCGGGGTTTGATGAAACGGTAACGGGGCAGCACTTTGGAAATAAAGTAGCGTATCATCTTTTCGGTGGATTCAAGATCGGCGATAACTCCGTCCTGCATGGGCCTTATGGCGATGATATTCTCCGGGGTTTTCCAGAGCATGCGCTTGGCCTCCACTCCGACGGCCATAACCTTCTTGGTACCCCGTTCAACGGCCACCACCGAAGGCTCGTTCAGTACAATGCCCTTTCCCCGTATGTAAATAAGAGTATTGCAGGTCCCCAAATCAATGCCAAGATCCGACGAATTTCTTCCAAACATATTCCCTCCCGTACCCCGATTACAAAACGTTAAGCCGTCTGCGGGCGCCTTCGTGGACGGGATTGGCCCGCAGCGCCCGCCGCCATTCCCACCTTGCCCTTGTGGCATCTCCCCTGGCCTGGTACAACTCCCCAAGCCGGAAACGCGCCTCGGCGTTTTCCCCCGCCTCTTCCAGCACGGCGGCGTATTGGGCTTCGGCCTTCTCGCCGTCCCCTTCCTCTCCCAGAATTTCACCCAGATAAAGGCGCGCCGTAACACGGGCGACGGAATCCCGCGAGGTTTCAATGCAGCGCATCAAATAGGCCCTGGCGGCGTCATGTTCTTCCATCTCCATATAAGATTTGGCTATGGAAAGAAGCAGTTCATCGGAAACCGAACCGGCTTCCAGAGCGAGGGTAAAAACCGCCACGCTGGCCCGGTAATCCCGCACCGCCACATAGGCAAGCCCGAGGTATTTGGGTATGTCCCCCGCCTCGTAGCCCGAGTTCCTGGCCATCTCAAGATATTTTACCGCAAGATCCGCGTACCCCTGCCCCTTAATATAATACGCCTTTCCCAAAATATAATAGATCCTTTCGATGTTGGCGGTATTCTCAAGGAGAAGGGCCTTTCGCAGGGCAAGAACGCAGTCGTCGATGTAAGAGAGCGTGTCAAAGGCGTTAATCTGGGAAATGCCGATCTGATAGGCCGAAAAACCACGCAGGGTCAGCAGAAAAAAATCCAGAGGCCTCTTTTGAAGTTCCGCTCCGCTCAATTCATAGGCTTCACGGTAATGTCCGTTTTCCCAGAGTGAAAGCAGTTCCCTCCGGTCGTTTCCCCGCCTGTTTTTCAGGTCGAAAAAAAACGCGCACAGAACAAGAACGGCGGCTGAAACCAAAATGATTATAGCGGCGGCATGAAAATTTTTTTTACGATGAACGCGCGTTCCGTAACCGGATCTTTTTTTACTGTCAAACATCCATATATATATAGCATAAGGCATCACATAAAGTCAATTATGTTGAACAGCGCGCCGGCAATTCCGGATTCAACATCCCAAACCCGAAAAGAGACCTGAAAAATACGGCGGGGCATTAAACCCGCCTTTGAATAAAAAAAGCGATGAACCGTAAGCCGGGTTCTGTGTATTCCCCGTTTCCCGGAAACAGATGTCTCCGGAAAACGGAAAAACCGCCATCTGTCTCGCGCCGCCGTCACCGGCGGCGTCAACAGCAGTCTACCCGCGTTTAACCGGAACGGGCAGTTCCGTGGCAAAGAACCGGAACCGTAAGGCCCCGCCCTTTACCCGCGAACGGGATACTCCCCTTCGCACGCCGCTTGACTTTGCTCCTGATGAGGCTTGCCGTTTCCGGCCGCGTTACCGCGGCCGAGGCGGGCTCTTGCCCCGCCGTTTCACCCTTACCGGGCGCAAAAAGCCTGGCTCCATCGAGCCCGCCTCTTTGCGCCTTTCCGGAAAACCAGAGGTCCTCCGGGGATGCCGTAACGGCATCCTTTCGGCGGTATACTTTCTGTTGCGCTTTCTGTCGGAAGACCCGGACCGGGGGATCGCTCCCCCGGCACAGACTTTCCGCCCGGGCGTTACCCGGCATCATGCCCTGCGGAGCCCGGACTTTCCTCGATACACAAACAGTGTTGTTTATATAGCGCGGCGGCCAGGTTCATCGCCTGATTATTCCTCGTAATCCGCGTCGGCCTTTTCTTCTTCCTCTTCGTCGTCATCGTATTCTTCGTCTTCCATGTCGTCAAGATCGGAAAGGCTTCCGGCATCCTCGATATTGAAGAAATCCTCCTCGCCGTCTTCCGATTCCTCGTAAAACAGGATACGGGAACAATAGGGACAGAAGACTATTTCCTCTCCCGTGCGGACATCGTTGGCAAACTGGACGGGAAGTATCATGTGACAGCCCATGCAGACGCCGCTTCTTATGGCGACGATTCCCTTTCCTCCCTTGTTTTTGATGATCCGCTCGAATTTGAAGAGCACTTCGGGATCAAGATCCGGGGTCAGGTTTTTTTCTTCTTCCGCAAGGCTTTCGGTTTTCTCTTTTTTTTCGGCTATGAGGGTTTCTATTCCCCTGCGGCGCTGTTCCAGCTCCGCCTCCTGCTGTTCAATGAGGGCCGTATTCTGCTTTATCTGTTCGTCAAGTTCCGCGATGACCCTCTCTTCGCGCTGGAGCTCCTTGCGGTACTGCTGTTCCTTTTCCGAAGCGTCGCGTATTTCCTTGTCAAGCGCCTCGTATTCCCGCTGGGTGCTTATGACATCCATGTTTTTTTCGGCCTTTTCGCGGTTGCTTTCGGCTTCCACAAGGAGGTTTCTGAATTCACTTTCCGCGACCCTGGCGCGCTCGTACTCCTGGTTTTTTTCGATAAAGGTCTTTTTCAGCCTGGTGAGGAGTTCTTCCTGGGTAAGAAGATCCTTGGGAATTTCCTCTATTTCCTGTTCCAGCTTGAATTTTCCGGATAAAATATCCTGCAGTGTACGCAGTTTGACGAAAACCTCATCCATTGCCATGTGTGCTCCTGTAGCGGGCCTCCCAAGGCCCGCGTTTTTAATGATCCAGATAATCTTTCAGGCGGCGGCTCCGCTTGGGATGCCGCAGGCGGCGAAGCGCCTTGGCCTCTATCTGCCGTATTCTTTCGCGGGTAACATTAAAACAAAGCCCCACTTCTTCCAGTGTGAGCGAATAACCGTCGTCCAGTCCGAACCGCATCTTGAGCACTTCCTGCTCCCGCGTGGGGAGCGTGGCAAGCACGCCGGTAAGCTGTTCCTGGAGCAGGGTAAAGGCGGTCTGGTTTGCCGGGTTTTCCACATCCTTGTCTTCGATGAAGTCGCCCAAAAGGGAATCTTCCTCTTCCCCGATGGGGGTTTCAAGGGATATGGGTTCGCGGGCCACATTCTTGACCGATTTTACCCGCTGGGCGGTCCAGCCAAGTCTCTCGGCTATCTCGTCGTCGGAAGGCTCCCTTCCCAGGGACTGCATGAGCTGTCTGGATTCCCTTACCACCTTGTTGATCTGCTCTATCATGTGTACAGGCACCCGTATGGTTCTGGCCTGATCGGAAATGGAACGGGTAATGGCCTGCCTGATCCACCAGGTCGCGTAAGTGGAAAATTTGAAACCCTTCTGATATTCAAATTTTTCCACGGCCTTGATGAGCCCTATGTTGCCTTCCTGCACCAGATCGAAGAAGTGAAGCCCCCTGTTGGTGTATTTCTTGGCGATGGAAACCACCAGGCGCAGATTCGCCTTGATGAGCCTGTCCTTGGCGTTCCGCATCATCACCTGACCGTGGCTTATTTCCCTGGCCATCTGGTTGATGCTTTCGATTGACTCCTCGAATTCCGCCTCCATCTGCCTGAGTTTTTTTTCCGTTACCTGTATAAGCCGTATTTTCTCTTTTATTTCATCGGAACTGAGGCCCAGATCTTCCTCCAGCCGTTCGCGCTCCTCTTTGACGGTAAGCCCGCGGCCCAGAATGCGCAGTTCCTTGAGGGAAGCTACCCGAAGATGCTTTTCTATCCGCTCCTGTTCCTTTTTGTAACGTTTTATTTTTTTGGAAGCCTGGATGAATTTGTCGGAAAAACCGGCAATTTCATCGGGATGTATTTCGGCGCCCAGTATCACTTCCATGATACGGTTCCGTATTTCACACAATTCCCCGTCTTCAAGGAAGTCGCCGCCCCGGCTGATAATGCGGCGTTTTATCTCGATGTAATTTCTGAGATCCCCAAGAATTACACGGAGGGTCTCCTTGTAAAACTGGTTGAGCCGCCGCCGCTCCGTCATGTGTTCGGTGATCTCTTTTTTGGACAGGTTAAGTTCCCGCAGATCCCGTTTGGAAAAAGCCTTCTGGGCAATGTGATAAAATTCGGGAATTATCATACCCGATTTTTTTATCACCCCCTTGATGATGTTCTCGCCTTCTTCCATCTGCCTGGAAAGCTCTATTTCCTGTTCCGCCGTAAGGAGGCTTTCCCGGCCTATTTCCCTGAGGTAAAGCCGTATGGGATCGTCTACCGATGATTCCTTCTCGCTGTATACGAGCCGTTTTTTTTCGGCCTCCGGACTCTTCCTGTTCCCGCTTTCTCCCTCGTCGTCGCCCGCCCCTTCTTCTTCGGTAAGCTGGACATTATTCGCTTCCAGCAGCGCCAGAACTTCCTCGATTTTGTCGGAATTGGCGATGTGTTCGGGAAGGTAATCCGAAAGTTCCTCATACGAAAGGACTTTCTTTTCCTTCGCGTATTCAACCAATTTTATTACGGCGGGATCAAGCGCCACGCCGGACGTTCGTAAATCCGTCATTCCTTATTTTCCTTCCAATTGCCGTAATTCATTGTCTATCTGTATTTTTTCGGCCAAAAGATCATCCAGCCTGTTTCCGGGACTTTCCCGTTCCTCATGCCGTAGCCTCCTTATTCCGGCGACAATTTCGTTCAGCCTGCGGTGAAGCCGCCTTGCCTTTACGCGGCGTATTCCGTCGGCTATGAGTCTTTCGGTGTTAAGGGTAAATTCCCCCGACACGCCCTTTTCGGCAATGAAATTGCGCAGGACGGCGGAGGATATTCGCGCAAGGAGCGTATCAATGCCTGATTCCTCGTTGACAAAACACTCCTCCATGGCGACAAAAAGTTCCTTCGCGGCGGGATCTTCTATTTCCCTGATGGAAAGGGCCGCGCGGAATTCCGGATACCAGTTGAAATTAAACGCCACGACGGCAAGCAAAAAAAGCTCATCGTTCATGACGACCGGCTTTTCGTTTTGCCCCCCCTCTCCATGAGGGGTTTCGTCCTGTCCACGCCGGGGTGTATCAGAACGTCTCCTTTCGTAGTCCCTCTGCACCGCGGCCTTTTCGGCCCCAAAAGCCTCCGCCGCCGCGGTAAAACAGTCGTCCCGCGATACGTCGGAATCCAGGGCTTCCAGATAGGGAAAAAGGAAAGCCACGGCTCTGGCTTTGCCTTCAGGATTCGATACGTCGAAAATGCTCCCGCCCCGCGCCAAAAGATACTCAAAATCATTTATAAAACATTTCATACATTTTTGCAATGTCTCCGGCCCAAAAAGTTGCAAAATATCCGCCGGGTCCTTCGGAGCCGGCCGGTCCGCGCCGGGATCCTCAAGGTTTTCGGGGGCAACCACAAAACAGGGAAGACCGTTCCGTCTGGCCGTCAAAATGGCCTTTACCGCGGCGGTCCGGCCCGCTTCGTCGGAGTCGAAGACCAGATTGAGCCTTTCGGCCCAGCGGCGGAGGAGCTTTGCCTGTTCATCGGTAAACGCGGTTCCAAGAGGGGCCGCGGCGTTGCATATACCCGCTTCGTGAAGGGCAATGACATCCATATAGCCTTCGCAGAGATACACTTCCCTTGTTTTCCGTATTTCAGGAAGGGCAAGGTCGATGGCAAAAAGGGTTTCCCTTTTTTTATACCAGCCGGATTCCCGGGAATTGATGTACTTTGGTTCCTGCCGGGCCGCCGGATCCTCCGGGGGATCGTGTTCCTGTGGAACCGCGGGTTCCCCCGGGGACGCGGGGACGACGCGGCCCCCGAAAGCGACGGTATTGCCGTGCCTGTCGGCTATGGGGAACATGAGCCGTCCCGAAAAGAAGCCGAGCCGGGGGTAGCGTTCGGAAAAGAGGCCTGAAACGGCCAGAAATTCCTCCGAATATCCCTTTTTTACAAGAAAATGAAAGAGCCAGTGACGATCCGCCGGGGAAAAACCCAGTCTGAAACGGTCCACGGTTTCCCGGCTTATTTTGCGGGACTCGACATATTCCAGCGCCCTTTTTCCTTCAGGTCTTTCGACAAGCATGTGATGAAAACTTACCGTTACCCGGCGGTACAATTCGGCCGTTTCCTCCGCCCTTTTTTTGCCGCCGTCTTCGGCGGGAAGCTCGTATCCGCCGTGTTCGTAGACAATCTCTATCCCGAAGCGCCTGGCCAGGGTTTCAACCGCTTCGGGAAAGGTGAGTTTGTCCATTTCCATGATGAAGGTGATGATTCCCCCGCCCTGACCGCAGCCAAAACAGTGGTACATTTTTCTGTCGGGATCGACGGTAAAAGACGGGGTCTTCTCGTTGTGAAAGGGACAGAGCCCCCAGTAGCGGCCGCCCCTTTTTTCAAGGCGTACATAATCGCCCACCACGGCCAGGGCGTCGAGCCTGTCGTTTACCTCCTGTATGGTTGTTTTGGAAATAAAAGCCACTAGCCCCTTCCCTTGACATACAGCACTCCCGCGCGGATATGGTCGTCCAGCGTGCGGGCAAAATAGTGCCGGCCGGCCTGGGGATCGACCAGGCGAAAATAGAGATAATCGCTTTCGGCAGGGTGAAAGGCCGCGTCGAGGGCCACCCTGCCCGGCGCCGAAATGGGACCGGGGGGAAGTCCCGGCGTCAGGTAGGTGTTGTAGGGATCGCGTATCTCCGTATCCTTGGTGTACAGTACCTCCGGATGGGGCCTTCCCTGTATTTCGGTGATCACATACTCCACGGTGGCGCAGGACTGGAGCGCCATGCCTGTTTCAAGCCGGTTGTAGAACACCCCCGCCATGAGAGGCGCCTCCTCGTCGACACGGTATTCCCGTTCCACAATGGAGGCGACGATCACCCTGCGCTCAAGTTCGGCGGCGGACAGTTCCAGCGCGTCCGGGTCAATTTCCTCAAGCCGGCCGAAAAAGGTGCCGGCCATGGTCCGTACCGCCATGGCGGCCGGATAGTTCAGGGGAAAAAAGTAGGTGTCGGGGTACAGATACCCTTCCATGGTTTCGCCGGGGACATGATATTCGGCCCTGACGGCGGGATCGGAGGCGGCGGCAAGGAATTCCGCCTGGCCGCATATTCCGGCCTCTTCAAGGATACGGGCGTATTTTTTCAGCGTCGCCCCCTCGGGAAAGGTGACCCGGCTCAGCATCTGGGCGCCTTCAACCAGAATCCGGTATATTTCCAGCTGTCCCAGGGGAATGTCCAGGCGGTAGACGCCGCTTTTGATGTACTCCCTGCCCAGGCGGGAAACAAGCTGCCAAAAATACCTGTTCCGTATGATCCCCGCCTCCTCAAGGCGTCTGCCCACCGACCAGGCGCTTTCGCCCTTTCGCACTTCAAGGTAAAGGACACTATCCCCTTCCACACGAAGGGAATTGTCGGGGAGGGAGCGGGGAGCGGCGGTCGGCGCCCCGTTAAAATATATGAGCCCTCCAAGGATTGTCACAAGGAAAAAAATCGCCGTTCCGGTAAGAAAAATCAGAAAAAAAACAAATTTCCTGAAAAATCCCGGTTTGCGCGGTTCGGCTCCGGCTTTCGGCGCTTTGTCTTTTTTTCGCGTACCATTGTTTTGTGACATTCTGTCGTCATGTCTATTGTACTTGCCGCCGTCCGATACCTTTGGCCTGCCGGGCTTGTTCATTTTCATAAACTACAGTTTGATTTCCAACCCTTCCACGGCAAGCGACAGCTCGATTCCCTTGATATTCATGCGTTCGGTATACCAGCGCGCGGACTGGAGTATGTTGAAAAGTTTCCGGTCGTTGTAGGTAGGATCGTGGTGGAACAGCACCATGTGCCTGATGCCCCAGTTGGCGGCAAAATCGACCGCCAAGCTGAACGCGCTGTGCCCCCAGTTGTATTTTTCGATAGCCTCCCCCAGCGTGTACTGGCAGTCTATGACAATAAGGTCGGCGTTCTGGAAAAATTCGGTGTTTTCGTCGTTTTTGATAAAATCGGCCGCCGAAAGCTCCGTATCGGTCGCGTAAATGAAACGGCGTCTGCCGTCGTTGACCATATACGAATAGGAATCTCCGGGATGGTTCATTTTTTTGCAGGAAATGGTGACGCCGTCAATGTCCAGCCTGCCGTCCATGAAGTGAAAATTCTTCTTGCACCCCATCGATTCCATGTGAACGGGAAAATACGGGAAAGTCATCTGCCCGTAAAGGGCGGCTTCCAGGTCTTTCATGGGAGAATAAAAATCCATGGTTATCGAAGGATCATAGGCGGGATTGAAAAAAGGGAGCCCCTGAAGGTGATCCCAGTGAAAATGGGAAAAAAACACCCGGTACTGGGACGGCTTCGGTTTCTGCCTGCCAATGGCAATACCCAGCTCCCGGATCCCCGATCCGCAGTCAAACACGACAAGTTCGCGGGAATTGTCGAAACCGAGGCTGACACAGGGGGTATTTCCGCCCACCGTACCGAAGAGCCAGGGGGGCAGTCCCGCCAGAAAGCGTTCGCGGTTCTCCGTGTTTTCTATATCCGCGGGGGTAAGCCGCTCCAGAATGGCGGAAATCTTGCTTTTTATCTGCGAAGGAAGCTGCGGAGACGGCAGGGAACCCCGGACGCCCCAAAAATGAACCAGCACTACAACCCCCTTACGCCAGGTGATATTCTCATGACAAGCGGCTCCGCCCTCCTCATGGCAAGACAGGTTTCTATTTCTTCCCGGCTGTGCGCCGCGCCTGAATCCATGCCCGGACAGCCTGTTTTTGCCATATTCCACGCTTCGCGGGAACCGACAACAGAAGACCAGAAAGGAAAGGTTCTGCACTGCAGGGGCCGCGCCCCGTAGACCGTACAGCCGTCCTTCCAGAAGATACAATCATAATCGGTCTTTTCCCTTAGTGAAAGACGGTCCCGGCCGCCTTCGGAAGGAACCCAGCGGCACCATGTCTTTACAAAATCAGTATACTCCATTTTGCGGGCCGCCGACAGGACACATACGTCTTTTTCGGAGAGAAAAACAAAACCGCTCTCGTAACGGCAGCAGGAAGAACAGCGGCGGCATGAAAAACGAAGTCCGTCCCGGTAAAAGGGTTCCTTTGTCATAACACTTCAGCACTTTTACAATAAAAACCCCGTTTTTTCAAGTGCGGCTAAAGCACCCGTTCCCGCAGGAAGCGCGTTATACTCTCCCAGTGTCTGTCCATGGAACGGACAAGGGCAATCTGGTTTCTGGCCCTGTCAAGGTTATGACCGGGCCGTGAAGTATGGTAATACGTGTCCCCCTCAAGGTAGTCGGTAAGAAAACGCAGGGCCATGATATGGGTAATGTTCCGTCCCGATTCGGCAAGCAGTTCTTTTTCCCCCGTCGTAAGGAAGGAGGAAGCCTCGGAAAGGTAACCTTCGAGAAGGGCCGCGAAAAAAGGGAAATCAAATTCAACCCGCGAAAGATCCCGCTCGTCTTCCTTTGCCCGCGCCGCGACGGTGCGTATCAGATCGCCTGAATCAAAAAGACAGGTTCCGGGCATCACGGTGTCAAGATCTACGACGCACAGGGCCCTGTTGTCCCCGTCGTCAATGAGTATGTTGTTTATCTTGGCGTCGTTGTGGCAGACGCGCTCGGGGATGCGCCCCTCACGCAGGGCGCGGAGGAGAACGGCGCCCCGTTCCTCGTTTTCAAGCATGAAGTCAATTTCGGCGCCGGCCGTTCCGGCCCGGTCAAGGGGGTCCCTGTTTACCGCGTTACGGAAAGAGCGGTAACGGCTTTCCATGTTGTGAAAATCGGGGATGGTTTCGTCAAGCCGCTTTCCGTCAAAGTCCGCAAGCTGTTTTTGAAAACGTCCGATGGCCTTCCCCAGAAAATGGGCCTCGCCGGAGGTGGAAACCAGGTCCAGCGTGTGCGTCCGCTCGATAAACAAATATGTCCGCCACCAGCCGCCGCCGTCATCGCGGACAAAGAGCCGGCCGTCCCGCGACGGAACCACCGTCAGGGTTTTGCGGCTGACATCCTCTTCTCCTTTTTCACGGAGAATGGACGCGATGTGCCGCGTGACCCGGTCTATGTTCTCCATGACCCCGCCGGGCCGGAGAAAAACGCGATCGTTTATCAGCTGATGCAGATAACGCACGCGAAGGCCGGCCTGGTTCCACCGTGAAACAAAGGTTGTGTTGATGTGCCCCGAACCGAAAGGACAGACGGTTTCCAGTTCGCCGTAAATGGCAAAACGTTCCACGACGGCTTCGGGGAGGACTTCCCCTGAATTCACTTTTTCCGGGACTGGAGTTCCGTGTTCTTTTTTTCGATGGATTCGCGGATCTGGGCAAGTTCCGCGAGCAGGATCCTGACGGCGTGGGTGTCCGCCGCCAGGGTCTTGACGCCCCGTTCGGCAAAGGCCTCGTACGCCTCGGCTCCCAGACGGCCGACAAGTTTCTGGGCCTGGCCTTCAAGCTGCCTGACTTCCAGCATGAGAACGCCCCGCTCTCCCAGATCCTGGGCCTTTGCCCCCGCTTTTACAGCAAGATCCTTTGAAACCGAAATGCCCTGTTCAACAATTTCCTTCATCCGTTCTCCGAATGTCATGGTTAACCCCCCTGTTACACCGGAAGTCCTGTTCACTTTCTCTTGATCCCCAAAATGGTAAGATCGTCGTACTGATCATCTTCAATAACGTGAGTATAATACATATACGCGTCGTTGCCAGGGTTTTCCCGTGTGTAGGAACAGTAGGTACGGTACTGGAGGAAGTGCTCCTTGAGGAAGGCGTCCACCTTCCTGTCCACAAGTACGCGGGAATCCTCGCCGGCGCCGGGATCCTTGCAGCAGCGGAACATCTTTTCCACCGACACCAGCGCCATGATCACTTCCTCGACTTTGCCTTCGCAGTTTGAAAAATCGAAGGAAAGATCGGTGTTTCCTTCGGGGTTGTGCCACTTGTGCAGGGTATAGACATCCCTGTTCATGACGGCGTTAATAATGGCCTGGACCCGGTCCGGTCCCATTTCCTCATCGCCCTGCCCTACCACGTGGTTTTCGTGCGGGGTGTCGTTGGGGGCGCCGCCTTCGGTACAGATGATTTCCCTGAAATCCCCGTCCCTGAATTTCCGCTTTGCCTCTTCTATACCGTCGGTAAAGAGGAACAGAATGTCGCCGTGATCGACGGTCATGGTCTGCACGGTATAACCGCCCTTGGATTCCACAAGGAAGTTCGGAAGCACCCCGGTGGCGGGCGTCTCCGGCAGGGTAAGGGTCTTGATACGGCCCTCGGAGGCGTCAAAGAGATGTATGATGTTGTCGCCGGCGTTGCAGAAGCGCACCACCCCCGTCTGGGAATCGAAGAGACAGAGGGTAAAGGCGGCGAAACGTCCCTTGAAGCCCAGGGTTTCGATGAAGTCGTTGATCTGGTAGACCACTTCCTCTATGTGCATGCCTTTGGCGGTGGGTTTCCAGGCCTTGAAATAGTTGAGGAACATCGTGGCCACCTGTATCATGATGAGGGCCGCCGGTATTCCCTTGCCGGCCACGTCGCATTTGATGATCGCGTAGTAGCGGCCGTCAAGATCCTGATAATCGAAGTAGTCCCCGGATACGCCCTTGGCCCCTTCGTAGTAGCCGAAGAAGCTGGCGTTTTTGGTGTCCTTGTAGCCTGAACTGAGTTTGTTTCCTTCCCGGTCCATTTCCAGGGGAATAAACTTCTTCTGTATTTCCTTTCCTATGGACAGATCCGAAGCCGCCAGCGCCGCCTTGACAAGACCGTGGGTCATGTCATTGATGGTGTTTCCCAGAACGGCAATCTCGTCCCTGCTCTTGATGTGAATGTCCACCCCCGCGAGTTTTGTCTTGTCGTCGGTGTCCCTGATCTGCTCGACATGCCGCACCAGTTTCCGTATGGGCCTGATGATAAGGGTGGAAAGGACCAGCGCGCCCATGGTTCCTATGGCGACGGCGATAAAGGCGATGATAAAAATGAGCCTGACAAGACCCCGCTGATCCTCGGCGATTTTGGCGAGTATCGAATCTATGGTCACTTCAAGGCGGATAAGGCCCCTGAAGTAGACATCCTCGTTCCCCTGCCGGTACATGACGGGCTTGAAGAATATGTAGGTTCCAGCCCCGTCGCGGGGAAGCTCCTCGGTGGAGAAGGAGGGCTCCGAACCGATGTCGCGGGCTATCGAGGCAAGTCCTTCGGTAAACCGCGCGGTTAACTGGCTTGTAGTTACCTGTATATCCTGAAAACGCTGCCTGCTTTCGGCGTCATTGCGGGACGCGAGGGCAACTCCTTCCTGGTTGAGTTCGGCTATGCTCCGCGAAAGGCTTCCCACCTCGGCGCGGGCCCTCTCGTTCAGTTCCCGGCTGATCTGTTCAAGCCGGGGACTCAGCACATCGGCAAGACGCGATATTCCCGGCTGCAGTTCGGCGGTATCTATTTTGGCGAGAATTTCAGGATCGTTGGTGGCCCACACCAGATCCCCGTATGACGAGGCCTGGGCGTTGTAGCCGGTAATGGTCACATAGCGCGCTTCCGGTATGGCCACGGTCTGGGCGGGGAGGAAACCGAGTTCCAGAATGTTGTTCGCCGGAAGGTACGCACGGGCGCTTGACGCCAGTCCTTCAAGAAGAACGGAAGAACGGTCCCAAAGTCCCCGGAGCAGGGTCTGCCGCTGGGTATTGGTCATCACATAGGCCAAGGGCAGGGACACCATGGCGACCACGGTAAGCACTATCGCGATGGTGAAAGAAGCCAGCTTGAGCCGCAGACCTCCCCCCCTCCGCCTGATTCTTGCTGCGTGTTTTTTCTTTTCCGAAGGCATAAAATCTCCTGTTATAAGCGCGGCCGCTTCCACCCGTATCGCGACGCTTTCGGCGACGGCGTTTCCTATTCCCCTGACGGAGGCGGCAAAGCCGAAGAGACAGAATATGAAGACAACGACAATGAGAAGCAGGGACGGATCGACAACGCGGCGCGTTTCCCGCCTGAGCCAGGAAGGCTCCCAGATACTTGAGAAGTCGCCGAATTTGACCGTTCCCGTTTTGTTCACCGTTATCGCGGGAGAAGTGACGTACAGTCCCCTTGACGGATGGAAGATCCCCAGTCTGTAGATTCCCTCTTCCATGTCTTCCGCCCGCAGTCCCGTGATTTCCCTGTCGGAAAGAATGCGGAAATCCCCGTTTGAAAGCGTGTATTCCCTGTCGTAGGGGGCTTCCCCGTCCCGGTCCAGGAAGATCCGGTACACATTTCCCCCGACGGAAAAGCCCCGGCCTATGACACGTATGGAGACAAGCCCCTGTTCATCCTGGCCTGAATCCACATAGGTAACGTAGGTATGGGGAATGTATTTGTCTGTTCTGAAGAAAATACTCGACGGGGGCCCGACATTTCCCACCTCGTCCACGGCCGCGACGGTAAAACGCCATGTTCCGTCGTCCTGGTTGACATACTCCACCTGATTCCCGGGAGCCGCGGCGCCCGCGGGAACGGTTCCCGTTCCGTGCTCTTCGGCGGACGCGGCGAAGGTTTCGTAATCCTCGCCGCGATCCGCGCCTCCCATATATTCGAGATTCCAGGTGTAGCCGGCAACGTCCGGGGCGTCCGGCGGGTCCCACAGCACGGAAAAGGTATTCGACACGAGGTACCCGTTTTCGTCCAGATCGGGAGGAATGACGGACACCAGGGGAGGCGGGGTGGTATCCCGTATGAATTCAACACGGGACGGAAGGGACCAGTTTCCCGCGTAATCCAGGGCGATGACGCTGAAATACCAGGAACCGTCTTCCTCCGCGGCAAGATCCATGGACGGGGAAACGTTTGCCCCCGGATAAAGCAAAACTTCCCGGAGCGGCTCCTCCAGGGGCGACCTGGACCAGAGCCAGGAGTAGCCTTCAATACCGGAAGTATCGAAGGGCGGACTCCAGGCAACCCGCGCCCGGTCTCCCCGTGTACGGCGCGAGGGGGAAAAATTGAGCGCGGCAATACGCGGCGGTGTAACGGTTGTATCGGGAAGAACCGTGTAGATGTACCCCGCGTCCCGGATAACGATCTGCCAGAGGACCAGCAGATCGTCCCCGTCTATGACGGGCCTTCCGAAAGAAGCGTCCCCCGATCCGCCTGAAAGATCGTAATTCGACCAGGAGAGGGAATCCCGCTGTCCAAGGAAGACGCGGCTTCCCCCCCTGCGGTTGTCGAACCACACCGCCGTACGGGTTCCCCTGTACACAAAGCCCACCGGGTTGTTACAGTACGCCTCTTCGGTATTCACCCGTTCCACATCGCTTGCCGTTCCCCGGGAATTGAGAAGGGCCCCGTAGATCTGGGGAGACCCCGTGCCGAAACGCCGTTCCCACACGAGGAACAGGCTGTTCCCGTATACCGAAAGATGGGGCCGCTGGTTGTCGAAACGATCCGGGTCGGAACCGGTGTTCATGAGGGGATCTCGAAAATCGGTTACGCGCCGGGGCGGGCTCCAGGTAAGGCCCCTATCCGTACTGGTCTGCAGGTAAAGCTGAAAGGCGGGGATTACGTCGGCGCCGCCGACAAAGGATTGAAAGATCACATAATCGGTGGAGCCCAGTACGGCGTGGGTGGGAAGAAAGTTGAGATTGAGCCCGTAGCCACCCTGCACAAAGGGACTGAAGGGGCTCCAGGTGATCCCGTCGTCCGAACGGGAATAGTAGAGTGAAAGCGACTGTTCGTATCCGCGGGTGATAAAAAGCAGATACCCCCCGTCGGCGCGGACGGCGACGCGGGGCGCTATGGAACTTTCCGAACCGCTGTCGAGCCTGCTGCGGGAAAAGCTTTCCCCCCTGTCGGACGATATGAGGATCTCCGTTTCGGTTACGGAAGCCGCGGCGGCTATGATGATCCTGTTCCGGTTGTCGACGCTGACATTGAGGATTGCGGGTTCTTCCCCCGAATAGTAATAGGGGCCCCCCACGTTCCGGTATATCTTCCAGTCTTCCCCGGCGGACTTTACCCCGAGGGAGACGTGTATCTCCGACTCGCCGACAGTATTGGCGCGGCTGTTGGGCGAAGTTTCCTGCCAGACGATGACGGAAAGCTCTCCGTTAAAGCCGGAAACTGGAAAACGGCCCTCGCCGGGGGAAAAGCGGTTCGGCTGTTCCCAGTAAAAAGCCGTCTGCGCTTCCCCGTACGCGCATACGATGAAAAGGAGGAGAACCTGAAAAAGGGTCCTGAACCTCGAAGAGACAAGGTTTCCCGGTGCAAAGCGTGTTAAAAAAATCATAAGAGGGACTGGAGCCTCCGGTGAAGTTCCAGAATCAGGGTGGAATTCCGGTTTCTGGGATCCTGAAGCAGCTGCTCTATTCTGGCGAAGGCCCCAAGGTAATTACCCTGCTGATACTCCCTGACGGCCCGCTGGTATTCATCTTCGGTTTTTCTGTCAAACACGACAACCCCGCGTCCGCTTATACGGGTAAGGAGTATGTCCTTTTGCCGGGTGGCTTCCGTGTTGTTGGGGTTAAGCCGCAGCGCCTGATCGAGCCAGACGAGAGACGCTTCGTACTGACCGGAAAGATTCCCCTCGATAACCCTCCGCGCGTCGGCGGTAAGCTCGGCGGACCGGGCAAGATCCGCGGGATTGGGCGGCGGGGGCCTGAAGCCCATGTCTATTTCCGCCTGGGTAATGATGCCGGCCATGCCCGGATACCGGGGGTTGATCTTCGCGAGATTCTGCAGATCGGCGAAAGCCTCCATCGACTTCCGCCTGGTCCCGGCTATCGCGTCCCGCATGCGCTGCTCGAAGGACTGTTCAAAGGCTCGGGGGTCCACCACCTGATCCATGCGCAGTTCGAGAAGTCCCGCGTCCTCGTTCAGCGGGAACATGATCTTTACTTCCCGTGTCTTCTGCCGGGCTTCGGTAAATTTGACCGTTCCGTCTCCCCTCCGGCCCGAGTTGAAGTAACGCACGCCCTCTTCGTAGTTTTTTTTGGCCTCGCTTAAAAGCTGGCTCATCTCCGCGTAAAGGGGAGCGGTGGCGGGAATGATCCTGCCTGAACGCAGCGACATGGCGTTACGGACCAGACTGAGCCAGTAGAGCACTTCCTCGTCGTCGCCGACATTGGTGCGCCGCCAGCGGTTCTGGGCCCGTACCAGGAGTTCTTCGGCCTGTTCAAAATTGCCCGCGTAATAGTTCGTCCGGGCGCCGGTCACGTAGTTCCTGACATCCCGTATCACGAATTCGTTTTCCACACGGTTGATCTCGTTCCCCAGGGCGACAAGCCTGCCCCATTCGGCCCTGAGGGAAGCGGATTCCTGCAGTTCCAGGGACATATTGTACCGCTCGGTGGACTGGCGAACCCTGTCCCGCGCCGTGTCGAAGTTGTTTTGGGCCAAAGCGGTCTGGGCTTCCCTGAAGAGCCGGTCCCCTTCCTGCCTGTAGGTTTGGGCCCTGTCGGACTGGGCCCTGGCCGCGGACATGAGGCTTTCCCCCCTGCTTCCAAGCGAAGCGAGGGACGCCGCCATTTCCCGCGCGGAGGCGTAAAGGGAGGACACTTCCCCTTTGCCCAGTATGTCGGCCCGCTCCGCGGCGTACCTTTCAAGGAGAATGTCTCCGGCCTCGATGTCCGCCGACACGGCCGCGTTCATGCCCTCGAATATGGCAAGCCCTTCGGCCGGATAATAGACAACATGGCCGTCTTCGGTCGTTCCCTCGATGAAGCGGATTCCCTGGTCCATTTCGCTCCGGCGCCCGTTTACCCGCCTTTCGAATTCCCCGTTGGCTATGGTGTACTGCCGTACCGCGGCGCCGTATTCTTCTTCCCCTATGCGGGCCTGGAGGCTCACGATAAAGTTCCGGGCTTCCTCCAGGGGGGAAAGCGGATCCTTTCCGGCGGGACTTTCCCCGTCCGGACCGGGGCCCGCGGCCATTTCCGCGCGGAATTCGTCCTCACGCCCGCCCATTTCCAGGATCAGCGTTTCGGCCTCGGTGTAAAGAACGGTGAATCCCTCCCGGTACTGCCCTTCGCGCCGTTCCGCTTCCGCCGAATCGAGGGAACCGCTCTGCCACAGGGAGATCGCGCCGGAATCGCCGCCCGGCGCCCCGGCAAAACGCCGGCCCAGATCCGCTCCGTCGACAAAATACGAAAGGGCGTCGTCCAAAGCCTGATACATGAGAAAATCGCCGAATTTCTCCCTGGGTACGGAAACGCCGAAAAGGGTAAACGACGGCGAATCGTGCATGAATTCGTTCCATTTCCCGGAAAGTGAAAGGAGAAAATCGAGATACGGCCGGGCGTTTTCACAGGAGGAAGCGGCGGCGGCGTACTCCCCGTTTGAAAGACCGGTCAGGCCCGCCGTGTAATTCCGTTCGGCAATATTCAGCGCCGCTCTTTCCGCGCGGGACATTACACTGTTCCAGTAACCTTCCACCGCGCCGAGCATTCCTTCGGGAAATTCGGCGCGGGCAGGGCCGTGAACAAGACGGGATGCGAACGAAAGGAAGGAGCGGTCCCCAATTTCGGGATTATCGGCCTGCAGCCGGGCAAGTTCTTCGTCAAAATAATTTCCGGCATCGAGCAGCACATTACGGGAACGGGTCAGATTGTCGAGTCCGGGGATAAGGCGGCCGTAGATTTCTTCCAGACGGACAAGGGACGTGTTTCCGGTTCCCGACTGCTCCATTTCCGCCGCGTTCTGTTCAAGGGAACGGACAATGGCGGGGAATCCACCCGTTTCGGCGTTTATATCCGCTATGCCCGCCCGCACCCGGTTTTCCGTTTCCTCCCCGTATCCGGCGCTGAAAAATTCATCGCGGTAAATATCCATGCCCCCGGCGTAGAGGGCAAGGGCCCCCTCAAAATTGGCCCTGGCCAGTTCCTCGCGCCCGGCCGAAAGGATCTGCTCCAGCCTGTTCCGGTTGTAGGTGAACAGGGCTATGGCCTGGATGCGGCCGATGAAGGCCTGAACATTGGGGTTGTTGGGGGATTCTATGCTCTGAAGCCGCTGGATAAGGGAGAGGATCTTCGAGGCGTTTCCCGGATCCGAGGATACCGTCGTCAAAAGCTCGCTGGCGACAGCGTTGTATTCATCCCTGAACGCCTCTATCCGCTTCAGCCTTTTCCGGGCGGTTTCAAAGTCATCGGGGTTGTTTCTGATGTATTCGGACAGGACCCTTATGGCTTCGTCGTACTGTTTTTCCGCGATGAGGCGGTCGGCGCGGGACAGATCCCCATCCATCCTTCCCCCCGCGTAAAGCGGGGAAACCGCCGCTGCCAGAGACCAGCAGACCGCCAACAACCCGAAAATCCGCCCCGTGAGGCGGACGCCCCCCGGAGGGCTCTGCGCATTCATTGCAAGGTATACCTGTCCTCTATATCGGAATTCCCGGAAAATCCCTGTAGCAAAGGCCCGGAAATTCCCCGTTAATTCCAAGGCTTTCTTTCGAAACTCCGGTTTCAAAGAGCCTTCTACAGTATATTATAATATCATAGAAATATTATTTTTTCCGATATATATTGTAAGATAGGGTATAGTAAGGATAAATGAACAGAAAACGGCTCCTCTTTTCCGGTTTTATTGTTTTCACGCTTGCCGCCGCCGCCGGGGCCGCCAATTTCAATCCTGACGGGTATTACTCGATTTCCGAATATCTGGACAAAATATACGGTCCCGACGACAATGCCGGCCTTACGGCCTTCCCCGTTCTGAATATACCCATGGGGGGCCGTTCCGAAGGCATGGCGGGGTCTTTCAGCGCGGTTGCCGACGATATTTCCTTCATCGAGTTCAATCCGGCCGGTTCTTCCATGCTCAAAAAAACGGAATTGGCCTTTTTTCACAACAACTGGATAGCGGACACCAAGATAGAGGGGGCGGCCTTCGCTTCCCGTTACAAAAACCTCGGTTTTGCCGCGGGGGGAAAATGGCTTTTTACCCCCTTTACCGAATACAACTTCTTTGGCGAACGGGTGTCCAAGGGGTATTACTCGGAGGTGATCGCCATTCTCAACGCCTCCTACAATTTCTTGTCGGGCTATTACTTTTCGGGCGTTTCGGTGGGGGTCAACCTCAAGGGCGCCTTCCGTTTTGTGCCTGATTACACCGACAACGAGGACAATATCATAGCCGGTTCGGGGAAATCCCAGTCGGCGGCCATGGTTATGGGGGATCTGGGGGTGTTGACCCGTTTCGACTTTCTGAAGCCGTACCAGTCGCGGGACCGGAATACATCCCTGGCCTTTGTGATACGGAATCTGGGGCCGCCGGCCAAAAGCGATCCCCTTCCCACGGTTATGACCGCCGCCCTGTCCTATCAGCCCATGCGGCCGCTGCTCTTCGCCTTTGATTTTTCCGTTCCGCTCAACCTTCAGGATCCGCAGTTGTCCGAAAAACCCTACTGGTCTACCGGTGTTTCCGTCAATGTCACGAATTTTCTTTCAATGCGGGCGGGTTTTCTGGCGAAACACGGAAATGTGCGGGTGGCCTTTGGCAGCGCCATAACCCTTAAATCCATCGCCGTGGACGTGAATTACACGCTGGATCTGTTGACCCAGCTGCAGCCCCTTAACCGGGTCAGCGTGGGGGTCCGTTTTGATCTGGGGGATCAGGGAAGGGGAGCCGTTGCCGCGAAGGTCGACGAACTGTACCTTGCCGGCCTTGACGCCTACGCGGGGGGAAACTACAGCGAGGCGGAATCCTGCTGGAACGAGGCGCTGAGGCTTAACCCCAAATTCGAGCCCGCCCGTGAAAACCTTGCCGTCCTTACCCGCGCGCTTGAAGTCGAGCGGCAAATAGACGCCATGCAGCGGCTTGATTTCTGAAAAACGGGAAGCGGCCTGACAAGACAGGCAAAAATCCGCTGTTTCAACAGCCTGTTAGCGCTTCTTCCTGAAAATGCGGTAATTGATGCCGGGAAAAATGCTGTGCCGTTTTTCAAGGCCGGTCAGCCATTCGGTGCTTATGTAGTTGCTTCCCAGCGTTTCGTAAATCGTGGTGAAATTTCTCAAATGTTCCTCAATTCTGCCCCTGGCGAACGCGGAATCGCCTTCGTACATCATTTTGGGCCAGTCGGCGGCTTCCGCGAGCAGAAGTTCTCTTGCCGCCTGGTTAAGGGCCCGTTCCCTGAGTCCCGAATCGTCCGAAAAGCGCTCCGCCATTTCCGTCATTCTTTCGGCGGCCCTGAAGAGATGCCGGTATATCCAGTCGTTTGACGCGTCAAGCCAGGTTTGAGCGTAACCGTTGATCCCCCCCGATGAAAATTCGGGAGTCACGGTCTGGAAGGAGGATTCCTGCCTGTAGAGGAATTCAGCCGGATTTGTGAACTGCAGATCATCCCGCTTCGCGCCTTCCCTGAACAGGGTTTCAATAAAAACCGGCCCTTCGTACCAGAGGCGGCCGAGATCGTCGGCGTCAAAGACGCACAGGCTCACCGGCCTTTCCTTCATCATCGCGGCGGCCGCGCCCAGCCGGGCGGCGCTCGCGTCAAGAAAACGGCGGGCGTCGCCGGCCGCCTGCTTCCGCGCCGCATCGGGATCGTAAAAAAGCCTTTGGTCCTTCCCGTCAAGCCCGCCGTAATACTTGTACCCTGTCCCTGAACGTTCCCCGTTGGCGGAGAGAAAAGATTCCACCATACCGGCCGGCAGATCGTAGCCCGCGTCCTTGCCGTTGTCCCGGTAGAGAGGGCTTGCGGCGCGGAATTTCCCGGCCGGGCTGAAATCCCTGCCCAGGACGAAAATTCCCGCCGGGGTCTTTGCCGGATAAAAAGTCCCTTTTTCCGCCGGGGGATTCCCGAAAACAAGGGAATGGGATTCCACGATGGTGTAGCCCAGATTGTTGGCCCTCAAATGTTCGTCAAGCGCGGCCGTCCAGCCAAGTTCGGGAAGCCAGAAACCCAGGGGATATTTGCCGAAATTGAGACGGTACGAGGCAAGTCCCGCCTCAAGCTGGGCCTGGACGGCCTCCGGGGAGGAACACAGGAAGGGCAGAAACGCGCCGGTAGCGGCGGTGGCAAGGATCTCTACCCTGCCCTTCCTCTGGTAGTGATCCAGCGACTTGAGAATGTCCCCCCCGTGCCGCTCCATAAGGGAAAGCCGCCTTTCCCCCGCCAGATCCACATAGTATTTTGCCAGCGAGTGAAGCCCGTCTTCCCCCTTTGTCCTGTCCTCTTCCTGCCAGCCGAATTCTATCTGCCTGTTCGTATAGTCAAGGTACTTTTTTATGAGCTTCTCGTCGGAAAAGAGATGACAGAGCACCGGGGAAAGGGATATTCCCAGCCTGAAGGGGACATTATCCCTGTCCAGACGCGCGAGGACATCGAGAAGGGGAAGATAGGTTTCGGAAAGAGCGTCAAAAAAGATCTGTTCTTCCCGTGACCAGTACGGACCCTCGTCATGCTGTATAAAGGGCAGATGGGCGTTGAGGACTATCGAAATAGCGTTCCGTTTTTCCATATTGTCCGGCTAATCGTTCCGGGAATTTTGAAAAGCGCGCCTGTCCCTGGGCCTTGACAGGCGGTCCGCGTTGCGGATCACCGGAAAATCCCCGGCGCCCGAAAGCCGCGCGAGGGTTTCCGGCACTCCGGAAGGGAGAGGCTCCAAGAGTCCGGGAAGGGTAAAGGGACGGGAGAACGCCAGCGTGGTTTCACCATCGCCCCGCAGTACGCAGAGTTCCACGCGGCAGCGGCCGCTGTCCGGGGGAAAACCCAGGTACCAGGCGGTGTCGTTCATGCCAACGGCGACGGTAAAAATATGCTCCCCCCTTTCAAGATTCCGTACCTTGAGAAAATATCCCTCAAAATCAGGCGATTTTTCATACAGATCCCTGTCGTGACTTTTGATCTCCCAAAAGACAAATATCCACAGCGGATCCCTGACAAGATACTCCAGATAGGTGATGTTGTACTGCTTTGGAAGGGGCACAGGTTCGCGTATATCCGCCTGTCCCCCGAACCGTTCACCGTCCCTCTGCCCGTCTCCCGGAAAATCAGCCTCAAGCAGTTCCTCTATGACAAAGATCCGTTCCAGATCCGGGGGAATATATATCGCGTAATGATCCGCCAGCTTGACGAGTTCATCGGTACTCAACCGTTCCAGACAGGGCCTTGTCAGCCGGATATCGTCCATACCCGGATAATCATGGGAAAAAGGGGTTCCCTTGTCAACGGTAGCGAAACGAAGCTTCGCTTTGTTCCGGCCAGGGCGGCTGTGACGGCGCGGATGGAAACCGGACCCCGGAACAACCGGGGAATTCCGCTTCGCAAAATTCCGCGAAATAGCCGGGAAGCGGGGCCTCCAGGTCGAGGGGCCGGGAAATGCCGAACAGGGGAAGCGGCGGTATGCCAAGTCCGGCGGCGTGAAGGAGGAGACGGCGCAGCCCCGCGGTTTTTCCCAGCCGTTTGTTGAGGGAAAAATCCCCGTATTTGTCGTCCCCCAGGACAGGATTCCCCAGCCGGGCAAGATGGCGTCGTATTTGATGCATCCTGCCTGTTCCAGGCTCCAGTCCGGCCAGGGAAAATTTCCCGTTTTCCTCCATGACGGTGTATGAAGTCAGAGCGTCCCTTTCGCTTCCCCGGACAACAAGCCTTTCCCGTATGTCCCCTTTTTTGCGGGCGAAAACACCGGCGCAGACGGCGGCGTACCGCTTCCGTATCCTCTTTTCCCCGCCCTTTCCCGAAAAAAGGGGGGCAAGGACCCCGGCGGCCTCCCTGTTTTTGGCGACAAGAACAAGCCCCGACGTGTCCCGGTCAAGCCGGTGAACCAGAAGGGGCCGCGGTGAATATTCCCCCGCGAGAAGCTCATCAAGGGAAACCTTTACCCCTTCCCCGCCCTGCACGGCAAGCCCCGCGGGCTTGTCAAGGACAAGAAGCCATTCATTTTCAAAAACGACGGTAATCCGCTTCAAACAGCACCCCCGGAATGTCTGGGAATGAACCCGTGAGAAGAGTATACTATAAATACCATGAGAGTAATATTCCCGGCATGTACGGAAGCCCGCCGTCCGCCATCTTTCTTCCCGCGCCTCGTTCCGCTGCTCCTTGTACTGTGCGCCGGCCGGGCGTCTTCCTCGCCGTTTTATTCCCCCGGATGGGGTTTTCGCATCGATCTGCCTGAAGAATACGAATACTCGGGCGGAGACGGCCGCGAACGCTTTTCTTTTGTCTCTCCGCAGGGAGCCGCGCTGGATCTTGTCGTGTACAACGGGACCTACGCCTCGATAGAGGCCATGGCGGCGGACGCGGGCCGCCGTATCGGCAATACGGGCGACATGAGTTATTTCGATTACCGGGGCAGGAAAGCCTGCCTCATGGAACTGGATTTTGCCATCGGAGGAAACGCACGCGGGGGATGGGGGCTCTGTGTGGAACTGGGAACGCCTTCCGGGAACGCCGCCGGGAGGATTCCCCTGCTTCTCGCGCTGGCCTATGGCGGCGGAAATATTCCCGATATCCTTCATCTTTCCGTTCTGGATTCCATAGCGCCCTCGGAGGCCGAACGGCGGGCAAGCGGACCTGTTACCGCGTTCAGTTATCCAGGGGGCGAAATGCGGGAAATTCAGCTTGAGTTCATTGAGGGGCAGAGCGTTCTTGTCGCCGAACACGACGCGGAAGGCGCGCAGGCCCTTGTCGACAGGGAATTCGCCGTGCTTCGCCGTTACGCCGGTTCTCCCCTTCTGGAGGCGGCCCGCGTCCGCTTCTACCGGGCCGTCTACCGTGATTCCTGGGAACGGCTTGCCGACGCCGCCTTCAAACTGGAGCGGTACTGGAACGTTCCCGGGGACGGCGGTCCGTCTTCCCTGCCGCCGGCGGCTTTCGCCGAAAAGGCGCTGAAATGGGTTCAGTCGTTCACCTATGAACGGGATCTTGCGGGCAGTGACTTCGTCAATCTTGTCAGCGCCGCGGCCGAAGGCCGGGGAGACTGCGACAGCAGAGCCATGCTCTGGGCCATCATACTGGCGCAGGCGAATATCCCGGCGGCGATGATGGTTTCACCCGCGTATGACCACGCGATGGGCCTGGCAGATCTTCCCGGAGAAGGCGCCCGTTTTGAGGCGGGAGGCGTAAACTGGCTTGTCGCGGAAACTACCGCGGATGTGGGCATCGGTCTTATAGAAAAAGAGGTCAGCGTTACAGATTACTGGTCCGCGGTGATCTTTGAGTAAGAATGCCGTATACCTCGTCTTCCGTTTTCGCCGCGAGGAGGGAATCCCGCAGTTCGCGGTTTTTAAGGCGGGCGCTGAAAAACGAAAGGGTCTGCAGATAATAGGCGTGCTGGTTATAGGCGGCGGCTATCATGAAGACAAGGCGCACAGGTTCGTCATCAAGAGCCTTGAAATCGGTTATGTCAACCCGGCTTATGCCGACCGATACGACAAGGTCGGTAACCGATGAAAGCCTGATATGGGGAATGGCGATGCCCCGGCCTATGGTGGTACTCATCAGTTCTTCGCGCCGCAAAATTTCCTGGATCAATTCCTGTCGGTTCTTTACCTGGGGGGCCCCGCCCAGATTGTCGGCCAGAGCGACGAGGACATCCCGTCTGGAAGAATAATTGAGAAAGAGGATACGGCCGGGGGATATGATGGCGTCGACGGAAATTGACGCGGGCTGAAGCCCCATGCGGTTTCCCGAAAGCCTGTCATTGACCCACGTTTCTATATCGGATTTTTTAAAGCGCCAAACGGTTCCTATCTTGCCCGACGGTATCTCTCCCTTTTGGGCCCAGTCGTACACGGTCCGCTCGGAAACCCGCAGATATTTCGCGACTTCTTCGATAGTCAAAATATCATCGTCCATATCCGCATGATGTACAAAATGTCAAAATATGTCAATGGTCGGTAGAATCCGCAAGATCGTGAAGTGAATCATGGGGCAGAAGTTCCCCAATGGTTGTATCGACCCGTCCGGGGCCCGAACCCCCGAAACGGACCGGGGCGTCTTCCGCCATGAACTCGCTCAGCACCTGACGGCAGGCGCCGCAGGGACCGACCGGTTCCACCGAATCGGGCGTTGATATGGCGAGGGCGGCAAAACGGCGCGTTCCCCGCGCGACAGCCTGAAAGACGGCGTTCCGTTCGGCGCAGATCGTAAGTCCGAAGGAGCGGTTTTCAACGTTACAGCCGGAAAAGACCGTTCCGTCCTCGCAGATCAGCGCCGCGCCCACCCTGAATTTCGAATAGGGCGCGTAAGCGGCGCAGGCGGCTTCCCCGGCCCTTTCAAACAATTCGTCCATGTTATACGCGTTCATGAAAACCTCCCGTACGGATAGTATATGTATCGGCTTTCATGCCGGATTTAAAAGCACGCTTTGGCGCGCGGCCAAAGCGGCGCTGATTTGGTGTGGTTTTCCGGCCCTCGCGGTATTTTAATATTGGAGTTGTTCAATAACCAACCGGGTTGTTGAACAACTCCAATATATATTTTGCCGATTTGGACATTATTTTTGGATGTTTTGAATTGCTGATTGGTACATGCGAGATATTGACGGGTTCCTTCATTTATGCTAATGTATTAGCCAGGATTATTTCAAGATCCGGCGGATTTTGAAAGCGGCGCAAGTATCAATTTGTATGAAATCTTCAATCAAGATGAGCGATATCGCCCGCGAACTGTCGGTAAGTACCGTATCCGTAAGCAAGGCGCTTGCCGGCAAAGACGGGGTAAGCAGAGAATTGCGGAAATCAATTACTCAAAAAGCCGAGGAGATGGGCTATGTGTACAATAGCCTCCCCCGGAATATGTTGGAAGGCCGGCACTATATTATCGGCATCCTTTTATCCGCGAAATTTCTCGGAGAAAGTTCATACTACTGGTCTTTTTACCAGCAATTATTAATGGCAATAAAACAAACCCAATATTTGGGTGTCCTGGAAATTGTCAGCAACGAAGATGAAATAAACCGTGTTGTCCCGTCAATCCTCACCAGAAACAGAATCGACGGTGTTATCATATTGGGACAGATGGCCGATCCGTATATGAACATGATCACCTCCGGAACAAAGCCGTGTGTGCTTCTTGATTTTTACTCGGATATAGGTTCGTGTGATTGCGTAGCCGCAAATAATTTTCTCGGTTCATATAATTTGACAAAACTGCTTATCGCCACCGGACATAAAAGAATCGGTTTTATTGGTTCAACCACCGCTACAACAAGCATACTGGACAGGTACCTGGGCTTCTGCAAGGCAATGATAGAAGCGGGGCTTTCCTACAGGGAAGCTATTGAAGACAGGGATGAGCGGGGCTCTTATATTAAAATCAAGCTTTGCCCTGAAGATTATACTGCGTATGTCTGCAACAACGACCATATAGCGGGAATAGTCATTACCCAACTGCAGGGAGCGGGATTAAAGGTTCCCGAAGATATGTCCATTGTGGGTTTTGATAATGAAAACGAATTGGTTACTGCCGGAATCGGCATTACCAGTCTTGAATTCAACGTACCGGGTATGTGTGAACTGGCAATAAATCTGCTAATAGAGCATGTTGAATCGCACGATTACACGGCCAAAGGTAAATCGTTTATTGACGGACGGATGATTGTAAAGCAATCTATAGCCCCTCCTCATGCGGTTTAAAGCCCGCTTTTCCATAAAAATCTTGTGAATTTTTTCTTGACAGTTTTCCAATAAGTATGCTATTATTATTCAATTACTTAATGCATTAAGTAAATATAATATTGGAGGACAAAAATGAAAAGATTTATGTGTCTGATTCTAGGCTTCGGTCTGGCGGCAGCTGTTTTTGCCGGCGGCGGCTCTCAGGCCCAGGGAAGAGCAGGGGGAACGACCCTCACCTTTCATCATTTCTCGACGGAGCAGGAAGTTCGGGACGGTAATGCAGGCGCCACGGCTTTCCGTTATGCCATTGCCGAATGGGAAAAGGCTCATCCCAATGTCAACCTTGAGCAGACGATACTTGACAACGATAGTTGGAAGGTAAAGACTGCCACTCTCGCTTCCGCCAATGACCTGCCTGATGTCGCCCTGATGCAGGGTATGTGGACAAAGGAATGGGTTGCAAATAACCTGGTAATTCCCCTTGACGACATAATCAAGGCAAGTTCCCACGGCTCGAAATACAAGGCCGGTCTTTTCGAACCGTTTCGGGTTGACGGAAAAATTTACGGCATTCCTATACTCGCCACCGGAAGCTGTACCGTCATTGCCTACGACTCAAAACTCTGGGCGGATGCCGGATTTTCGAGCTTCCCCGAAAGATGGGAGGACGTGGAAAAAGCCGCGGTCTATTTCAAGAGCAAGAGCATTGATACCTTCGCTTTTGGAAACGGCGGCCAGTGGCAGATAAACTCAACATGGCTTTCCGCTGTGGGCGACCGTTTTACCGGTCCGGATTGGTTTTTCAATATCATCAACAGGAAAAACAACGCCTCGTTTGAAGACAAGGCCTTTGTGGATTCGCTGCGCTTTACACAAAGAGTTTTCCAATCGGGAATATTCAACAAGGATTTCAACGCTGTCAATAACGAGGTCGCCCGGGATTACTTCATCAGCGGGCAATCCGCTGCCGTCATCTGCGGCAACTGGGATATTACCTACATCGGACAATACGCTCCCCCTGAGCTTAAAAGCAGGATCAAGTTTGCGGTGATTCCCCAGCC
>JAIRXH010000026.1 GCA_031268385.1 Treponema sp. | reverse complement strand
CGGCGGGAAAAAGAAATAAAAGAAAGAAACAGGGCCTGGAAACTGTTTTTATCGGCGATTGAAGATGATGTTCAGCCGGCAATTACAGAAGTGTTGGAATACATAAACAGAAGTATCGACATCAATTACCTGGAATTTGAATACCGCTGGTTTTTTGCGGAATTGATTATCCGGGTACAGATCTATGATTGTTTAAAAACGGTAAAAACCGTGAATATTTTTGAGTATAAAACGAGCGTTACCGACGACGTGTTTAAAAATGTACTAAAAGCCGGTGACGCGTATAACAAGAAAGCGGAAGATCTGTTTGTAAAATGGCTGCGGTTGTGCTGGAACAAAGCGAAGGAAGGATTCAAAAAAATTCCTGAAGTATGCTACACGATACATTATCAGAATCGTGTACGACAGGACATCATCTATTTGGATGACAGTATTCCACACAATGGAACGCCGCGGATGTCGGTGATTACCGTGATGCTTTGCGGTACCGCGTAGTGATGTTCCCCGCGATTTCCAGCAGTTTTTCCCGGCTGTTAAGGCGGCCTTTGCCTTGGGGTAACGCCGGTTAACGCGCGGCCAACCGGCGTCCCCAGGGCAACGCCGATTAGCCACAAGTTAATCAGCGTTGCCCTAGTAGAGGGCTTCTTTCAGATTTTGTATGTTCCTTGTCATCAAATCGTAATAATTTTCCCCCCGGTCAAAATCCCTTTTTGAAATGTTGTGAACCGCGTGGAGCAGGAGTTTTTTTGCCCCTGTTTCCTCGCAGATTGTATCCGCTATTTTTTCATTGGAAAGCTCTATGTGAAAAACCACGGGGATCTTTTCGGCCTTTACCTTGTCGATAAGAAAAGCGATGGTGGCGGCGCTGCATTCGGTTTCGGTGGAACAGCCGGGAAAAGCCGCAAAGTAACTAAGGCCGTAAGCGTCGGCAAAATAACGGAAGGGAAAACGGTCGCCGAATATAAAGGTTTTCCGTTGTGCGCCGTTTATCATGGTTTCAAAGGAATTGTCCAGAGCCGTCAGTTTTGCCAGATACGAGGCGGTGTTTTTTTCATAGAGAGCCGCGCTGGACGGATCCCGCTGTTGTAATACGGCGGAGATTTTTTGAACAATGCGTCCCGCGTTTTTGGGGGATGTCCAGACGTGTTCGTCATATTCCGGCCCTTCTCCTTCCTCCTCTTCTTCATCTTCCATTCCTTCCACGATGAGCTCTTCCACTACATCCACGCAGTCCATGAGGGTAACAATTTCCATGCGGCTTCTGTCCATGGATTCCAGGATCTCGGCGACCCACTCGTCCGATTCGCCTCCCACATAAATAAACACATCGCAGTTTTGCACCGTGATGATGTCGCGGGGAGTCGGTTCAAAAGAATGGCTCTCCGCGCCTGGGGGAAGCAGCATGCTCAGGTTGACGTTGTTTCCGGCGATTTCCCGGACAAAATCATAGGGCGGAAAAACCGTGGTAACCACGTTTAATTTCCCGTTCGCCTTTCCTGAGTCTGTCCGCCCTTTGGCCGCGAGGGTCATCGTGAGGGATACCAGGATACCTATAACAAGAACAATCCGTTTCATAACACACTCCTATACAAGGCGGTGAAACCGCCGCCGTTCAATCGGATAGTAACGTGAAGCGTTACTAAACACTCCTATATAAGGCGGTGAAACCGCCGCCGTTCAATCGGATAGTAACGTGAAGCGTTACTAAACACTCCTTGAGGAATTGGGGTTAACGCCGAGTTATTCGCGCTCGAATAACCCGGTGCTTTCCTGGTTCGAATTGCGCGGAATTGCGGGGGATCACCTGTTCATTTTTACTTTAAGCCCCACCGAACTTTGTGGACCGGAAGGGAAAACGGCGCGGCGCGGTAGCGGGAATGCCGCCTCGACCGGGCCCGGAAAGGCGCCGGGAAAAAGCGCGGCGTATTTGAGCTGTCTTGAAAAATTGTTCGTCCCCTGTATCAGGAGGCACGCGGGACAATTTGCGCCTTGGCAGTTGTGGGCTTCATGGACGGCGGCGACATTTTCCGAAAAAAACACGGTCAGGGCAAAACAAAGGACAAAGCATATCCATGGGGCCCGCCTTGATGATCCAGGGCGCCCCGGCGCCTCTTTTTCTTTTATGGCGGCGCGCGGGGCTGCCGGCCTATTCATGGACACCCCCGTTTTTTTTGGAAAGGCATTTTTTACAGGTCCCGTAAAAAACGGTTTTAAGCATGTCAATTTGAAATTTGTGCCTGTCAAGGAAATGCCGCCCTATTTCATCGAGCAAATCGCAGTCCGCGTGGACAAGGCTGCCGCAGGCGTCGCATTTCAGATGAAAATGTTCCCGGCACTTTTTTTCGTTGTCTACATATTGATAAGAGGCGCTTTTGCTGCCGCTCAGGGTATATTTGCGGATCTTTCCCCCGGCGGCAAGCCGTTCAAGGTGCCGGTAAATGGTGGTCTGCCCGACAATTTCTTCAGCATCCTCAAAATGACGGACCACCTGGCCGATTGTAACGTGCTTGCCCCCAAGGGATTTCATATAATCAAGGATGCTCTGTCCCTGGCGGGTGCGATACAGTTCCGGACGCTTGCAGGCCATGCGTATACCGTATCATAACGCGGCGTTACCGTCAATATGAAAATGAAAGTTATTTTCATATTTGGGCGGACGCCGCTTCCACAATAACGGTGGAGTTGTTTGGTAACTTCAGTTATTGAACAAATTCCGCTTCAAAACGCTTTCCCGAAACTGCCGGATTTTGGAATGCCTTGCTAAAAGCCTGGGGCTGTTTTATCCTTAAAATTGAGGGAACTTATGCTGAGAAATATATCCATAGGCAGCCGGGTAATTGTTATTATCGGCGTTTTGGCGCTTTCGATTGCCGGTCTTGCCGCTACGGTTTATTTTACCGCCAACGGCGTCAAGAAGACGGGTATAAGCGATGCCCGGAAGGTAATGCTTGAAGGGCAGAAGGAAAAAATCAGGCTGGGTACCCAAACCATGGCGGCCGCATTGGGCAAGGCCCTGGCCGGAGTCAAGGACAGGCAGGAGCAGCACGACATTATCAGCAGCTACATCATGGATTACCGCTTTGAGGAAGATAATTCCGGCTATTATTATACCTACACCGGTACGGTGATTTTCATGCATCCCACCCTGCCCCAGCGGGAAGGAGAGGACCTGGCCCGCACCGCCGACGCCAACGGGGTCTACTATGTGCGGGACCTCTACGAGAACGCCGAAAAAGGGGGCGGTTTTGTTTCCTTTGTCTTTCCCAAACCGCCTTCCATGGCAAACGCCCCAAAACTGGCCTATGTGGAGTATATCCCCGGTACGGATATCTGGATCTCCACGGGTATTTATATTGACAATATCGAGGCCACCGAAGCTGAAATGGAGCGGACTATGTCCGCGTCCCTGCGCACGCTGATGTTCGCAGTCATAGGCTGCATCGCCGGCCTGGCCGTCCTTGTCCTGATTCCCCTCTGTGTTTTTACCCTCAGATCCATCACCCTGCCCCTGGGAGAAACCGTCCGGCTGGCGGAACAGCTTGCCTCGGGGGATCTTTCCGTCAGGTCTTCCGTTACCGGGCACGATGAAATAACGAATCTGCAAAATTCTTTTCTGGGCATGACGGAAAATCTCCGGGGCCTTGTGGAAAACATTATCCGTTCTTTTGAAACCACGCAGTCAAGCGATAACGATTTGAACCAGGTGATCAACAACACCTTCCAGGCGGCGGACGAAATAAACACGTCGATCCGCAGCCTGCAGGACATTGACGGACAGGTGCGGGAAGAGACGGAACGGGTAAAACAGGAAACGGCCAATACTGACGGGGAACTGAATGCCCTTGGCGGGGTTATCCGTGAACAGCGGGATCATCTGGGCGTTTCATCGTCCGCCATAGAGGAGATGACCGCCAACATCACGTCCATCGAAAAACGGATCGTGACGCTGGGAGACAGTCTGGGCAGGCTGGTGGAAAGTTCCGGGCAGGAACACAACCATATTGCCAAATCCACCGAAACGGTTAAACAGGTGGAGATCGATTCCGGCGCCCTTCTTGAGATGAACAGGGTTATCGCGTCGGTGGCGGCCCGGACCAACCTTCTGGCCATGAACGCCGCCATTGAGGCGGCCCATGCGGGGGACGCGGGCCGGGGTTTCGCGGTAGTGGCGGATGAAATACGGAAACTTTCCGAGACTACCGCCGAACAGGCAAAAAATTCAAACCAGACCCTTGCGGCCATCCGCGGCAGAATAAATGACATTGCCAAAATAGCGGTCCTTATTGAAGGCTCCTTTGGAGAGACAAGTTCCCTGGTTCAGGCAATCAACTCCCTTGTTCTGGAAATAAAAAATTCCATGGAAGAACAATCTCAAGGGTCGGGCATGATCCTGCAAAGCCTCAAACAGATCAACAACATAACCGAACGGGTGCAGACCGGAGCGGAAAAAATCAAGGGCGAATCCGATCTGTCCATAGCTTCTGTCAAGAAACTTGCGGAAATAAGCGCCGCCATGGAACAGGAGATTGCCGGTATTGCGGCCCGGATTGGCCGGGTAACGGAATCCGCCCAGGCGGCCCGTGTTACGGTGGGTCAAAGCGGCGAAGGGCTCGATTCCCTGCACGGGGCCATTGCCCGTTTCAAGATGTAAATACTAGAGTTGTTCAATAACTTCAGTTATTGAACAAATTCCGCTTCAAAACGCGATTTTGTAAGGCTAAAGCCCGGCTTTAGCCTGAAAAATCGCAAGACTTGTTTAGTAACCAACCGGGTTACTAAACAAGTCCGGTTCTGGTTATCTTCCTGTTACGGAGATATGAACCGGTTTTTGGAATAAATTCAAAATTTTTCAAATTTTTCTGATTATATGCCGAAATTCTGTTGACATTCGATGTTAGAATAAAGTAACATAATGTGAGTCGATACTAACAGCAATGGAGCAGGAGGAAAGGGTGAAAAAACTGTTGATAGTCTATTGGAGCGGCACCGGAAATACCGAAACCATGGCGAAACAGGTCGCGAAGGGAGCCGGGGAAAACGGCGCCGAGGTTACTCTCAAAACCGCCGGAGGAGTAACGCCGGATATGGTCAAGTCGGCGGAAGTTCTTGCCTTTGGATGTCCGGCAATGGGAGCCGAAATACTGGAAGAAACCG
The DNA here is from genome assembly GCA_031268385.1 of Treponema sp. Taxonomy (GTDB): domain Bacteria; phylum Spirochaetota; class Spirochaetia; order Treponematales; family Breznakiellaceae; genus JAIROE01. The sequence goes on along the minus strand of JAIRXH010000026.1, from coordinate 18,977 downwards.
AAATGGAACCCTTTATAAGCGCCCTGACACAGGCGGAAGTCGGCGGTAAAGCCCTGGGGCTGTTTGGCTCCTACGATTGGGGCGACGGTCAATGGATGCGGGATTGGGTGGACAGAATGAAGGGATTGGGCGCGAATGTTGAAGGGGAAGGACTTGTTACTCAGCTTATTCCCGATGAAACGGCATGTACAAACTGTTACGAACTGGGCAAACGCCTGGTCTTATGATAAAAAGGACGCGGTTTCAGGCGGGGCTTCCCGCCAAAAAACCCCAAAAAACCGGAATTTGCCGCTGGCCTCTCTCGGCGGATTCAAAAAAAGCTGTTGAATTCTACCCATAATTCAACAGTGTTCTCCATTCTTTACCGGAGATGTCGTGGCCTTCCTGCGTTGCTGGCGGCGCGGCGTCTCCGGTTTTTTGTTTTAACGGGGTAAAAACGCTTGTATACAATGTTTGAGGACGGGCTTGTACGGTTCTGCGCTCCCGTTCTACTGGGTAAAAAACCCGCCGCCCTGTTCCCGAAAAAAAACTGGTGGGAAGAAGGTTTTTTTTGCGGCGGGAATCCGTATATGGAATTTCTAACCCTGTCCAGGGCCGGCGGCGCCCTGATTCTCGCTTATCGGCCGGACCTCCTGGCCGCGACATTGGAGAATCATGACGTTCGCGGGGTTCTGGAAAAACTGGATTACCCCCCGGCAGGCGGCGTTGAAGAGTATCTGCGGCATCTTTCATGGCGTTTCCTGGCCAGCGAAGAATTTCCCCATGAAGTGGGTTTTTTTCTCGGGTATCCGCCGGAAGATGTGCTGGGCTTCATACATCACAGGGGGGCCCACAGCAAGTTTTGCGGCATGTGGAAGGTCTATGGCGATGTGGCCAAGGCGGACGCCCTGTTCAGGGAATACGGCCGCTGTAAACAGCGGCTGCTGGAATATTTCCAAAACGGCGGAGTCCTCCAGGGAAGCGCCAATTTACTGTCCGGACGGCGCTGAAAGGCGGGCCTGTAGTCGAGGCGTGTATACCACATCGGCGTAAATCCGTGTTCCGGGGGCGTGTAAAGCCGGAACGAAGCGGTTTGCCGCATTGTTTTTCACTTTCATTTTACAATTTTCGCACAAAACCTTAACAATCACTCCTTATTTTGAAGGCATCTTGAACAGCGACAAGATCGCAAAGGAGTGATTAGCGTGAAAATGTACGCTCTCTTTTTGGTAGGGATTCTGTCCCTTTCGCCCCTGTTTGGAGGCGGAAAGACGGACAGCGGGGACCGTAATTCCGCCGTAGCCGAAACCGGTCTCGCGAAGTACGTGTTTCTGTTTATCGGAGACGGCATGGCCATGTCCCAGATCAGTTCGGCGGAGGTTTTTTCTACCGCCCGTTCGTCAAGGGATGTGACCATTACCAAACTGGGTTTTACCCAATTTCCCGTATCTGGCCTTACCACCACCTATGACGCGGGAACCTTTATTACCGATTCGGCTTCCGCCGGAACCGCCATTGCCACGGGAAACAAGACCCTGAGCGGTGTTATCAACATGGACGCGGGAAAAACACAATCCTTCAAAACCATCGCCGAATATGCCCACGAAGCGGGCATGAAGGTGGGCATTGTGTCTACCGTTACCCTGAATCACGCGACGCCGGCTTCGTTTTACGCGAAGGTTCCTTCCCGGAGCGACTACTACGACATTGCCGTCCAGCTTGCGGACAGCGGTTTTGAGTATTTCGCCGGTGGTTCCATCGATCAGCGGACCGGAAAAAACAGGGATCAGCGTGACGCTGTTGAACTGGCAAAATCCAGAGGGTACACCTATGTCGATACCAAAACGGCCTTTTCCGCGCTGCGGCCGGACGGCGGCAAGGTTATCGCGGTAAACCAGACGCTGCAGGATTCCGGGGCCATGCCTTATGAAATTGATCGCAGGGAAGAAGATCTTTCCCTGGCGGATTATACGCAAAAGGGCATAGATCTGCTGGATAATCCCGCCGGTTTCTTTCTTATGGTGGAAGGGGGAAAGGTTGACTGGGCCTGCCACGCCAATGACGCGGGGGCGGCCATTCATGATGTACTGGCCCTTGACACGGCCGTCGGCCGCGCCCTGGCCTTTGCCGAAAAACACCCCGGCGAGACCCTTGTCGTAATAACAGGCGATCATGAAACCGGCGGACTTACCATCGGTTTTGCGGGCACCCAGTACGATACCTTCTTTGACAAGGTCGGACTTCAGAGAAGATCCTATGTGAGCTTTGATGAAGACGTACTTAAACCCTACAAAGCGCGGACACAGCGCGCCCAGGCAAAACTTTCCGATTTGATTCCGGCAATTAACGAATCTTTCGGGATTAATTTTGACGGACTTTCGGCCTATCAGAAGGAACAAATTGAATTTGCCTTCCAGAGGTCAATGGGAAATGAACAGCAGCGTTCCTTTGCGGAAGATCAGTACCTTCTTTACGGCGGCTATGAGCCGCTTACGGTAAAGCTGACCCAGGTCATGAACCAGACTGCGGGTATAGGCTGGACATCTTACGCCCATACCGGCGTTCCGGTTCCCACTTTCGCAAAGGGGATACATCAGGAAGTTTTTGGCGGTTACTACGACAATACCGACCTCTTTTACAAACTTGCCAGCGCCATGAATCTTCAGGTGCGGTAACAGCCCTCTTCAAGGAGATAAAGATGAAAAAGATTTTGTTCTGTGTACTGGTTCTTGTGGTTTTTTCGAACGCGTATACCCAGGAATTGAAATTCGACGGCTACCTGAACAGCGGCGTGGGACTGGTAATTACCGACAGGCAGATTGCCGATCCTTATCCTGAGCCGGGGAAGGCGCCGGAAGCAAGAAAAGCCCGTCCCTATTTCACCGCTTTCGGTGCGGATTCCGAACAGTGGGGCTACCGCTTCCGGCTGAACGGATCCTATACCAACAAGGACGCCAACGCGGGAGTCAAGTTCCGCCTCCAGGCCCAGTCGCAAAATACTGTGGCGGGAAGGATGATAACGCTTCCCACCGCGCAGGGCTGGTTGAGTTTTCTTGGCGGTGCCTTGACCGTGAACGGCGGCATAATCAACGACGGCACATGGGAAACAGGCGATGTCTACCTGAATGACGATCTGGGCGAAGGGCTCGGTTTGCTGACGAAGATCACGCCGGTTAAGGGTCTTGACATTGGACTGGGAGCGTACACAATTTCCTCTCTTGGAGGAGGCGACAACAACGCCCTGGCCCGGAGCATAGCCTCGAATACCGCCGATTTTGACGATGTTAAATATACGCTTAACCTTGGCTACACCATGCCGGATGTATTCAAGGCAAAGATCAGCTGGCGTAACAAGAACCGCGCGGGGGCAGCCGGAAGCAATAACACCTCCCGTACCGCGCCCGGCAGGGATGAAAGCAGCAGGATGCTTCTGAGCGCCGGAATTCTGGCCGTAAAGGATTTGACGGCGGTTGTCGCGGTTGACTTTGATAATATCCAGAGTTATTCGACCGTGAAAACCGGGGACGTGAATGCTTGGGGCGGGACGGTTACGGCCGGCGACAGGGTAAACAATTCGGGGAAACTGAATATCCATGAAGCCCTGGGTTACAAGGTTTCGGATCTAAGCATTGGTTTCAACGCCTCCCAGTTCTTTTCCTTCGCGGAAAGAGACGTTACCAACAGTGTCACCAGCATAACTACCCAGGAAAAAGTGGACGCGAGTCTCTACTTTAACCCTTGGGTCAGCTATAGCCTGGGTAACATTGTGCCCCGGCTGGATGTGGTGTATATGATGGGAGGACAAATCAACGGGAGCAGCGCGACCGCCGAAGGAAAATATTACCGCAGGGGTTATGATCCGAATTACACCAAAGAAACCTGGGTTCTCGGCATACGGCCGTCCATCAGATTCAACATTGGCTCATGTTTCCTTGAACTGGGAGATCTTGTCAGCCTTGAAGGGCAGGAAAACAAATTCTACGGCGTCAACGTTCCCAATCCCAATGTTCCCGGTTCCGACACCCGCAAGGATTCCCGCGTTACCAACACCCTCTACGCCGATTTAAAGTGGAGTTTCTGATTCCTCTATGAAAGAGATAAAAAAAATCACAAAATATATTGCGTCCCTGCCGGGATTCGGATTCAGAGAATCACGGCGGGATGTTTTGTTTATTGCCGCCGCGGGCATTTTGACCGTCCTCATGCTTTTTTTGCCGACAGGATTCGAGGGGGCCGGTCAAATGCAGGGCGGACGGAAGGCGTTCCCCGCGAACAGGGTGAAGGTACGGATAACGGAAGTAAACAACGAGAAGCTGAAAATAATAGGACCTGTAAGGCAGGGAGAACAGCAGCTTGAAGCGGAGATCCTGTCGGGACATTTTAAGGGTCAAATCCATTCCACGTCAAATAACATGATGGGGAAAATGGAACTTGACAAGGCGTTTGTCAAAGGCGATATTGCCTTCGCGGTACTGAATTTTTCGGAAGACGGAAAAATCTCCTATGTTCAGGTAATCGATCATTACCGTACCGGCAAGACTGTTTTTCTTTGCGCGATTTTTGTGCTGGCGACGGTCATTATCATGGGATGGATGGGGGTTAAAATCGTAATAACCTTTGTTTTTTCCGCCGCGGCCCTGATCCGCGTACTTTACCCCATGGTGCTCCGGGGCTGGGATCCCATTCTGGGTTCCCTTGTTATTGTCACGTTTATTACCGCCCTTATCATGTTTCTGGTGGGGGGCCTTTCCCGCCGGGCCATAGCCGGATTCCTCGGGGCCATGGGAGGCGTGTTTCTTACCGCCCTTTTGGCTTTTGTCTTTACCTTCTGGTTCAAGATACACGGGGCGGTCAGGCCTTTTACCGAAACACTTTTATACACAGGCTTTGGGCATCTTAATCTGGCCCATCTTTTTATTGCCGGTATTTTTATCGCCGCTTCCGGCGCCATGATGGATCTTGCCATGGATGTGGCCGCGGCCATGGACGAAATAAAGAAACAGCATCCGGCGATAAGGCGCGCCACCCTCATGCGCAGCGGTTTTACCGTGGCCCGGCAGGCGGCGGGGACCATGTCCACCACCCTGCTTCTGGCCTATTCCGCCGAGTACACCGCCATGATCATGACCTTTATTGCACAGGGAGTGCCCCTGGAAAATGTGATCAATATGGTTTGGGTTTCTTCCGAAGTGGTCCATACCCTGGCCGGCTGTTTTGGCCTGGCGCTGGTGGCGCCGCTGACGGTCCTTTTCGGCGGAATCATTCTTGGGGGACAGGCCGCGGAATGAGCCTCTGTTGAAATTCAGGTCTCCGTTTTTGCGGAAAAAGACGGGGACAGTTCAAGCGCCTTTTCAAAACTGTCCGGTTCCGACAGAAGGTAGTGATTTTTCAGATAATTGACATTTTCCCTGAAAATGAGCGTGTGAGCTATTTCCACATCCCGCTCCCTTTCCCTGATCTTTGATTCCAGAATACGCTCCAGCGCCTTTACCGCGGTGTAGCCCTGAAGCACGGGATCCTGAAACACCAGCGCCGTGAGAATGCCGTTCTCAAGGCAGCGCAGGGCATGGGTGTTTACGTCATGGAGCAGCGTAATCGCCCGGCGGTAATCGCAGGCCTCAAGACCGTCAAGAAAGCTGTCTATGTAGGCGGGCACAAAATAGACGGCGTCCACCCTGCCCTCATTTTTTTTGAGGAGCCGCTTGATCTGCCCGGCGATGCCGGTCTTTGACTTCATGTTGATGTATTCGATCCGGCTTGCGACGAAGGGATACTGGCCGCCAAGGACTTCAAGGAAACCGTTGATTCTTTTTTCGTTAATATCGGGACCGTTTGTCATGCGATCCACATCCTCGTTGATGCCTATCACAAGGATCTTTCCGGCGCCCTTGAGGCTGAGGGATTTCCCTATAAAATTCGCCGCGAGCCGGCCGCCCGCGGGATAATCGGCCCCTATGTAACAGAGCCGGTCTGTTTCAGGATCGTCAACATTGTAAAAAATATACGGTATGCCGGCCTTTTCGGTCAGCGCCACGATTTCCTTCATCCGGTACATGCGCATGCAGAGAAAGGCCGCCGCGTCAAGGCCGTTCCGTATTTCCCGTTTCAACGTCCTCAAGTACCGCCCGGAGTCAAAATCGGGGATTCTGAAAAAATGAACCTCGTAGTTAAGGGGCCTGATATATTCGGCGGCGCTCCTGACGCCCCTTTCTATGTCGTCCCACACAAAGGACGGAAAGGTGGAAGTAAAGACCGCGATAACCCTGGTCTTGTTCCGCACAAGGATCTGGGAAGCCCGGTGGGGCACGTAGGACTGTTTCTTGGCGTAATCAAAAATGCGTTTCTTCAATTCCGGGGAAACATAACCGGAATTGTTAAAGGCGCGGCTCACGGTAATGGGGGAGATGCCGAGTTCTCTGGCGATGTCTTTCTGTCTGATACGCATTGCTGCCCCATTTATACTACAGATTTCCCAGAAAATCAAGGAAAGCCTGAAATTGAGGTTTTTTTGTTGACAGAATCGGAAAGATATGTTATACGTTGTTCATGATGTACGTATATCATATATTTATCAGGAGGAAGGGATGAACAAAAAAATGGTATGCCTTGCCCTCGCGGGAGCGGCACTGGTCATGGTTTCATTCGTCGGATGCGGCAACAAAGCGGGAAGCGGAGAACGGGCGGGCGGGCCCGTCAACATTTCGGTGTGGCATTATTTTGAGCACGAGGCGGAGGCCCTGAATAAACTTGCCGACGATTTCAACAAGCTGCATGAAGCGGAAAATGTGCATCTTACGGCGACGTTTATGGCGCGGGATGAATTGATGAACCAATACACCATAGGGGCCGTGTCGGGGCAGCTTCCCGATATCGGGATGGTGGATTCCCCGGATCACGCGTCTTATATAGCGCTGGGAGTTTTTGAGGATATTACCAACGAACTCAATGCCTGGGGACAGCTTGGCGAATTTTATCCCGGCCCCCTGAGCAGCACCATGGACGCCAACGGCAGGATCTACGGACTGCCAAACAATTCAAACTGTCTGGCCTTGGCCTGCAACATGGATCTCCTGAACGCGGCCGGAGTGGCAAAACCCGCGACATGGGCCGAATTCGAAGCCGCCTGCGCAAAGTTGACCAATGCCGCCGATTCCCGGTACGGCTTCGCGATGAGCGCGATCTCGAACGAGGAAGGCACATTCCAGTTTATTCCCTGGCTCTATGCCGCGGGCGGTTCCGTCGCGCAGCTTGATTCGCCGGGAAGCGTACGCGCCATGGAATTCCTCGCCGGTCTGATACAGAAAGGATACATGAGCCGGGAAGTCGTTAACTGGGGCCAGGGAGACGCGATGAACGCCTTTATCGCGGGAAAGGCCGCGATGGTGGAATCGGGAACATGGCAGATCGCCAGCGATCTTCCCAAAATAGGCGGCGCCTTCCAGGTGGAATATACGCTGCTTCCCAGGGATCAAAAATACGCGTCCGTCATAGGCGGTGAAAATTTCGGCGTCTGCGCGGGAACCAAATACCGCGACCTCTGCATCGAATTCCTTACCTATATGGAAACCGCGGAAAATGTGGCGTACTGGTGCGAAATTGCCGGTAAACTTCCCGTGCGTCAGGACGCGTCAAAACTCCGCGATTTCTGGACCGCCGACCCCTACTACGCCGTGTTTACAGACGGCATGAATTACGCCGTGGCCCGCGGCCCCCACGCCGAATGGCCCACGATTTCGCGCGCCCTTTACACGGCGGGACAGACCGTGCTGCTGGGCGAAAAGGCCCCGGCGGACGCGATGAAGGCCGCTTCGGCTTCGCTCGCGCCCATTTTCGAAAAAGCGCCCATAGCGCAGTAACACAAAAAATTCCGGAGCTGTCCGAAAAGCGGGACCTGCGGTCTCCTTAAAAATGTGTTCGGACAGCTTCCCCGGTACGGCCGCGTGCGGCTGTTTGTTATGGAGGTATCCTTTGAAACTTGGATTATTGGCCAAGAAAAATATAGAAGGTTACGCCTTTATTTTTCCGGGCATGGCGTATATACTCGCGCTTTTGGGATATCCCCTCGTCTACAATTTTATTCTGGGATTCCGGGATGTCGATGTCAGAACCTTCAGGAGCGGAACCGATGTGTTTGTGGGACTCCGCAACTACATCCAGCTCTTTACGGATTCCACATTCAGGCTGATACTGAAAAACTCGTTTGTGTTTACCTTCAGCTGCATTGCCGTTCAGTTTACCGTCGGCTTTCTTCTTGCCCTGTTTTTTTCCAGAAAATTTACGCTGGCGGGCCCCGTGCGGGGACTTGTTCTTATCGCCTACATGATGCCCATGTCGGTGACCGCCCTTCTGGGCAAAAACATGTTTGGCCAGATCGGGGTGATAAACGATCTGCTCAACAAGACCGGTATTGTTACCAGTTTCCCCATGTGGCTGGCGGACAGGAAAATGGCCATGGCGGCGGTTATAGCGATGAACTGCTGGGTGGGCATTCCCTTTAACATGCTGCTTCTTACATCGGGATTGACCAATGTTCCCGAGGAAATATACGAGAGCGCCTCGATTGACGGGGCGAACGCGTGGGTCCGGTTCTGGAAGATAACCGTTCCCTGCATACGTTCTTCGATCTTCGCGGTGCTGATGCTGGGCTTTATATATACTTTCAAGGCGTTCGATCTGATGTTTATCATGACCGCCGGAGGGCCGCTCAACGCGACCGATGTTCTGGGCACCTATTCCTACCGGCTGTCTTTTACCGAATACAAATTTTCAATGGGCTCGGCGTCGGCCATCATATTGTTCTTTTGCCTCTTTGTAATCGGCCTGCTTTATCTTAAAATGAGTCTTTCCGAGGAGCAGTAACATGGCGGATATGACATATAAAACAGGCTTTCTTTTCACCAGGGCGGGAAGAAAAAACGCGCTCCTTGGATGTGCGGCAATAGTTGTGGCGGTTGTTTTTCTGTTTCCCGTTTATTGGCTGCTCTGCATGTCCCTTAAAACGGACGCCGAGGCCTTCGGGAAAATCGTCACCTATTTTCCCCGCCGGCTTACCCTTGAACCCTGGCGGCTCAATTTGAGCGACAAGGATTTTCTTATTTCGCTTCGCAACAGTTTTGTCATAGCCCTCTGTTCCATGACGATTTCGCTTGTGCTGGGAATACCGACGGCGTACGGCATGGGCCGCTACAAGGTGCCGGGTACGCGGCCTTTTCTGCTCGCCTTTCTTGTAACGCAGATGCTGCCCGCCTCGCTTATGCTTACCCCCATGTACCTTATCTTCAGCCGCCTCAATATTCTCAACACGTTCTTTTCACCCGCTCTGGCGATAGCGTCGGGTTCCATTCCCTTTATCGTTATTACCCTCCGGCCCTATTTCAGAAGCATTCCTTCTTCTCTGGACGACGCGGCCCGGATAGACGGCTGCGGGGTTTTTCGATCGTTCATTCAGATTATGATTCCCGCCATCAAGGTTGGTATTGTTACGGTAATGACCATTTCCTTTCTGGGAGGCTGGAACGATCTGGCCTACTCCATGACCTTTAACGTAAAACCGGAAATGCGTCCCCTTACCGCGAACATCTACAAGTTCCAGAGCAAATACGGAACCAGATGGAACTGCATCATGGCCTACGGCTGTATCCTCGTGATCCCCGTTGTGCTTACCTTTGTGTTTCTGCAAAAGTACATCGTCAGCGGCATGACCGCGGGTTCCGTAAAAGAATGAAAGGCGCGAAGACAAAAAGGCGGCTCTTTGAAGGCGGACTGCATGTCTGGATGGAAAAGCTCTTTGACATCATGACGCTGAACCTCATCTGGCTTCTCTGTTCCCTTCCCCTTGTTACCATCGGAGCCGCCGCGACGGCTTTTTACTACGCCATGGTCAAGGTGATCCGGGGGGAACGGGGTCATCTATGGAGCGAGTTTTGGCGTTCCTTCAAACTGAACTTTGTAAAGGCCACCCTTGTCTGGATCTGTTTCGCCGCCCTTGTCTTTCTGCTGCTTGTCAACAGGAACATTACCGCCGACATCGGCGGTTACTTCGGCGCTTTTCTGCTCTGTTTCTATACCGCCCTGGCGGCGGTGTTCTTCGCCATACTGATGTATGTCTTTCCCGTTCTTTCCCGTTTTCACATGACAATACCCGAAGTGCTGAAACTTTCCGTGTATATGTGTTTCCGTTATCTTCACTACACGCTGGCGCTTCTTTCGATTGCCGCCGGGGCGGCGGCGCTGTTGTATTTCATGCCCCTGTTTGTCTTCATTGTTCCCGCGGGGGCCCTCTTTTGTTTTTCGCGGCTCATGGAGCCGCTCCTTATCCGCCACACTCCCGGTACGGCGGATGAAAACGGCCAATGGTATCTCGGCCTTGCCCCGAGGGCAGGAAAAAAATAGATTGGACTTGTTCAATAACCAGAGGGGTTACTGAACGAGCCTGTTGATCAAGGAGAAGAATATGTCGTCACTTTTCTCGAAAGAGGGGAATCGCCTGGTCTACCGCTACAACGCGGAAAAAGTCTGGATAGAAGGCTGGGGTGAAAACAGCCTCCGTGTCCGTTCCTCCAAAATGGCTGAAATGCCCGGCGCGGAAGGCGGCCGGGAAAATCCGGGCGGGCTTGACGCGGGAAACACCGGCGACTGGGCGCTGCTTCCCCAGAAGCCCTGCCCCGTTGACATCAAAATCGACGGCGGCGCTTCCATACGGAACGGCACTATAGAAGCGAGGATATCAAAGATAGGCCAGATTCAGGTGTACAATTCCCGTGGGGAACTCCTGCTTAACGAGTACCTTCGCAGCCGTCTTGACATCAAGGATCGTACCTATAGCTCCCTGCAGCTTGAGGCCCGCGAATTCCGGCCCATTATAGGCGGGGATTATGAAATTACCGTCCGCTTTGAATCGGTTTCGCAGGATGAAAAGATATACGGCATGGGCCAGTACCAGCAGCCCTGGCTCAATCTCAAGGGAGTCGATCTGGAACTTGCCCAGCGCAATTCCCAGGCCAGCGTCCCCTTCATGATCTCGTCCCTGGGCTACGGCTTCCTCTGGAACAATCCCGCCGTCGGCCGGGTGTGCTTCGGGAAAAATACCACCACCTGGGAAGCGCGTTCGTCAAAGAAGATCGATTACTGGATCACCGCCGGGAACAATCCCGCCGAAATTGAGGAAGCCTACGCGAAGGCGACAGGCACCGTTCCCATGATGCCCGACTACGCCATTGGTTTCTGGCAGTGCAAACTGCGGTATCAGACGCAGGAAGAACTTCTTGAGGTAGCCCGCGAGTACAAAAAGCGCGGGCTTCCCATCTCGGTGATCGTGGTGGATTTCTTCCACTGGCCCTACCAGGGCGAATGGAAATTCGATCCTGTCTACTGGCCCGATCCCGACGCCATGATCGCCGAGTTAAAGGCGATGAATATAGAGCTTATGGTCTCCATTTGGCCCACCGTGGACAGGAGGTGCGAAAACTGGCAGGAGATGCTGGAACAGGGTCTTTTGATCCGCACGGAGCGGGGCTACGGCATAGGCGCCGACTTTCAGGGAAACTCCCTTTACTACGACGCCACCAATCCACAGGCCCGCTCCTATGTCTGGGAAAAGGCGAAGCAAAATTATTACGACAAGGGAGTCAAAATTTTCTGGCTCGATGAGGCGGAGCCTGAATATTCGGTCTACGATTTTGACAACTACCGCTACCATCTGGGCCCGGATATTCAGGTGGGCAACGTGTATCCCCTCATGTACGCGAAAACTTTCTTCGACGGCATGAAGGCGGCGGGACAGAACAACATCCTCAACCTTCTCCGCTGCGCTTGGGCCGGAAGCCAGCGTTACGGCGCCCTGGTATGGTCGGGGGACATACACTCCACCTTTGAAAGCCTGCGGAACCAGCTTGCCGCCGGCCTTAATATGGGCATTGCGGGCATACCCTGGTGGACCACCGACATAGGGGGCTTCTTCGGCGGCGAAGTGACGGACCCCCATTTCCACGAGCTGCTCATCCGCTGGTTCCAGTGGGGCTGTTTCTGCCCGGTGATGCGCCTTCACGGCTACCGCGATCCCATCAAGCCCCAGTACGGTACTACGGGGGGCGCCGCCTGCCGTTCCGGCGCGGACAACGAAGTCTGGTCCTATTCGGAGGAAGTCTACGAGATCTGCAAAAAGTATCTTTTCCTCCGGGAAAAGCTGCGCCCCTATGTAACATCACAGATGAAGGCCGCCCACGAAAAGGGAACCCCCGTCATGCGGCCCCTGTTCTATGATTTTCCCCAGGACAAAAAATCCTGGGAAACCGAAGACGAGTTCATGTTCGGCCCCAGCTACCTTGTGGCCCCCATCCTTTACGAGGGAGAGCGGGAGCGGAAGGTCTACCTTCCCGCCGGGCAGCGCTGGACCGACGCGTGGACAGGCGAAAGCCATGATGGAGGCGGAATCATCACGGCCGCCGCTCCCCTGGATCGCATCCCCGTCTTTAGCCGTGACGGCTCGACATTCAAGTGATTTTGAAACCGTTTTAAAAGGCAGGGCGGAAACATGAAATTTCGGGACGGGTACTGGGAAATACGAAAAGGATTTTCCCGCATCAACCTGGTTGACATTGTAGATGTCGAAAAAGAAAACGGTTCCTTTACCGTATATGCCACGAACAGGAAACTCCCCGAAAGGCGGATTCCGGGCATCCCGCTTGTCACGGCGAAATTTTCATCCGCCGGGGAACACGCCGTACGGGTAACCATGTACCGTCACCGGGGTTTCGCCGAACGGGGCCCCCGCTTCGATCTTGCCCCGTATCAGGCGGGCGGCCATGTTGAAGAAGACGAAAACGCCGTTACGCTGCGCCTGGGCGGTGTCTCCCTTGTATCGTCAAAGAAAACATGGAATGTCTCGCTCTTCCGGGACGGAAAAAAGCTCACGGGAATCTCGGGCAGAAATTCGGCCCACTACACGGACGCGGACGGCGGCTGCTTCATGACGCAGTATCTCGATCTTTCCGTCGGTGAAACAATCTACGGATTGGGGGAACGTTTTACCCCGTTTGTCAAAAACGGACAGACGGTGGATATCTGGAACGAAGACGGGGGCACATCGAGCGAACAGGCCTACAAAAACATTCCCTTTTACCTCAGCAGCCGGGGTTACGGGGTGCTGGTCAACAATCCCGGCAGGGTCTCTTTTGAAATCGGCAGCGAGGTGGTAAGCGCCGTCCAGTTTTCCGTTCCCGGAGAAATAATCGACTATTACATCATCACCGGCAAAGACCTGAAGGATGTGCTGCGAAATTACACGGCCCTTACAGGCCGGCCGGCCCTGCCGCCGCCATGGTCCTTCGGACTCTGGCTCTCCACCTCCTTTACCACGGATTACGATGAAAAGACGGTGAACTCCTTTATAGGCGGCATGGAGGAGCGGAAGATCCCCCTTTCGGTTTTCCACTTCGACTGTTTTTGGATGAAGGGCTGTCAATGGGTGGATTTCCAGTGGGACAGGGAACAGTTCCCCGATCCCATAGGGATGCTGGCGCGCCTGCGTGAAAAGGGCCTTAAAATCTGTGTGTGGATCAACCCCTATGTCGCGCAAAAGTCGCCGCTTTTTGCCGAAGGAATGGCCAGGGGCTACCTTGTCAAAAAACCGTCCGGCGATGTGTGGCAGTGGGATCGCTGGCAGGCGGGAATGGGACTCGTGGACTTTACCAACCCTTCCGCGGCGGCCTGGTATCGGGGCAAACTGAAACGCCTCCTTGACATGGGGGTAGACTGCTTCAAGACCGATTTCGGCGAGCGAATCCCCACGGATGTCGTCTGGTACAACGGAGCCGATCCAAAGGGAATGCACAACTATTACACTTTCCTTTACAATCAGGCGGTCTTTACCCTTCTTGAGGAAACACGTGGAAGGGGCGATGCCGTCGTTTTCGCCCGGTCCGCCACGGCGGGCGGCCAGTGTTTCCCCGTCCACTGGGGCGGGGACTGCACGGCGACCTACGAATCCATGGCGGAAACCCTGCGCGGCGGACTCTCGCTGGGCCTCGCCGGTTTTGGTTTCTGGAGCCACGACATCTCGGGTTTCGAGCAGACCGCGACGGCGGATCTTTTCAAGCGGTGGGTTGCCTTTGGCCTTCTTTCTTCACACAGCCGGCTGCACGGCAGCCAGTCCTACCGGGTGCCGTGGAATTTTGACGACGAAGCCTCCGATGTTCTCCGTTTCTTTGTGAACCTCAAGTGCCGTCTCATGCCCTACCTCTTCGCCGCCGCCGTCGAGTCGCACGAAGAAGGCATCCCCATGCTGCGGGCCATGGCGCTGGAATTCCCGGACGATCCCGCCTGCGCCTGGCTGGACCGCCAGTACATGCTGGGGCCATCGCTTCTCGCCGCTCCCGTCTTTTCCGAAGACGGGAACGTCATCTGGTATCTTCCGGCGGCCTCCGGGCCCGGAGAAGATTCGTCCGAAGGACTGTGGACCAATTACATAACGGGGGAAACGTTAAAGGGAGGCGCGTGGCGCGAAGAGACGCACGGTTATATGAGCCTTCCCCTCATGGCGGCGCCGAATTCGATCATCTGTACAGGCGGCGGCGGGCGGCCCGACTACGACTACGCGGACGGGGTAACGGCGGAGGTGTTTGCCCTTGACGACGGAAAAAGCGCGGAGGCGGCGGTGTACGGCGCTTCCGGGGAAAAGGAAGCGGTAATCACGGTTTCGCGCGAAGGCGGCTTTTACACGATGAAACGTGCGGCCGCGCGGAAGAAACCCTGGAAGGCGCTGCTCCGGGGACTCCACGGAAAAGATCCCGCCGCGCCGGACGGATCGGCGGCCGTGCTGGATACGCCTCTGGGACTGCTTGTCACGCCGGACGGCGATTCGGCGCGGATACGCGTTCCCGATCAGTCTCTCTGATTAAGGCGGCGCATTCATTCGCATTCGAATACATCAGTGCTTCTTTAGATCCGCCCCAGCCTTTTTTCCGCTTCCCTTGGACTGATTCCCTTCCGGCCGGCCCAGTCGCCGAGCTGGTCATCGTCAAGGCGGCCCACGCCGAAGTAATACGATCCGGGGACGGCGAAATACATGCCGCATACGGAAGCCGCAGGGATGATCATTGCCGTTTCGGTTAGTTTAAAGCCGCAGCGTTTTTCCGCGTCCAGAAGATCAAAGACCGTTTTTTTATCCCAGTGATCGGGGCAGGCGGGATAGCCAAAGGCCGGCCGTATACCGGCGAACGCGCCCCTGAATATTTCTTCGGCGGACAGCGTTTCGTCCGGGACATAACCCCACCATTCCCGCCTGACCCGCAGATGTACTTCTTCGGAAAAGGCTTCGGCCAGGGTGTTGGCAATACTGGCAAGCAGTATGGAGCAGTAATCGTTGTTTTGTTTCCGGTATTTTTCGGCCGATTCGGCAAGACCAAAACCGGCGCTGAGCGCGAAGAATCCTATCCAGTCACAGCCGGTCCTGTCGTCAGGCAGGCGGCCGGTTCCGGGCATGATAAAATCCGCAAGACAGGCGTTGGGTCCTCCGGCCCGTTTCTTCTCCTGATTTCTGGGAAAACAGAACCGGGCGATTTCGGACATTCCGGTTTCGTAAATGACAATATCATCCCCGTCGGAAAGGGCGGGGAAAAAGCCGACGGTTCCCCGAAGTTCCAGAATTTTTTCCCGGATGATTTTTTTTAAAAGTCCGCCGGCTTCTTCCATCAATTTTTCCCTGGCCTTTTGCCTTTTTTTCCTGGCCACAACGGTATACGCGGACGGATAGGTTTCTTCCGCCAGATCCCAAGTTTGAAGAAAAGAAGACCAGTCTATATACGGAATAACACGCTCTACAGAATAGTCATTGAATTCAAGAATTTTTCCGGTTTTTGGTTCCGATGGAATGTCAAATACCACCGGTATTTTATTTTTTCTGGCGTCATCAACGGAAAGAAGTTCTATATGATTTTTGATCTTTTCATGCTGGAGTACGGCGTTGCGGTAGGACGCTTCAAGCTTTTCAAGGAAACGGTTTTTTTCCGTGGCGGAAAAAAGGGAACGGACAACCTCCGCCGAACGGCCGGCATCGGGCACATAGACGACGGGGCCCGAATACACCGGGGCTATTCTCAGGCTGGTGTGGGCAAGGCTCGTGGCGGCGCCCCCTATGAGCAGGGGGATTTTCATGGCATGCGCTTCCATTTCCCGGGCCGTATTGATCATCTCGTTTAATGAAGGGGTAATAAGTCCCGAAAGGCCCACAATGCCGGCGTTTTGTTTTTTTGCCTCTTCGATTATTTTTTCCGCGGGAACCATGACCCCCAGATCGGTGATGTCATAACCGCCGCATCCCAGAACCACCGCGACAATGTTTTTTCCTATGTCGTGGACATCGCCCTTTACTGTGGCAAGGAGTATTCCGGGAAGCCGGGATTTGCCGGTTTCTTCAGTTCCGGTCTTTTCCGCTTCCAGATACGGTTCCAGCGCCGCTACGGCTTTTTTCATTACACGCGCGCTGCGGATAACCTGGGGGAGGAAGAGTTTTCCCTCGCCGAATCTGTCCCCCACTTCTTTCATGCCCCGCATAAGAACCGTTTCCACAATTTCAAGAGCCCGGCTGTATTTGGGCAGCAGTTCCAGCACGTCTTCCTCGATATGAGTATCGCTGCCGTTTATCATGGCGTATACAATGCGTTCTTCGGGGGGAAGAGTTCTCCATTCGTTGATTGACTTCTTTTCCGCGGCGGGTTTGTCCTGCATCTTTTCCGCCAGGGCAAGGAGGCGGCCGGCCGGATCCTCGCCTTTGCCCCGGCAGAGTATTATATCTTCGGCGGCCTCCCTCAGCGCGGGATCCAGATTGTCACAGGCGGGGAGGCTTCCCGGATTTACGATGGCCATGTTGAGCCCCGCCGCCTTGGCGTGTTTAAGGAAGACCGCGTGCATTGCCGTGCGCACCGCGTCGTTTCCCCGGAAGCTGAAAGAAAGGTTTGAAACGCCGCCTGAAATTCTGGCGCCGGGACAGTGTTCCCGTATCCATTCGCAGGTTCGTATAAAATCCAGCGCGTAGCCGTCATGCTCGGGAATGCCGGTTGCTATGGCAAGGACATTGGGATCAAAGACGATGTCGGAAGCGGGAAAACCGCTGTTGACAAGAAGATCCCAGGATCGACGGGCAATTGCTATTTTCCGTTCATAATCGGCGGCCTGGCCCTTTTCGTCAAAAAGCATAATTACGGCGGCGGCGCCGTAACGGCGGGCCAGCAGGGCGCGGCGGAGAAATTCTTCTTCCCCTTCTTTAAGGCTGATGGAATTGATCAGTCCCTTTCCCGGTACGCATTTAAGGGCCGCCTCTATAACTTCCCAGCGGGAACTGTCTATCATCACGGGAACGCGGGCAATGTCGTTTTCCTGGGATGCCAGTGCGAGGAACGTTTTCATGGTTTTTTCCGCGTCCAGAAGGGCGTCGTCCATGCAGACATCTATCACATCCGCCCCTGTGTTGATCATTTCCCTGGCAATATTCAAGGCGTCATTGTATTTTTCTTCCTTGAGGAGACGCAGAAATTTCCGGCTTCCGGCCGTGTTGGTGCGTTCCCCAATGATGGTAAAGGAAGATTCCCTGAGGGGTTCAAGCCCGGCAAGAAAAGCTTCCTTCGTTTCCATCCGTTTCGCCGGAATTTTCCGGGGCTTGTGAGATTTTGCCCTCCCGGCGATGACGGCTATATGGGCGGGCGTGGAACCGCAGCAGCCTCCGGCTATGTTGATGATGCCTTCCGCCATGTATTCTTCCAGCCGGTCCGCCATGAAGACAGGATTCTCGCTGTATTCGCCTGACTCGTTGGGAAGCCCCGCGTTGGGATGGACGCTGACCAGGCAGGGGGCAAAGGCGGCGATGTCCGCCGCATAGGGCTTGAGCCGCTGCGCGCCAAAAGAACAATTGAGGCCAATGGACCAGGGGTTTGCGTGGGATACCGATATATAGAAGGCTTCAACCGTCTGGCCCGAAAGAAGCCTTCCCCCTTCGGAAACACTGGCGGATATCATGAGGGGAATGTCCCTGTTTCCGACGCTTCCCCGCCTTTCTTCCAGTATCCGTTTGACCGCGGCTATGGCCGCCTTGGCGTTAAGGGTATCGACAACCGTTTCTATGAGCAGTATATCCGCGCCTCCGTCCAGAAGTCCCCTGGCGTTATCGTAATAGGCCGCTTCAAGTTCATCCCATGTTACGGCCCGTTTGGCGGGTTCCTGTATATAGGGAAATATGCCGGCGCTTTTCGCGGTGGGTCCCATGCTTCCCGCCACGAAACGGGGCTTGTCCGGCGTGGAGAATTTGTCCGCCGCCTTCCGGGCAAGGCCGGCCGCGGCGGCGCTTATTTCATAGGCAAGATCCCCTATTCCGAAATCCGCAAGCGATATGGATGTGGCGTTGAAACTGCAGGTTTCAATGATGTCCGCCCCGGAGCGCAGGTACGCTTCATGTATTCCCAAAACAACCCAGGGGCTTGTTATGCAGAGAAGATCGTTACAGCCGGAAAGCGGCGCGGGATGTTCCGCGAAACGCCTGCCCCGAAAGTCCTTCTCTGTAAGTTTGAAAGATTGAATCATGGAGCCCATCGCGCCGTCGAGCATGATGATCCGTTCGGAGGCTATGGCGTCCAGCTGTTCCCGGGTATTCATACATACACTGTAATTCGGAGAATGAAAAAATGAAAGTCCGGTGGGGGAGGCCTGGGAGCGTGGCTGCCGGTGAAAGAAGTTTCCCGGTACGGCTTGAACGGACACAAGGACGTGACCGTACCTTTGCCGGCATAGCGCCGGTTCGGACTCTGTCCGCGGCGCCCCTTTCCCAAGACAGCACTGGTTTATTTGAGGGGGGTCTAATACCCAAGAACCCGCCTTTCGGCGGGGGAGCCTTGGGGCGGTTCAATTCCCTGCCAATGATGGCGGGGTAGCAGACCCCCAGTATAAAATGAGAAAAGTCCGTAGGACTTTTTCTTCTCGAACGAAGATACCCCGCTGCTCTGCGGCGGGGT
>JAIRXH010000128.1 GCA_031268385.1 Treponema sp. | reverse complement strand
TTTAACAGTATCGCCGTCAGTTCCCTGACTATACTTTTTACCCTCGTATTTTCCGCCATGGCAACCTATGCCATGGTACGAATGAAGTGGAAACTCAGCAGGGCGGTCTATCTGCTCTTTCTGATTGGCATGATGCTTCCCGTCCATTCGGTATTGCTGCCCCTGTTTTTGAACCTCCAGCCCATCCTGAATAGTTATTTTTCCCTGATACTGCCCTACACCGCCTTTGCCATGCCATTGGCAATTCTCATCATGGTAGGTTTTCTTGACGGACTTCCCCGGGAACTTGAAGAAGCGGCCTTTATGGACGGCGCCACCATCTACAGCATTTTCTTCCGTATCATTATGCCTCTTTTAAGTCCCGCCATGGCGACCATCGCCATCCTCACCTTCCTTAACAGCTGGAACGAACTCATGCTAGCTGTTACCTTTATCAGTGATAACCGCTATAAAACCATCACGACCGGCGTGCTGGAACTTATCGGGAAATACACCACCCGCTGGGGACAAGTAGGCGCGGGTCTGGTCATCACGACCATTCCCACCGTTGCCATTTACATCATTCTTTCCAATAATGTACAGAAAAGTCTGGCAATAGGGGCCATCAAAGGATAGACGGATTTACGATTTACCGCGATGGGGGAATCAGGAACGCAGCAGGGATCCCCTATAGCCCCCTCCGTCAGCAAAAAAGTTCCGAAGGTTTTTTTCCGTCCATGTTCCGGTAAAAGGACAAAAGCTCATCGGACTGGCGGCGGATAAGGGGGGCCCATTTGTAATCCGGCTGGATAATACGAAGAGGCTGGTTCCGGCCGAAGGCAAGAGGCGTCTTTTCATCCTTTAATGCCCTGGCCGCACAAAGGGCGGCTCCTATGCCTCCCATTTCGGCCGAGGGCGCAACATAAACAGGACGGTCAAGAACCGCCGCACGGTATTGCAGGTACAGGCTGTTGACGGTTCCGCCGCCGCCCGCAATGACGAGGGCTCCAGGATCGGTATAACTGCCGAGTCTGTCAATGTTAAGCCTGGCCATGGCGGCCATATAGACATAGGCCGCGTGGGTCAGCCGGACAATATCTGTGTCTACAGGCAGGTTGACAAGCGAAAGCCCTGATTTTTCAAGTCCCATGACCGGATCTCCCCCGGCGATGATGGGAAAGATCTTTTCCGGGGGTGACGCCGAATTCAAAAGCCTTCCGTTCATGACCGCGAAGAAGGCGTCCGTATCGCCGCCGCCGAGCCCGGCGATGAATTTCATGAGGACTCCCGAATAGATTATGGCGTTAAGAGCGTAAAAACTGCCGGGGCCAAAGGCCGCGCCTATGCATATTTCGCCGGACCCGGAACGGAATTTCCGGGAATCCGTCAGTGTTACCATGGATTCTGAAGAACCTATTGAGTCAAAAATAAAAGGACGTTTTTCGGCCAGGGTTTCAATGCAAAAAAGACCGGTGATATGATCATGTCCGCCCAGGGCATAGGAAACGCCTTCCTCATCCTGCCCGATACGGGAGCCCATTGCGCAGATCCGGGGCAGCCGGTCTTGCAGATCAAAACGCCGCAGAAGATCATCGCTCCATGCGCCCCTGTCAATATCCAGAAGCATGGTGCGGCTTGCCTGCGAATAATCCCAGCAGGGAACACGGGTAAAACGGTACATGAAATAGCCCGCGATGGAAAGCCAGAATTCCGGTTCTTCCGTCCGCAAAACATTCCGCATCCATAAAATTTTATAGATCGAAAGGGTGGCGTTTGTTTTTCCCTTCCGGTTCATTTCAGGATTACATTCTTCATTAGTAACCGGCGTGTTACGGGCCGTATTTTCGGTGACAGGATCGTTCCAAAACAGGGGATCTGCCAGGGCTTTTCCGTTTCGTACCGGAACCACCGATTCTCCCACACTGGTAAAGGAAATGCCCAGAATGCGGTAACGTTTCCGTATTTTTTTTCTGAAATCTCCGATTATATTTTCCAAAAGCGAAAGGTTAAAGAAGATCGCTCCATGGGCGGAGTAAAAGGGCGTAGCCGCCTTCAGGGGCAGCCCCAGTGTTCCGTCGGTATGGAGAATCGCCGCCTTGGTGTTGGTAGTTCCAATGTCTATCCCGACATAACAGTCGCGCATATTAACAGCTTAGTATCCGTAATTTGCCGGCCGCCGTTTCGCAGATTGCCTCTTCTCCGGCGGCATCGGCGTCATTCATGTCCATGTAGGGATGCTCCGTCAAAGCCTTCATGATGGCCCTGGTATAGGCTACCCGGATCGCTCCGCCTATATTCATTTTGCCTACATGGTAATTTCGCAGTTCCCGCAGCTGGTCTTCGGAAACGCCGCTGCCGCCGTGAACTACCAGTGGGACCGGAACCGCCCCGGCGATGGCCCTGAGCCTGGGCATGTCTATCTCTTCCTGCTTTCCCGCGATGGCGCTGCCATGTTCGGTGCCTACAGAAACCGCCAGAATATCTATTCCCGTTTCCCGAACAAAACAGGCGGCTTCGCCCGGGTCGGTCAATTCTTCTTTTGAAGAACCCTCTCCCTGTATCGCGTCAAGGGCCAGCTTCAATTGACCCACCATGCTTTCCACCATTACATCGACGGAACGGGCAAAATCCATTACTTCGCGGACTACCGGGATCCTTTTTTCCGGCTCAAGACCGGAAGGATCGAGCATTACCGACGAAAAACCGGCCCGGATACACCGGACGGCCATTTCAAGGCTCATCCCGTGGTCCAGGTGAAGGGCGGTAATTACCCCGAACCGTTCCGCCTTGATCCGCACCGTTTCTACCAGTTCTTCAGGGCCATAATGGGCAAGATCACGTTCGGTAATCCCCAGAATGACCGGCCGGTTTACTTTTTTTGCCGCTCTGAGGACGCCGTTGATGGACGCGTTGTTAAAGAGGTTAAAGGAGACGAGCACTTCCTTCCGGGAACACATCTCTTTAAGAACATCCAGAATTTTAACAGTTGTCATATTACTCTCCGGTAACAGCGGATGAAAACCGCGTGTTTAAATTTGCAGGGTTTCAAACTCGAAACTTCTCAACAGCGCCAGAACCGCGGCCCCCCAGGCTCCGGCATTGTCTTCAAGGGTGGAATTGACAAGCCGTATCTTGGAAGCGCCGCCGTTTATGGTATTTTGCCGTATGCCCTTTTCTACAGCGTCCATGAAGATGCCGCCCAGGCTTACCAGTTTCCCGGAAAGAACAATGACATTGGGGGCCAAAATATCGACCATCATTCCCAGGCAGTGGCCCAGTTTAACCGCCGAATCCTGGACAAGATCAATGGCGTGCGGATCCTTCCGCAGTACCGCCTCCTTAAGCATGTCTACGTTCAAACTTTCCAGGTTTCCGTTTATCCTGCCGGAAATTTCCTCCAGACGATGGTTAAGAATCATCTCTATCATCTTGTTCCGTATTCCAGGATCGGTTATCTCCGCATTGAGGCATCCCCTTTCGCCGCAGTTGCAAAGCCGGTTTGAACCGGGCACTTTGACATGCCCCAACTGCCCGACATAGCTTTTTCCCTCAAAGATGAACCGGCCGCCGTACCAGGGGACGATCCGTACTCCGGTGCGGATGGACACGAAAAGAAAATCTTCCGGTTCTTCCCGGAACATAAGCCACCGGTAAGCCATGGCAATAACGGCTACGTTGTTTTCAATAAAACAGGGGAGCTTGAACCTGTCTTCTATTATTTTTTTTATGGGTATGTTTTTCCAGGAAGGCAGAAAATCATAGCTTATCGCCTCTCCGGTTTCGGGATCGAAAAAACCGGGAAGACCCAGTCCAATGCCGATTACCTTCTTCCCCCCGGAAGGCCGCGCGGCAAGCAGGCGTTCAATAACCGTCTCTACCTTTTCGAGCAGAACCGCGGCATCGTCATCGGCGCTTACCGGGAGCATTTCACCGTGAATCTGCTCTTTGGCGAAATTCAGCATGACGCCCTGAATACGCTGGCTGTTAAATTCAACGCCGGCAAAATAACCTCCCTTGGCGTTGATGTACAGGGATACCGGCCGGCGTCCTATCCGGGCTCCCCGGCTGGCCTCTTCGTAAATGAGTCCTTCCTTGAGCAGTTCGCCGGTAATGCCCAGAACGGTTTCTATGCTGTAGGACGTAATCTTCTTGATGTCATAGCGGGAAACCCCCGCCTTTGTCCTGATTATGTCCAGGACCCTGTTGCGCCGGTACAACTTTCTGTTCTGTACAATTGAGTCGGTAACCGCTGGCGTATTCATGGAACAATATTATCCCTTAATGGCGCCGCTCGTTAAGCCTTGCATGAATTTTCTTGACATGATGACGTAAAACAGAATCATCGGAATTGAAACAAGAACCAGAATGGCGAACAGCGCGTTTGGCCTGCTGAAGTACATTCCCGAATACTGCATCGGTATGAGGGGGAGCGGTTTTACCATCTGTTCCGACATTGTAACAAGGGCGAGGAAAAATTCATTCCAGCAGGTCATAAATTCCCAGATTACCACGACAATGATGCCGGGTCTTAGCATGTATAAAATAATTCCGAAAAACAGGCGCCAGTTTCCGCATCCGTCGATCATAGCCGCGTCTTCCAGATCCCCTGGAACGGCATCCATGAAGCCCTTGAGAATAACCAGCGCAAAGGGTATTCCAAGCGCCGAATAGGGGAAGATCAGGCCCTGAAACGTGTTGAGCCAGCCCATGACCGAGTTGAGCTGAGTTAAGGGGATGACGATGGCGCTGGTGGGTACCATGAGGGTAGCCAGAAGGGTGCTGTACAGAATTTTTTTGAATTTAACATCCTTCCGGGTAAAGCCGAAAGCCGCCATGGCGGCGCCCAGGGTGACAATAGTAACGCTGGTCAGGCTGATGACAAGGCTTACAAAGAAATGCACATGCAGGGGATTTTCCGTAATGACCAGTTTGTAATTGTGCAGCGTCATGGGCAGCGTGAACAGCGCCGGATTAAAGGCGTTTTCCGGCGTTCTAAAAGACATGCTTATCATGTAGACAAGGGGGATCATCCAGATGTATCCAATTACCAGAAGCAGGATTATCCAGAACCACTGCCGCCGTTTTAACCGCA
This sequence comes from Treponema sp., assembly GCA_031268385.1. Classification (GTDB taxonomy): domain Bacteria; phylum Spirochaetota; class Spirochaetia; order Treponematales; family Breznakiellaceae; genus JAIROE01. Next base: position 8,630 of record JAIRXH010000128.1, on the reverse strand, counting down.
TCTCGTTCATGCTTCTCCCCCTCTTCCAATCGACAAATTTCCGGATTTCAATACCGTCATCTGAAAGATCGTAATGATCAGGGTGAAGATCAGTATTACCGTTGAAATGGCCGAAGCGTACCCCATGCGCTGCATGGTAAAGCCCGTGCGGAAGATATAGGTTCCCGGCATCTCGCTTGCGGAATTGGGGCCGCCCGATGTCATGCTGTAGATAAGCGCGAAGGTTTGAAGAGAACCTATAACCCCGAGCATGATAAGGGATTTATGTACATGGGAAAGAACCGGGAGGTATATACGCCAGATCAGGGGAAAACCGGTAACTCCGTCGATAAGGGCGGCCTCTTTCATTTCGACCGGCATTTCCGACAGGCCGGCAATATACAGAGCCATTGACCAGCCGGTCCATTCAAAAATATTCACTACGATAAGGGCGAAGATGACATTGTGCACGTCCCCAAGAAAATTGAACGGCCCCTTCAACCCTATTTTGGACAGAAAATTGCCGATGGGTCCGTTATAGGGGGAATACAGATTTGACCAGATGATCGCGATAACAACAACCGAAGTTACCACCGGAATAAAGAACAGGGTTCTGAAAAAAGTTTTACCGTTTACCAATTTTTCTTCGATGACATACGCAAGGGAAAAACCTATTGCCGCCTGGACGAAAATCGTGATGAAAAACCACAGCACCGTATTGCGCATGGTAATTCTGAATACCCGGTCGGTCATAATTTCAAGGTAATTGCCCAGACCGGTAAATTTCATTTCGGACAGGGTTGACCAGCTGAAAAAGCTGCCTGAAACTACAAAGATGATGGGATACAAAATAAAAAAGAAAAAAAATACAAACGCGGGAGCCAAAAACCAGTATCCTGATCCCAATATTTTTTTCAGCATCTTTTTCCTCTCAAAAAATCATTGACAGGGGAACTTCCGAAAACCCGGACAGGTTTCCGGAAGTTCCCAAGGCAGGCGCGAAAGGCAAAACGCGGGCGGTACGGCAGACCGCGGTTGAAATGTCCGGATGCCCGGAGCGGCGGCGGTCTGCCGTCATGGCGCGTTATTACCTTCCGTACCTTCTTATCTGCTTACACGATTCTGGACAGCCTGAACCTGCTGGAGGGCCGCTTGGGGAGTCAACTGTCCCGTCGCGACGCCGTCCATGGCATTCTGCAGCGCGGTTTCAACCTCGGGGTTGCTGAAGCGCTGGTTGCGCGCCTGATCGAGAACCGCGTTGTACCGGCCGATCTGCTCCTTGATGCTCGCCGGAATATTTGTCGCCTGGGGCGCTATGCCCTTGACGGCCGGCAGGTTATTAAGGTCATCTACCGATGCCTGTATGCCTTCCCCGGCGGTAAAGGATTCAAGCACACGCCACGCGGCGTCCGGATTTTTCGAATTCTTGGTGATGCCGAAACCAAAATCCATTCCGCCTATGGGAGGACTCGCCTGCCCGCCCGGATTGAAGGAGGGAAGGAAGAAGTGATCAAAAACCCAGTTTTTTACATTGGGGGGAGCGTCGGGAGCGGTAAATTCCTGGGGCCACCATGAACCCAGCGCTACCATGCCGACCCGGCCGGCCACAAACTGTCCTACTCCGTCAGGATAGGCGAGGTTTGAAAGGGAGCCGATCTGGGCCACATTGGTATAAAAATCTTTCCATGCTTCCATGACCCTTACCATGCCGGCGCTGGTCCATTGGCTTTTGCTTTCCTGGGCGGTGTAGACTTCTCCGGGGGCAAGCTGTTCGGAAAGCATCAGAAACAGGTTGATCTTTTGCCATCCGTCGGCGCCGCCGAAATACAGCGGGGCGTAACCCCTGGAAGACAGTGCGGCGGACGCGGCTTTCAGTTCGGCCCAGGTGCCAGGCACCTTGATTCCCAGTTGTTCAAACAGAGTTTTGTTGTACCATATATCAATAATCTGGGATTCACAGGGAACAATGTACACCGAATTGTCCCCGGCGGGATTGCCAAGTTTCATCTGATCCGCGTCGATTTTGTAGAATTTGTCGGCCCAGCCGTTTCCCCAGGATTTGGCCATATAGGGAGTCAGATCGATGAGATAATTCCTGTACTGCTGGGTCAGGGAACCGGGCTGCAAGGCGATGATGTCGGGCAGGCTGTTTGAACCGGCGCCGGCGGAAAGTGCGGCAAGGTACTGGGGGTTGTAGTTCATATTGTTGAATGTAACCTTGATATCGGGGTTTTTCGCCTGGAATGCCGCGATCATCTTTTCCATGGTCCTGGGAATTGGTGTCCATGTCAAAATTTTGACTTCGGTCTGCGTACCCGCGGCAGGAGCCGTTCCATCTCTTCCCGGACTGGCGAAAACGCTGCCGGCGGCAAGTACCGCAAGCAGTACTAACGCAATTGTTCTTTTGTTCTTCATTCTAACCCTCCAAAAAATTTATGAACAAACAAACTGTTTGTTTTTCCTGTGTTTTTTCCGCTCTTTTCCTGACGCTACTTGGCGAGGAAGAAAGCGCATTCATCATCCGGAAGATCCACCGGCTTTCCGACCTGTTCCGCAATAGACAGAACCCGCGCAATAGCTTCCATGGCTTCGGCCTTGTTCATTGCGTCATACACGTCTTTACCGACAACCAGGATCCCGTGATTGGCCAGCAGTACGCCGTCGTATTTTTTGATGAATTGCCGCGCCGGTTCAAAAATGTCGGGCGTTCCGGGCCTTCCATAGGGGGCAACGGGAATTTCCTTGAAATTACCCATCATTTCAGGATACGCTTTGGTCTTTACCGGCCGGTGATCCAGGGCAAAGGCCGTAAGATAGGGGGGGTGGCAGTGTATCACGGCGCTGATATTTGACCGTGTTTGGTACGAGTTGACATGAAGCGGGACTTCCGAGGAAGGGGGAAATTTACCGCCAATCTGTTTAAGGCTGTCTTCTTCCAGCACGCAGATCATCTCTTCATCCAGGAATGCCTTGTTTTTACCGGCCGGTGTTATGTATATCAATCCTTTCTGCCGGACCGATATGTTCCCTTCGTAGGCGTTTACAAGCCCTTTCTGATCAAGCCGCCGGCACACTTCCAGAATGTCCTTAATTATCCTGATGTCCATGCAATCCTCCGTTGCTACTCCGATTTAACGGCAGTATGTTATTGTCTGCGGCCCAATCCTCATACCCGGACCAGTCCGGGTGCGCGGGGGGCCTGATTTCCGTAAAAAAAGAATTCCCCGTATTTTTCTCCCTGTAGAGGGTTCTGTCCAAATCTTCCAGTGCGTAAAATTGGGATACCGCGTTTCCCAGAAGGGTCGCGTAGGGAAGCCCCGCGTATACGGGCCTTTCCAGCGCGCCGGCAATGGCGGAGACCAAATTCCTGTACCGTGTTCCCCCGCTGATAAGCCAAATTCTGCCGAAGTCTTTTCCCCGAAGCCGGATCAACCGGCGGGCGTAGTAACGTACACGCAGCGCGATGCTCTTTATAACACTTGCCGCAAAAGCCTCCCGTGACCGGGGAGCCGGCCGGCCGGTTTTTTCAACAAGAGAAGCAATTGTCCGGGACATTACCCCGCCGGCTTCCTGAACCAGAGGATCTTCAATATCAAAAAATTCCCCCTGTTCCATTTGGGAGGCAAAAACATCAAGAGCGTTGAAGGTTAAAGAGGCGTCCGTTTTTATCCATTCGTCGTACAGGCGGTTCAGCATCCACGCGGCGGGGAAATCGCGGTACACAATGATCTTTTCCCCGTCGCCGCCGGTATTTTTGAATCCCCCTTCATAGAAGGCGTCATCCAGAGCCGGCGTGTCCCGGTACATTCCCATGCTTATGTTTGTCCCGATGCTGACATAAAGACCGTCTTCATCAAAACCCGGGATAGCCGCAACCGCCGCGGCGCTGTCATGGCCAATCGCCGAGACAATTGGAACGGCTCCCAGCCCGGTTTCATCGGCGACGGAAGGGCTCAAATGTCCTTTAATCATGCCGGTACTGGTGAGGGGCAGCAAAAACCCGGCCGGTATACCGAGGGTGGACAGAAGTTCCCTGCTCCAGTCCTGCTGGGACGGTTGCAGCATCGCGGTGGTTCCGGCAATGGTCCGCTCCGTGGAAAGGACGCCGCCGAGGAAATAAGCCAGAAGATCCGGCAGCAGAACCAGATGTTTCGCGCTTGAAAGGATTGCGTCCCCCTGCAGTACCGAAGCGTAAAGCTGTACGAGTGTATAACTGGAGGCGCATTGGCAGCCGGTCAGGGCGAAAATTTCCCGTTTGGAAAGACGGTCGTATAGTTTTTCAGGAACCCCTGCGGTCCTTTTGTCGCGATAGTGAAAAACGGGTTCCGCAAGGCGTCCCTGGGCATCCAGAAAACCGTAGGTCGCGCCCCAACTGTCAATGCCTATGCTTTTTGGTTTTCCATATTTTGAACCAAACCATGAAAGCCCTTTAAGGATATGCCGGTAAAGATCAAAGATGTCCCAGTACAGGCCGGGCCCCAGATTAAGCGGAACATTGGGGAACGTATACACATCTTCCAGGCTTGCAACGCCGCCGTGTACCCGCGCGGCCGCCATTTTTGAACCGCTGGCGCCCAGATCAACAGCTATTGAATATCCCGCATTTTCCACATTTGTTCCTAATATTATCGTTTTCGATATATCGTATGCCTTAATATTATATTGGAACTGTGATTTGTCAAGAAAAATAGATATTTTTTGCGGTTATTTTTTCTTTTTCGATATTATTCACCATAAAAGGACCCATTTTTCAGGCAACAGCCGCCGGGTGGTACGGCGGAAAACAGCGGAGATAACGGCCGTTTTTATCCGAATATCCGGGAAGGGAGAGAATGTCCGGTATGGCTCCAGGCCCCTTTTATTGCCATATCAAAGGAATTTTTGAGAGGCTGCCGCCAATCAGCGTTGTTCTACCTGAAATGCACCAGTACCGTCTTGATCTCGAAGGCTCTGAACTGCAGGGCAAATTCCTTTTCCGAAGTTCTGAGGGGTTTGGGGTTTCCTTCAAGCATGTCCGTAAGGTACGCGGACGCGATATTCCGGGAAAAGCGCAGCACTGCCCGTTCTTTCCCGCCCAGGCTTTCATACAGGCGGATGACGCAGCTTTTGACTTTCCCCTTTTCTGTTTCAGGCGCCTTTACGCTTTCGGCGATTATTCCGCCTGAATCAACAGAAAAGAAAGAATAATCCCCTGTTCCGCCTTTTGCGGATCTGCCCCGCGGTTCAGGAGCGGCGGAATTGCATTCCACAACGGCGCCGGCATTGAGTTCGTATCCCGCGCGGACCACCCTGGATTCACCAAAACCCCCGGTAAAGGGTAGGATGGAATAGATGAAGCGCTGTTCTCCCCTGTCCGCGTCTTCGTCGGGGGCGGTAGGGGAGCGGAGCAGGGTAAGCCTGACGCGGCCGCCTTCCACATCGTGGCCGTATTTGCTGTCGTTGAGGAGGGCGATGCCGCCGCCCGTCTCTTCCAGGGAAACCCACTTGTGGGCGCAGATCTCAAATTTTGCCCGGTCGTGGGGAAGGTTCCGGTGGGTGTTCCGCAGAAGATGGCCGTACTGTACTTCACAGCGGATCTGGGCCGCGTCTATCGCCGTATCAAAGGAGACTTTGAGAAGCCGCCGCTTTTCACGCCAGTCTATTTTGGTGATAAAATCTATCCGCTTTTCCAGCGCGTAGAAAACCGTATCCTGGGTAAGGACGGAAGCATCGCCTATTTTGTACTGTCTGCGCAGGATGAAACAGACCGGGCCGTCGGCGGCAACGCTGGTGGATACAAGGCGGGTTTCTTCTTCAAGGTATTTGGTCCAGTCGGAATCAACGTCCCACGCTTCCCAGAGAACGGGCACGTCCCGCGCGCTTATGAAGCCGTTAAAAAATCCTCCGCCCGCCACAAGTTCCCGTTTTCCCCTTGTGTCCCGCAGAGCCGATATTCTTCCTGCCCTGTCAAAAACGACGCGGTAGAACGGGGTTTTGAGACTTTTTCCCGAATACTCAAACGGTGAAGAAAGGTTTCCGCCGCCCGCATCCGTTTTGGAAGGCAGCTCCGTTCCCGAAAAACGGGTCCAGCCCATTGCGGGCAGGAAAGGAATAAAGACGGCGGTTTCCCTGCCGTCAAGATCCCTGTAACGCTGAACAGGGTAGATCCCCTGCGCGGCAAGGGCGCGAAGCCCGGCCGATCCGCCGCTTCCCCTGAGGGCGGAGGCGGCGGGAACAACGGACGATTTCAGCGCCGTAATTTTTCCCAGTCCGGCGGCCGGCATGCTTACCGGGTCCCGGCGTTCCCATGAAAGATCGTTGAATATCGTGACCCCCTCCGTGCCCGCAGCCAGCTTTTGCCGCAGTGTTCCGGCAAGCTGTGAAAGTTCCGTTTCAATTGTCCTGTAGGCCGCTTCGGCTTCGGCATAGACCCGGTGTATCGATGATCCGGGGATGATGTCGTGAAACTGGTTGGTGAGGAGCCTTTTCCAGTTTTCAAGAAGCTGTTCATGGGGATAGGGAAGGCCCCGTTCAAGAGCCAGGGCGGCGGCGAGGAATTCAACATGCCTCAGGGCGAATTCCAGACGGCGGTTATACATCTTGGTTTTTGCCTGGGTGGTGTAGGTTCCCCTGTGCAGTTCCAGATAAAGTTCGCCCCGCCACTCGGGCCAGGGGCCGCCTTTTTTGAAGATACTGTCGAGCGCCGCCGATACTTTTTTCCAGCCTGAACGGGGAGCCCCTTCAAGATTGGCAAGACGCCGGGCCTCTTCCAGATCCCCCCTTGCCGTGCCGCCGCCCCCGTCGCCTTCGCCTATGGATTTAACGACGCCCCCCTGTAATTCCTTGTGCTGTACCTGGTTCCAGATTTCCTTGAGGCTTTCGGGACTTACCCGGCCGTTGTAACCCTGCGACCATGAGGAAATGTAGTGTGTTTTAACGCCCGTACCGTCTATGCCGCGCCAGATAAAGGTATCGTAAGGGAAACGGGTAGTATCGTTCCAGTTGATCTTGCTTGTCACAAAGTATTTTATTCTGCAGCCGGCGAGGATCTGGGGCAGCGCCGCCGCATAGCCGAAGACATCGGGCAGCCAAAGGGTATCCGCCTCGACAAAGCCCTTTTCCGATCCCAGCATTTCACGGTTTGCCGCCTTGCCGACAAGAAACTGACGGACAAGGGATTCGCCCCCCGTCACATTGCAGTCGGCCTCTACCCACATACCGCCGTTGGGTTCCCAGTTTCCCTTCCTGAAGGTTTCCTTTACGACGGCGAAAATTTCAGGATATTCGTTTTTGACTATCTCAAGCTGGCAGGGCTGGCTCTGGATGAACACAAATTCGGGATATTCGCGGGCAAGAGCCGCCATGTTCATGTAGGTCCGGGCCGCCTTGCGCTCCGTTTCCCCTATGTGCCAGAGCCAGGCGTGGTCGATATGGGCGTGGCCTGTAAGGTGCACTTCCGGCGCGGTAGTCCCGTTTTTTGCCGCAAGCAGCGGGGCGATTTTTTTTGATGCCGCCAGGGCGCGTTTTTCGATGCCTTCGTCCGGCCGTTTTTCGCCGCCGTAAAGGTATTCCCCGTCAAAAGGAATTTCCATAAGAGAGTCGTAAAGCCCCTTTAGAATGCGGGCTTTTCTGAGGGAATTATTGTCCAGGGAAAGGGCAAGTTCAAAGAGACATTTCACATCGTAGTAAAGCGAATAAACCGGTTCCAGCCGTTCAAGGAGGCTTCCGCCTTCAAAGGTGTTGGGATAATCGGGAATCTGCCTTCCCAAAGTAAGCATGATTGTTCTGCCCTGAAAGGGATGCATCCCCGGATAGGGGTGGCCTTCGTAGGCTTCAAGGTGAAGAACATGTTCCCTGCCGTCGGCGGGAACGGCAATCTTGTGATGGAAGGAGTTGAAAGCGCCCGCCGGTTTTCCGTCGATAAAGACAAGGGAATCGGCGTTGGGAATGACCCGGAGAAAAAAGCGGCCCGGTTTGCCCGCGGCCTTCGGACTTTTGAAGCCCGCCCGGAACCAGCCGCAGTGCCAGGGTGTTCCGTACGGGAACTGGTTTGTGATTTTTTTCCACTGGACCTTTTCGGGCGGAGCGCGGAAAGTCTTGTCCGTTTCAAAATATTCAAAAGCAAGCGGGGAAATTTCCCGGTAGCGCAGGGGCTTGAGGAATTTCAGATATTGGGTAATGCGGTTTTCCACTTTGGGTGTCAGCATGGTTACTCCTATAAAAAGCCGGTTTACCGGCGCGTAAACCGGAAGTGATAAACTTGTTTATCACCTGCTCCTTTTGGTCAGTGTGATACTTTTGTATCAAAATGACAAGAAGGCCGAAGCCAAAGCCGGCGCTTTGTCTTCGGCTGGGGAGTTTTCGCGGAGCGAAAACTCCAAGGCTCGAGGGGCCTGAGAGCTCAGACTGTGTTAAAAGTTCCGGCGGCAGGGTATACTCAGGCGGCGGAACGGCGAGGCGTTACAGAACGTGTTCAAAGGATTTGTGAAACTGTGCGTGAAGCTGGGATTGTATGGCAAAGAGTTGCTGGCGATAGACGGGAGCAAGTTCAAGGCGGTCAACAGCAAAGAACGGAATTATACGGAAGGGAAGCTGAAAGAGCGGATACGGCGACTGGACAGGAGGATGGAAGAATACCTTGCGGAACTGGAAGAAGCGGACCGGGAAGAAGC
>JAIRXH010000119.1 GCA_031268385.1 Treponema sp. | reverse complement strand
CACCGTTTTATTTCAAAATAGACTATAGGCGGAATTACAATTCTATTACCGTTTTTTATCTCAACACTCACTTTATTGATAATTTCATGATTCTTTTTTAGGTAATATGAAATTATATTGGTATCAAGTGCATATGTATTCACAAATCCACCGTTCGGGCAAGGTTCAATCGCGGAATATAGTCAGAAAGTTCTTCGTTGCTTCTTTCGATTGCTTCTCTGAATTCATCCCATATTTTTTCCTGATCAGTTTTTTGAATATTTTCATCCAATACAGTTATAATAGTCTTTTTCTTTTCAGGAATAACAACCGGGGTATCAGAAATAAACCGTCCGGCCTCAAAATACCCTTGAACAACTAACATCATATACCTCCATGAATTCATTGTATGATTGAACAAAAGTTTTGTAAAGACAATTGTTTGGCTATTTTATCTTGATATTCCATAAAATGTAACTATTTTGTTGATTGAAGCGGAATTTGTTCAATAACTGAAGTTATTGAACAACTCTATTTTATGGAATATTTTCATTTTTTACAATGTTAAGGCACAATTGCACATAACGCTCCGGCTGTTTACGACAAAACATGGCGGAGTATAGTAGACCGCTTGCGCGGTCAATCAGAAAGCGGGAATAAAGCGCAGCGGAATGACCTGGCCGTTGCGGAAGCCAAGCCGCCAAAGGCCCGGTAAGGCCTACAGGACAAAAAAGCGTAAACAGTCCTGTTATACGCCGTGCCCCCGCACAAAAAAGCGGGGACAGCCGCGCTTGCGGCCAACCCCGCCAGGGGACTATTGGGTTAGGGATAGCTGGTGACGGTGTCCTCTTTGCTGTTGCCGCCCCCGTTGTAGACCGCCGCGCCTGTAGCGGCGGTGTTTTTCAGCGTCTCATTGGCTTCATTCTTGCCATAAACCGTACCGCCGGACATCGTAAACGTGCCGCCGACATCGCTGGCGACATGCACCCCGCCGCCGTCGCCGTTGGCTTCGTTGCCGCTTATCTCGCCGCCGGTCATCGTAAACGTGCGGTTGACACGCACACCGCCGCCGTCCTTGCCGGCGGTGTTGCCGCTTATCACGCCACCGGTCATTGTGAACATGCCCTTGTCGTCGACACGCACGCCGCCGCCGAGCTGCTTGCCGCCCGCCTTGCTGGCGGTGTTGCCGCTTATCGCGCCGCCTTCCATCGTGAACGCGCCGACGACAAGCACACCGCCGCCCGCCATGTAGGCTTGGTTGTTGCTAATCGTGCCGTCTTTCATCGTAAACGTGCCGTTCTCCTCGACAAACACACCGCCGCCGCCACTGCCGCCGCCGGCGCCGTTGGCTTCGTTGCCGCTTATCTCGCCGCCTTCCATCGTAAACGTGCCGTTCCCGTCGACAAACACACCGCCGCCTTCATCGTCGTTGGTGTTGCCCGTAATCGCGCCGCTTTCAAGGACAAACTCGCCGCCTTTACCCACATATACCAACGCTTTGCTGTTGTTTTTCAGTCCGACCAGCGTAACGCCGTCAAGGGTGAGTTTCGTGTTAGCGTTATTCTTGTTACCTTCGACCCGGAGGAGGTAGCCCTTACCCTTAAGACGGATAGTCCCGCTCCCGTTGATGGCCGCCCCCCTTGCGGTGTCTTCCATGCGGACCTTGCCAAGCCCCGCGACTACCGTGCCGTTCACGGTAAAGGCCGCGTTGTCGCCAAGCCCAAGCGCCGCGCTGCCTGCCGTTACGTCAAGCGTAACGCCCGGAGGCACAGTGAGGCCGGTTGCGAGATCCACTCCGCCTGAAATCCTTACCGTGGCGCCCTTCACCGTCGCGCTCTTCGCTTTGATGGCGTTGAGGTCTGCGGCCAACTGCGCCGCCGCCGCAACAGCAGCAGGGTCTTCCGCGCCACTGTCGCCCCCGGTGCTGGCGCAGCCCGTCAAAACCAATCCGAATAACAGCGCCGTCGCCATTCCCACCATAAATAATTTGTTATTCGCCATTGAAATAACACTCCTTTGCGGTTTCATTGTCCCGCCAACAAAATTTTGTATGTTTGCCGTCCAAGCGGGTAACGCTTTTGTTGCGGAGGGACGTGTCCCCGAAGCCCGGCTTGGGGGACAAAAAAATTTTGCCTTCCCCACCATGTTAACCAGTATATCTTGTTATTTTCAAGTATACTCCAACCAATTTGGGGGGCATGGCGCATAACTGTGTTATAACTCATGTTACGCAGGAACAGTATTAACCACCGACCACACAGAAAGCACGGACCTTCGGGTCAAAAATCGGGCTTTGTCCGTGTTTGTCAGTGCCGTCCGTGGTAAAATTCTTCGATTTTGAAACATCTGCGTAAGGTGGTTATACCAAAAATAACTGGGGTTATAACGAAAATTTCCCGGGTTATAATGAAAATTTCCCGGGTTATAATGAAAATTTCCCGGGTTATAATGAAAATTTCCCGGGTTATAACGAAAATTTCCCGGGTTATAACGAAAATTTCCCGGGTTAAAATGAAAATTTCCCGGGTTATAATGGCGATCTCCCGGGTCAAAACGGCTGTTTCCGTCCTTTCCGGCGGCGCGGGCGGCCCTTTTCCGGCCATAACCGGCGCTATATAAAGTGGTGTATGGGGTATATCCGGAAAAATCCACGCTATCTGTGGGGGGGTAAGGGTTTTGGTACCAAGCGGGAAGCGGGAAGCAAACCGGGACCGGCGCTTCCTTTACCCATGGAGACACCGTATCGCGGGCGGAACGTGTGTCAAACGGACGGCCCGGCACTGCTCATGTTAACCACAAGGGGCTGTCCGAAAAGTTTGAAAAACCTGTTTGAACAGCACCTATCCTTTTCTGATGTACAGAGGAATGGAACTGAGCTCCTTGTCGTCTATATAAAGGACAAAATTCACCACGCCGCTGCTTCTGAAGTGCAGGTTCGAGACGGTGAACACAAGATGGGAAACGGCGGTGGCGTTTCCCGCCCCTTTTACGTCCACATTGCCCGAAATGGTGTCCATGCTCATCTCGCCGTCAAGATCCCGCGTCTCAATGCGGAAGGCGTGCCCGGAAAATTCCCAGAGATCAAAACGTATGCGTATTACCACGGAAAGCTGGGGATGAACGCAGGGAAAATTCCGCGAAATGATGGTGTCAAAGGTCCCGACGACGGTCAGTTTGCCGCCGTTCTCCTGGGCGAAATCGCAGAAGGTAAACAGTTCTATCTTCATGATGTCAGTATGCTCCATTCCGGCCCTTGCGGGAAGGGGATTTCCGGTCTACCATAACCGCATGACCGATTTTGTCCATCTTCACGTCCATTCCGACTTTTCCCTGCTTGACGGGGCCGCCCCGGTAAAGGGGCTTGCCGCCAAGGCCCGTTCCCTGGGGATGAAGCACCTGGCCATTACCGATCACGGCAACATGTTCGGGGTTCTGGACTTCGTGTACGCCTGCATGGGGGACGAGGATCATCCTGTCGCCCCTGAAAACCGGATTCATCCTATTGTCGGCAGCGAATTTTACATGGCGCCGGGCTCCCGGTTCGACAAAAAAGGCTCGGAAAACGAAAACAAGTACTTTCACCTTGTTCTCCTGGCGGCGTCACGGGAAGGCTACCTTAACATGCTCAAGCTCTCTTCCCTTGCCTACACCGAAGGCTTTTACTACAAACCCCGCATTGACCAGGAGCTTCTTGTCACATACCATTCCGGGCTTATCTGCCTTTCGGCCTGTCTTGCCGGGGAAATTCCCGCGCTTATACGAAAGGGAAACATTGACCAGGCGGAGGCGCGGGCGCGCTGGTTCCGGGATCTTGTGGGCGACGGCAATTTCTACCTCGAGATCATGGATCACGGTATTGAGGATCAGCGTACGGTCAACGCGGCGCTTGCCGGTATATCGCGCCGCACGGGCATTCCCCTGGCCGCTACCAACGACGTTCATTTTATAGAAAAAAGCGACGCCGCCGCGCAGGACGTTCTCCTGTGCATTTCCACCAACAAGAAGCGTTCCGACAGAAGGCGCATGCGCTATACGGGGAACGAATACTTCAAATCGGGCGATGAAATGGCGGCCCTTTTCCCCGATATTCCCGAGGCCATCAGCAACACCGTCCGTATCGCCGAGCGCTGCGTCACCGATATTCCAAGTCCCGGCCCCCTGCTTCCGGACTTCGAGATTCCCCAGGGTTTCGATAACGCCGACGAATATTTACGGCACATCGCGATGAAGGGCCTTGCCGAACGCTACCCGTCCATGCCCCAGGAAGCGGGCGAAAGGGCCCGGTACGAACTGGATGTGATCATACGGATGGGCTTTACCGGCTATTTCCTCATTGTCGCGGATTTTATCAACTGGGCGAAAAACCGGGGCATACCGGTGGGACCCGGCCGCGGTTCCGGCGCGGGTTCCATTGTCGCCTACGCGCTACGAATCACCGACATCGATCCCCTTGTATACAGCCTCCTCTTCGAGCGTTTCCTCAACCCTGAACGCAACACCATGCCGGACTTCGACGTGGACTTCTGCAACGAAAGGCGCGAAGAAGTGATCGACTACGTGACGGAAAAATACGGCAAGGACAGGGTGGGGCAGATCATCACCTTCGGGACGCTGGGGGCAAGACAGGTCCTCAAGGATGTGGCCCGTGCGCTGGACATTCCCCTTGCCGAATCGGTGGCGATAGCCAATCTTATTCAAAAAGATCCCAAGATGACGCTGGAAAAAGCCTTCAAACCCGATCCCGAAGATCCCAAATACGCGGATCTTTTGGTCGGCGCGAGGAAGCTCCAGGAGGCGGAACAGAATCCGAAATACCAGGAACTCTTCGCCCTGGCCCGCAAGCTGGAAGGCAAGAAACGTCACGCAAGCCTTCACGCCGCCGGCGTCGTCATAGGAAAGACGGCGCTTGTCAATTATGTGCCCCTGTACCGCGACCCAAAGACCGGCGGCATAGCCACGCAGTACACCATGGGGCTTCTGGAAAAACAGGGGCTTGTCAAAATGGATTTTCTGGGGCTCAAGACCCTCGATCTTATCAAGACTACCGAAGACATCATACGGCAGAAGGGGGGCGAGTACGCCGGTTTCAGCGTTGCCGGCGTGGATGAATTTGACCAAGAGGCCTACAAAATTCTTGCCGAAGGAAAAAACGAGGGAATATTTCAGTTTGAAAAAGTATGGTGGAAGGACTACCTCAAACAGTCGCAGCCTTCCAGCATAGGGGAATTGACCGCGCTTACAAGCCTGGGAAGACCCGGACCCATGAAGTACATTCCGCAGTACATCACGTCAAAATGGGATCCCCGGGCCATACACTACCCCGACCCCTGCCTGGAAGACATTCTCAAGGAAACCTACGGCGTCATTGTTTACCAGGAGCAGGTCATGCAGGTTGCCCAGAGGATAGCGGGCTACACTCCAGGCCAGGCGGATCTTCTGCGCCGGGCTATGGGAAAAAAGAAAAAGGAAATACTCGACAGGGAAAAAGGCCCCTTTATCGCCGGAGCGGTAAAACAGGGCTTTTCGCACGCCAGCGCGGAGCGTATCTACGACATTCTGGCCCCCTTTGCCGGTTACGGATTCAACAAGAGCCACGCCGCCGCCTATTCGGTGCTGTCGTTCAGGACCGCCTGGCTCAAGGCCCATTTTCCCGCGGAATTCATGGCGGCGAACCTTTCCAACGAAATAAACAGCTCCGACAAGGACAAACTTTCCGAATACATTGCCGTTACGCAGGACATGGGCATTTCCGTCGATCCGCCCGACATAAACCGGTCGGACCGGCTCTTTGCCGTCGTCAACGGCCGCGTCGTTTACGGCCTCAAGGCGATCAAGGGAATAGGCGACAGGTCCGCCGAGGAAATTGTCGCCTGCCGTAAAGCGGGGCCCTACCGCGATTTTATGGATTTTCTTGACCGCGTAAACATACATACCGTGGGCAAAAAGGTAGTGGAACTCCTTATACAGACGGGAGCCTTCGACGCCTTTGGCCAGACCCGTCAGACGCTTGTAAAAAACTTCGAGGCGGCGCTTGAGTATTCACTCAAAAAAAAGGCGGACCGGGAGCTGGGCCAGTCGGACCTTTTCGAGGCCATGGGAGAAAAAACCTTCGCCGATTTTGTGTTCAAGATCTGGCCCGAATATTCACGGCAGGAAAGGCTTAACACCGAAAAGACGCTCATCGGCTTTTACATCTCAGGTCATCCCCTTGACGAGTACCGTGAAGCCTGGGAACAGCTTGTTACCCTGGATCTTGGCAAGCCCCTTGCGGCGGATAAAAAAACCTATACCCTTATCGGCACGCTTAAATCCCTGAACCGGCCCTTTCAAGACAAAAGGGGAAACGAGATGTGTTTTGGAACGCTGGCGGATTACCGCGGCGAAATCAGCATCAAATTTTTCCCCGACGCCTGGAAACAGTACCGTGATGAACTGCGCCTCATTGTCAATGAGGAAGGCGAAGAGGGAATCATCGGAGTACGGGGAAGAATAGACTCGTACCGCAAGGAAGGACAAACCCAGGCAAATTTCATCGTTAACGAACTTGTCGATCTTGAAAAGGCGGCCAAAAGCGCCAAACGGTCCGCCGCGCGGAACAGGGGACAGGCCGCCGCCGAAGAAGAGGCCTCTTCCCGACGCGCCGAGGTCCACGCCGTACACATCATGCTGAAAGGCGGCGCGGCCGGCAGCGACGAGGCGCTCTACCCCCTGCAACGCTGGCTCCTGGAACAACCCGGCCCCTGCGAGGTGATCATACACCTGCCCCTCCCCGAAGGCGAAACGGTTATACGCACCGCCACCCGGACGGCCGGCGCCGTCCTCGTCGATCTTGGCCGCTACGACGCCGTAGCCGCGGCGTGGGGAGAATAGGAACGCGAAAACGGAATCTTCCCCGCGAAAAAACGAAGAATCCGGGCAGCGGAAGCCCTTTGAAAGCCGGGCCGGTTCCAAAATTGGTCGTTGGGTAACCGGTTTTTGCGGTTTTTATTGAAACAAGCTCAATAACCCCTAATCAACGGTTTTTTTTATTGTTTTTTTTGTCTGTTTGGTATTTTTTTCCGGTAAATTTCATTGCGGGTATTGACAATATTTTCAAAAATTGTTACCGTGTCTTCAGCTTAAATCCAATATGGAGGATT
The DNA here is from genome assembly GCA_031268385.1 of Treponema sp. Classification (GTDB taxonomy): domain Bacteria; phylum Spirochaetota; class Spirochaetia; order Treponematales; family Breznakiellaceae; genus JAIROE01. The sequence continues at coordinate 2,889 of JAIRXH010000119.1, read as the reverse complement.
CCATGAAGAAGATTCTTTTTCTCACTGCCCTTGTAGTGGCGCTTGTCCTGGTAGGATGCGCCAGTACGTCTCCCTGGGATGTTACCGACAATTCAGTCGGCAGCAAAATCGGAGAGGCCACCCAGACCACCTGGTTTTGGGTTTTTAGAACCGGTGACGCCGGCGTCATCACCGCCGCCCAGAACGGCGGCGTCCAGAAGATCGGCGCAGTAGATATCCGGGATGTAAATTACATTATTTTCAGGACCACTACCGTAGTAGTCGCAGGGGACTAATCACTCAAAATTCGGGCGCGCAATTCATTGTGCGCCCGAATTTTTTATGCATGTATGTCAAGAAAAATCCTTGTTGTAGTAGTTGTTGTTTATTTGTCCGGTTGCGCGACCTTTCAGGGCGGAAAAAGTGTATCCGCCCCTCTGAGTGGCGGTACATTAGCTAAAACGCCGGTAAAAAATATCCCCCTTATGACGTATCCCGCCCAGCCTCCCGCTCATTTTGTATATTACATCATGGTTACAAGCTGGAAGGTGCGGGGAGGCTATCCCAAAGTCAGGGTGGATGTTACGTACAGTGACGACCCCGAAAGCCCGGCCATTTTTAACATGTCTCTTGTTCAAAGAAGGGAAATTCCCCGTGGGGTTGGTTCGGCTTTTATAAGCGACGGCGTTTCTTCTTTTCCGCTTGAAGCTGTTTCCGTTTTTTTGGTAAATCCCCAGGACAAGCTTCTGAGAATAACATCGAATATTGACGGAGACAATTTTATAACGCTCCTTGACGCGAAAAACATCGTGTTGACCTTTACCCTTGACGGTCGTGAATTCCAGGCCACGCCTCCCCGGAAATTTTATATGGCATTGGATGAAGTGCGAAAAGGGGTAAACTATTTTAAATAAACTCACCCGCCTTCCACCGGCCTTTGTGCCTGTTCTTGCCGCCGTCCTGTTCGGCTGCGCGGGTGAAAGACTTCCCCGCGAGACTCCCCTCTCCGAATTGGGAATAAGCGTTACCATTCCTCCGGGATTCGAGGCCCTGAGCCGGGAAACCATTGAAAAACTCGGGGAAACGGCCGATTCCGGCATCGCCCCTTTCACCATTCAACCCCGCTACGGCTTCAAAAGTACCGAAAAAAAATCATTTTTTGTTGTTTCTTCCGCGGTTCCCGATTCCGCGGATCCGTCCGCGGATCCCTTGTCCAATCTGTACCGCTACCGGGAAAACTTCGAGTCGGAAATGGGGATCAACATTGTCTCGAACGTGGAAACCGGCGATAGTATTACTATTTTAATAATGAATATTCTTCTCTTGCGGGAGGACGGCGATATGCTTCTTACAAGGGGGCTTTACTACCTGGACAAAGAGGAATTTGCGCCGGCCGGTTCGGAACGCTACTTTATGCTGGATCTCTATCTGGATAAAAATAACGAAAAACCCGAAGATATTGAGGAATACAGGAAGCTGATGTTTTCCATCACGATAAATCCTTGACAGAGCAAGCAATTTCAATGTAATATATAGTAAAATTCAGTTTTTTTAAAAAGGGGGAAATTATCATAATGAAACAATTCTTTGTTGTTCTCGTTTTGGTTGTATGCTGTTTGGCCGTTCCGGCTGTACATATTCAGGCACAGACATCCGTTGTGGTGGTAAGCAAGTCGCCGGATACCTTCGCCGGTCAAACGGTAACCATCTACGTCGACGGGCAGAAAAAGCTGAGTATTTCGCAAAACAATACCAAGTTTGAAATTGTAGTACCCGATGGAAGTCATACGATTTATGCCTCACAGGGGCTGTTCAAGAGCAATACATTTACCTTCAGCGCCAATTCGTCAAGAATAGAATTCCGTACCATTACCCAGGGGCTGGGAATGAAGCTGAACAAGATAGGCGAAACTCCCCTTATGGCCGCGGATCCGGGATCGTCGGGTTCAGGCCGCGTTGTTGCCGCTCCCGCCGCCGCCCGCGGCGCACAGAGGAATTCCAATATTGAGAGCGCCTTGAACAAGGCGGCGGAAGACCTGATGGCGGAGATGAAAGAAAATTCAACGGTCGCCGTCCTCAGTGTTTCTTCGAGGGATCGTGAAATGAGGGAATTCGTACTGGAGGAATTGGCCTATATACTTGTGGATTCCGGCATGTTCAAGGTAGTTGACCGCAGAAACCTTGACACCATACGCGGCGAGCAGAATTTTCAGCTTGGCGGGGAAGTGGACGACGGTTCGGCGGTTTCCATTGGCAAACTGCTGGGCGCAAACATCGTTATTACCGGCAGTATATCGGGAACCGAGGCGACCAGAAGGCTCAGGCTTAAAGCCCTGGATGTAACCACGGCGGAGATCGTCGCCATGGCATCGGAGCAGTTCTGACATTGTGATTGTGCGCCGCTAAAAACACACGAATTGTACCTGAAATCAACAACCCCGCCTTGAAGGTGGGGTCGTTGTTTTGCAAGGTATGAATGCGGGTTTAATGAAGATACCCAAAGTCAGCCCTGCCTTGTTCCGCCAACGGCAGATGAACTCATTCCGCAGAACCATCTGGCGCATCTGGCTTTGGAAGGGGTTACATGGAAATACTTAATTCCCGGCCATAGACACGGGCGATCCGCTCAAGGGTCTTGACCGTAGGATTCGCCTTGCGGGGGTTTTCCAGGCGCTGATATGACTGATAGGAAAGTCCCAGTTTCCGGGCTATGTCGGTTTGGCTCTGTTCCCCCCGGAGTTCCCGGAGCCGGAGGGACAGGGCAATATGAGGCGCAACCGTTACCGGATACCCGTCTTTACAAACAGGCGGGGGAATTGCATTCCCCTGGGAAATATCGGCTTCAAGACAGCCGTCAAGGGCTTCCTTCGCCATTGCCAGGGCTTCCTCGTGAGAAAACCCGCAGGTAAC
>JAIRXH010000090.1 GCA_031268385.1 Treponema sp. | reverse complement strand
CGCAGATCATCATGAAATTGAACCGATTGAGGCGGCTGAAAAAATAAATGTAACTTGGTTTCGTTAAAAGCCAACCAACTGCACATAACAGGTCTGTTTACGCTTCGCCCGCCGTTGGCGGGCTCGGGGTTCCGTTTCGCCAGGTCGGCTGCGCCTCCCACTTTCTGATTTGACCTGAAGGGTCCGTAAAATTTAATGTCCGGATCTCCCCGGAGTAGACAGCAAATTCGTGCGGTTCGCGTGGTTCGTGGTTTTTCTTTTTTGTCCGTCCGGTCCGTCCGGTCAGTGGTTATATTCGCGGTTATATTTCTCCGGCTGCGTAACATGGTTAATCAGTGCTTTTCCAGTTCCGCCCTGAACGCGGGGAGCCGCCGGATTCCTTCGGGGGTAACCGGTTTGATCCACCTTCCCGATTTCATATACCAGTGCAGTATTCCAATGCGTATGAATTCGTCAAAGTAGGTAAGGGAGAAGACCGCCAGAAAGGGCCAGCGCAGGATAAAGCCCGCGAGGGCGGTAAGCGGAATGGAGAGGAGGAAGAGTCCCGAGATTTCAACCGCCGTTCCGAAGATCGATTCGCCCCCGGCGCGGAAGATATTGTTGGTAATGTAATTGCGGCTCCTCACGTTTCCGGTGACGGTGTAGATAAGGATCATGAAGAACGCGTAATGGAGCGCCTGGCTTCCAAGTCCGAAGAGGCCCAGGAGCGGCTTTGTAAAGGGAAGCAGGAGAAGCCAGATGACAAGGGTTACCGCGGGACACAGCAGGGTAAAGCGCCGGCCTTCGTCGTAGCCTTCCCGGTGCCTGCCCGCGCCTATTTTTTTCCCCACCATGACGGCGCTCGCGTTGGCAAGTCCGCCGAAGAAAACAAAGAGCAGCCCTTCCAGCACGCGGAAAACCGCCATTGCCGCTATTCCCGCCTCTGACTGCCTTCCAATAATTATGTTGATGATGAACTGGCCCGTACCGTAGAGCGCCTCGTTGCAGACCACGAAGAAGCTCCGCGAAAAGTATTCCCTGACAAAGGCGCGGTTCCAGCGGAAATGATCCCGTATGCGCAGGACAAACGAGTGTTTGTCGCGGAAGCAGAACATGTAGAGCACGAGTACGTTGACCGCTCCCGCGCATACCGTGCCGACGGCGGCTCCGGCCATCCCCATTTTCGGAAAGCCGAAATGCCCGAATATGAGCAGCCAGTTGAGGATGAAGTTGGTGACCAGGGAGGCGATTGAGGCAAAGAGGGGGATCTTTACTTTTTCTATGGAGCGCAGGAGGGAACTTATGGCGGCGGCCCAGATTTGCAGCGGAAAGCTCCACCCCACGATTCTAAGGTAGGGAACGGCGGCGGCGCGTATGGCCTCCTTGTCGGTGTAAATGGCAAGGACGAATTCCGGGGCGAAGATGGCGAATCCCGAGAAGACCAGGGCTACGGCCATCATGCAGGAAAAGGTGATGCCGTAGGCGCGGCAGATTCCCTTTTCGTCTCCGGCGCCCCAGTACTGGGCGAAGAAGATTGTCCCCCCGTTGCAGAAACCGAACCAGGCGGCAAAGAGCAGCATGGAAAACTGGACGCAGATCCCCGCGGCGGCGACCGACTGCTCCCCCAGCGTGCCTATCATGATCGTATCGACCATGCCGGCGGAGGTTGTAAGGAGGTTCTGCACGGCCACAGGAAGGCCTATGGCGATAACCGATGTGTAGAAATCGCGCCTGTTAAGGGAATCCCCGCGCCGTCCGGGGAAAGATCCGTTTATCTGCCGCATCGCTGCATGAGGATGAAATCGGCAATGACAAGGGAAGCCATGGCCTGGACTACGGGGACGGCCCTGGGGGCTATGCATACATCGTGGCGGCCTTCGATGACCAGTTCACGCGCCGCGCCGTTTCTGTCCGCGGTCTCCTGCCGTTTCCGTATGGACGCCGTGGGCTTGAAGGCGACGGTGAATTCCAGCGGCATGCCGCTGGAGATGCCCCCCAGCACGCCGCCTGAGTTATTGGTTCTGAAGGACAGTTCCGGCACGCCGGGGGGAAGCGCGCCCGCCGCGCCGCCGTGTTCCGCTTGGAACGAACGTTCTGTATGGTCCGCGCCGGGATCTTTTGCCGCGAAGGGCGCGTCGTTATTTTCCGAGCCTTTCATGGCGGAAACGGCAAAACCGGCGCCGAACGCCACGGCTCTGGCGGCGCCTATGGAAAGCATGGCGGCGGCGATGCGCGCGTCCAGTTTGTCAAAGACCGGTTCCCCCAGTCCCGGCGGCAGTCCCGTGACGGAACAGAAGACTTCGCCGCCCGCGCTGTCCCCCTCCTGCCGCAGCTCCTCAAGGGCGGCGTTCACCCTTGGCACATACTCCCCGCACGGAATGCGGAACGGGTTCTTTTCCGCCTCCCCGCCGTCAAAACCCGCCTGGCCCGGAGAAGGAATCTTTATTCCCGCGATGGACGAAACCCAGCCCCGTACGCTTATTCCGTATGAGGCGAGAAAAACCCCGGCGACCGCCCCCGCGGCGACGCGCGCCGCCGTTTCACGGCCGGAACTTCTGCCGCCGCCCCGGTGATCCCGCAGTCCGTATTTTGCCTCCCATGTCCAGTCGGCGTGTCCCGGACGGTACAGATCCCGAAGTCCGTCATAGTCCCCCGGACGCTGATCCGTATTGCGTATGATTATCGCGATAGGCGTGCCCAGCGTTTTTCCCTCAAAAACGCCCGAAAGAATTTCAGGCTCGTCGGCTTCTTTCCGGCCCGACGGGGCCGGACCTTCCCCTCCGGACCTCCTCCTGGCAAGTTCCCGCGCTATCGCCTTGACATCAAGGGAAAGGCCCGCGGGACATCCGTCCACCACACAGCCGACGGCCGGACCGTGCGATTCGCCGAATGTGACCACGGTGAAAAGGGTTCCGAATGTGCTGCCCGCCATGCTACAGGGCTTCCACTTCCGCGCGCGTGGGAGGCTCCGCCCCCCTGCGGGAGCATACAATGGACGCCGCCCTGTTGGCGAAGTAGAGCGCGTCGTACAATTCTTTTTCGCTTATATCCGCAAGAGCGTCCCGCGACATTTTTCCGTTAAGGTGAAGCCAGGAAAGAAACGCGCCGTGGAAAGTATCGCCCGCGCCTATGGTGTCCACCAGGGGAAGATCCACCACCGGCGCCCTGACCAGAAGCGGCCCGCCGTCCCTTGCCAGAAGCGCCATGGCCCCTTCGTTTCCCAGCGTGGTAACGGCAAGGCGGGGACCCATGGAGAGGATCTTTGCAAGGGATTTTTCCGGCCCCAGGCCCGGATATATAAAATCAAAATCGGCCGCGGAAATTTTCGCGATATGGGCGGAGGCCGTCCATCCTTCAAAACGCCTGACATAGGCTTCCCTGTCCCGTATCATGAAGGGACGCACATTGGGATCGAACGAAATGACAGGCCCCTTGGGATTCGAGTGTTCCCGCCGTATCAGCTTTTCTATGGTAGAGGCGACAGGCTCCATGGTCATGGCAATGGAACCGAAAAATACGCAGTCCGTGTCCGGGGGAAGGGCCGGGGGAAGATCCGCTTCGCAAAAGGAGCGGTCCGCGGCGCCTTCGGTATAAAAAACATACTCAGGCTCTTTTCCCTTTTCCAGCCTGACAAAGGCCAGCGTCGAGTTTTCGGCGGAGCGGACGACAAGATCCGTGTTTACCCCGTTCCTTTCAAGATGACCGGCAAGTATGACGCCGAAGAAATCGGTGGAAAGGCGGCCCAGAAACGCGACCGGCGCGCCGAGCCTTCCCGCGGCAACGGCGGTATTGCAGGGACTGCCTCCGGGTATGGGCAGAAAACCTTCCCCTCGTCCGGGAACCATGTCGATAAGAGCTTCGCCGCAGGCAATAATCATCCGGATCTCCTTGTTTTCCCGTCCAGGGGAAACCGGAGGGCTTCCAGCCGGGCTGTTTTGTCTTTATAATAGGGCATTATGGAGATCCGGCGCAAGTATTTTCCGCCGGCCAGGACGGTTCGGGGAAACCGCGCCATAAACTATTGTGCAGGAGGATGCCATGACGGGAAAAATGAAAGTCGCTGTAATGACCGGAATAGAAAAAATGGACATTATCGAAAGGGACATTCCCAAACCGGCTCCCAATGAAGCGCTCATAAAACTTGAGTATGTGGGAGTCTGCGGTTCCGATCTTCATTATTATGAATCGGGAAGGATAGGCGGCTTTGTGGTAAAGTTCCCCTTTGTGCTGGGGCACGAGCCCGGCGGCGTGGTGGTAGAAGTTGGTTCACAGGTGAAGCGCCTCAAACCCGGCGACAAGGTGGCCCTTGAACCGGGAAAAACCTGCGGACACTGCGAATTCTGCCGTACCGGCCGGTACAACCTCTGTCCCGATGTCATCTTCTTTGCCACCCCGCCTGTCGACGGCGTGTTCCAGGAATATGCCGTTCACGAGGCGGATCTCTGTTTCCGCCTTCCGGACAATGTAAGCACCATGGAAGGCGCCCTTATCGAGCCGCTTGCCGTCGGTTTTCACGCCGCCATTACCGGGGACGCGAAACTGGGACAGACCGCCCTTGTAACCGGTTCGGGCTGCATAGGACTGGTGTCCATGCTGGCGCTTAAAGCCAGGGGCGTTTCGAAGGTCTTTGTCTCCGACGTGGTGCAAAAGCGCCTTGACAAGGCGAAGGCGCTGGGCGCCGACGCGGTGATCAACGGTTCAAAAGAGGATGTTGTCGCGGCCGCCCAGGAACTTTCAGGCGGCGGCCTTGACCTTGTTATAGAAACATCGGGAACCGAAACCGCCGCGGGCCAGGGAATGGGCGTCCTTAAAAAAGGCGGAACGCTGGTGTTTGTCGGCTACAGCAAAACGGGCAGCATGAACCTTCCCATGAGTCTTGCCATGGACAGGGAATTGACCATGAAGACGATTTTCCGTTACCGGCACATCTACCCCCTGGCCATTGACGCGGTGTCAAGGGGCATTGTGAACATCAAGGACATTGTTACCAACGTGTTTGATTTTGACGACATACAGAACGCCATGGACAAGAGCGTTCACGACAAGACGAACATTGTAAAGTCGGTAATAAAGATAGCGAAGTAACCGGGCAAAAAAACCGAAGCAGGGCTTCGGTTTTTTTGCCTGGGGAGTTTTCGCGGAGCGAAAACTCCAGGGATTCTGGTGCCAGGCACCGAAACGGGGCTTCGCGCCGCGCCCGTCCCGC
>JAIRXH010000048.1 GCA_031268385.1 Treponema sp. | reverse complement strand
CCGGGCCGGGCCTCCATCTCGTGGAAGACAGAACTTTCCCCCAGATAAACGCCGTCCAGATGCCAGTAGATGCGGGCGGCGTTTTCACGGTGGGCGGCGGAGAACACGACGCGGCCTTCACTGCCGTCAAGTTCACGGGGAACGTAGACCTGGCTTCCCTCTCCGGGGTTAAAGAGGGCAAGGGGAACGGACCCCTCCGTATGGTTTTTTTCTGCGGGGGGAAGGGGTCTGTAGTCAAGATTCCACCTCCTGAAGTACCATTCTTCGGCCGGAGGAAGAACAAACCAGGTCATTTCCTTTACCGGCCCCCCGGAAGCGCCCCTATTCACACGGAGATTTTCCTCCTCGTTTACGACGATCCTTACGCAGTACGGACAGGGATTATGCGGCGGGGCGCCGGCCGGCACGCTCACCGTTTTTACGGCGCGGCAGTCGGGGCCCGCGGGAAAACCCGAAAAGGCGCAGACTTCCGCGCTTTTAAGACGGGAGGCGGGCTGGGAAAACCACACGCCTTCCCGCCTTGCCGCCGTGACATTGGAAAGCGGGCCCGATCCCAGGGCCGAAAAAAGTTCAAACAGCACAGGAGAGGCGGTAAGGGCGCTGCGGAGTTCGGCCCTTCCCTCGCCCGACGCGTTTCCTATCCACACCGCGACGGTCCAGTCGGGCCGCACCCCTATGGCCCAAGCGTCCCTGTTGCCGAAACTGGTTCCCGTCTTCCACGCTATGCGCCTTGAACCGGCGTACTCCTGCCACTGGGCTTCCTCGCCGGGGCGGGCCGCGAAGGTAAGCGCCTCGAGGGTAAGCCAGGCGGCCCCCGGAGAAACGGAAGAACGGCCCGCTTCAAAACCCGTACCAGGTCCGTTTCCCGGCCGGCCGGAAGGAACCGCCTCTTTCCGGGGAAAAACAGTGGGCGGGAAAAAAGCGGGAAAACAGGCGTTTACCGAACGGGCAAGACCCCCGTACAGCCCGGTCATCTCCCAGAGGTTCACCTCGGCGCCACCGAGGATAAGGGGAAGCCCGTATTCGGCGGCGGGACGGAACAGGGTACCGACGCCAAGACCTTCAAGAAAACGGGCGAACCGTTCCACCCCATATACCCTGAGTGAACGTACCGCGGGCACGTTGAGGGAACGGGCCAGCGCCTCCCCGGCGGGAACCGCCCCCAAATACGCGCGGGTGATGTTTTCCGGACCGTAGCTTCCTATTCTTGTGGGAATGTCGCTGACAAGGGAAGACGGAAGAATATCCCCCGAATCGAGCATGGCGGCATAGAGGAAGGGTTTGAGTATACTCCCGGAACTGCGGGAAGCGGTAACAATGTCCACGTCTTTCGAAGCGGAACCGGTATTTCCGACATAGGCGGCGATCTCTCCCGAGGCGGTATCCATGATGAGGCATGCGCCGTTCATGATCCCGTTTCCCGAAAAACGGCTTTGGGCGCGGTTCATGATGGCCGCGGCGCGTTCCTGCAGATCCCTGTCCAGCGTGGTAATAAAAGGCTCCGTACGAAAGGCATCCGCGCGGGAAACAGGGCCCCCGTCCTTTCCGGCTGTAACGCCGCCGCTTTTAAACATCTCCGTTCCCCCCGCCTCGCCGACAAGTCTGGCAAGCAGATGCGGGGCAAGCTGGGGAAGGGGAAGGGGCTCGCCGGGCAGAGGTTCGGCCCTGGCGAGGAAAAGAGTTTCTTCGTCAAAGAGCCCCTTTCTGAACAGGCGTTCCAGAAGCGCGTCCCGCTTTTCCCCGAGAAGATCCCGGTTCCGGCCGGGATGTATAAGGCCCGGTCCGTTGGGAAGCACCGCGAGGACCGCCGCTTCCGCCCAGGAAAGTTCCTCCGAAGATCTTCCAAACCAGCGCCAGGAAGCGGCCTCAAGTCCTACCACATTCGCCCCGAAGGGGGCGTTCGCGCTGTAAAGGGCGAGTATTTCATCTTTGGATCTTCCCATTTCCAGGCGCAGGGCAAGGACAGCCTCGGTTATCTTTTCGGGAACGCTCCGGCTTGCCTCGGGCCGCGCAAGGCGGATGGTCTGCATGGTCAGGGTTGACCCGCCCGAGACGACCCTTCCCGCCCTGATATTCTGAACAAAAGCGCGGAAAACCGCCGCCGGATCGATGCCCGGATGCCTGGCAAAGCGTCTGTCTTCGGCCTCAATAAGGGCGGCGGCAAATTTTTCGTTGACCTTCTCCCCCGGCGGAAAACGCCACTGGCCGTCAAGGGCAACCATGGCACCAAGAAGACGGCCTTCCCTGTCCCGAAGCACGGGCGAATAGTAAACCTCAAAAAGCGGATCGGGGAGAGAGATGAGGAACATGAGGAGAAGCGTAAGAAAAGACGAAAGATACACAAAACGCCGCGCCCCGCGGCGGCCTTTTCGATCCCGCAGAACGGAAACAAGAAATCCGGGGCCGCCCGTCACGGCGGCAAATCTCATCATCATCGCGGTAAAAATGATACCCCGAAATCCGCAAAATGAACAGACGGCAAACCGCCAATGACGGGAGGAGAACATGGCGGGTGACAAGAGATGATTCTTTGGGGACACGTCCTTCCAGAGTAACTCATGGGCTTTCTTCTTCAAATTTCTTTATTTGTAACCGTTCACGGGTCCTCTTGTCAAAAATTGGAAAAGATGATAAAAACGAATTATGAGAGTGGAAGACTTACAAGAACTCGTCAAGAAACAGGCGGAAACCATAAAATTGCTTGA
>JAIRXH010000180.1 GCA_031268385.1 Treponema sp. | reverse complement strand
CCTCGGCCCGGTTCGCGCTGCCGCCGTATACTAGAGTTGTTCAATAACTTCAGTTATTGAACAACTTCCACTAAAAAACAGCAGATTTGGCGTATTTCTGCAAGAAATTCGTCAAATCTGCGAGACTTGTGAAACAACCAACCGGGTTGTTAAACAAGTCCACTGACTTTTCAGGCTGCTTTGCCGGCGTTTCCATGGCCCGCCTGAACCGCTTCTCAAGCCGTTCCTCGTTGAAATCTATGTTGGAAACTCTTCCGCCATGTTAAACGTCTCCCCTCCCGGAGTATAGCTTTTTGATTTATTCTATCATATTTTGGAAAAAGTTATGGGGCAAGTTTAGCCTTCAGGGCGAAGCATGTTGATTATGAGCGGCCGGACAGGTATATTTATGATATGTACGAGTATACCACGCATGGAACCTGTTCCACGAAGATCCGTTTTGACGTGCGGGAGGGCCGCGTTCATTCGCTTTCGTTTGAGGATGGTTGCGACGGAAACCTCAAGGCTGTTTCCATTCTGGCCGAAGGCATGAAGACGGAAGACATTACCGGAAAACTGAAAGGGCTGCGGTGCGGAAACAAAAAAACCTCCTGCGCCGATCAGCTTGCCCGTGCGGTTGAACAATACGGACGGGAAGCGGCGAAGAAGCCGGGCCGGCAGGGTCATGAATGAAAAGGCGGACGGCTGTCCGCGTTCAGGCGTTCTCCTCCACGCCTGCTGCGCCCCCTGCACGGTGAAGTGCGCGGAAACCTTCATCACGGAAGGAACGCGCCCTTGCCTTTACTGGTACAATCCCAACATACACCCCTACACGGAATACAGGGCGCGGCTGGACACATTTCTGGAGTACGCCGCAGGCCTGCGGCTGGACTTTAAAACCGACGACGAGTACGGACTCAGGCCTTTTATACGGGAAGTCCTTCCGGCGCTTGAGGCCCGCTGCGCGGTCTGCTACAGGATACGCCTTGAAAAAACCGCGGCGCGCGCGGCCGAATGGGGCTTCGCGTTTTTCAGCACCACGCTTCTTGTCAGCCCTTACCAGAACCACGAACTGGTGCGGAAAACGGCGGAGGAATGCGGGAAGAAACACGCCGTCGCGTTTTTGTACCGGGACTTCCGCCCGCTCTTCCGCGAAGGGCAGGCGGAGGCGAGGAACAGGGGACTTTACATGCAGAAATACTGCGGCTGTCTTTTCAGCGAAGAAGAACGTTACCTCAAAAAGCGCGTTCCTGAAGCCGGGACGGCCGGGATATGAATCCCCTCTTCCAGCGGCTTGCCCTGCTCACCGGAAGGGAAGTGCTTGACGCGCTGGCCGGAACGCGCGTCATCGTGTTCGGCCTTGGGGGCGTGGGAAGCTGGTGCGCCGAAGCCCTGGTCCGGTCAGGAATCGGGGCCATCGACATTGTCGATTCGGACAGGATATGCGTCACCAACATCAACCGGCAGGTACAGGCGACAAGCCGTACCGTGGGCCTGTGCAAGGCGGAAACGCTCAGGGAAAGGCTTCTGGAAATAAATCCCCGCTGCACTGTCAACGCAAAACGGGAAGTATTCTCGCGCGAAAACTCGGGCGGTTTTAACATAGCCGGAGCCGATTATGTGATAGACGCCATTGACAGCATACGCTTCAAGCTGGATTTGATTGAAACGTGCACCGGAGCGGGAACGCCCTTTTTCTCGTCCATGGGAACGGCCCAAAAACTGGATCCCACCCGGCTCAAAACCAGGGACATCTGGAAGACCGAAGGATGCCCCCTCGCGCGGCTTGTGCGGCAGGGCCTGCGCAAACGCGGATACAGGGGACACTTCACCGCAGTCTACAGCGACGAACAGCTTCCCCTCCAGGCATCGGGAGAAGCCGCCTCTTGCGGAAGCGCCGCATGCCTGTGCCCCGCCCCGGACGGCGGCGGAACGGACTGGTGCGGCGCGAAGCGGGTAATTAACGGAAGCGCCGTTACCGTTACCGCCGCCGCGGGCCTCATTCTCGCGAGCCTTGTAATACGGGACCGGTACAGCCGTGGCTGACCGTTTCTTCCGCAGGGCGGGGTCCTGTGAAATTGTCAAAAAGCTCGCCGCCAAGGCGGTATTTGAACGCGGCCTCATTGACGAAGGCGACAGGATACTCATCGCCGTTTCGGGCGGCAAAGATTCCACAACGCTCGCCTGGGTTCTTTCGGAACTGCGGCCCATCCTTAAAAAAAACTACGAACTTGCCGCCCTCCACATTTCAAGCGACTTCTGTTCCTGCTGCAAAAAGTCCGCCCTTTCAAAAAACCTCGCCGGCTGGGACATCCCCTTTACCGATCTTTTCGTTCCCGTCATGGGGAGGCTCGGGGAAGGCCGGAAGATGAACTGCTACTGGTGTTCGACACAGCGGCGGACGGAACTGCTCACATACGCCGTGAAAAACGGATTCAACAAAATCGCCCTGGGCCATCATCTTGACGACATTATTGAAACCTTCTTCATGAACATGACGGCAAAAGGAGAACTTTCCGCCATGCCCGTCATCCTCGCATACCGCAAATATCCGGTAAGCCTCATACGGCCCCTCTTTTATATTGAAGAAAAACAGATCGTCTCCGCGGCGGATGAACTGGGTTTCTCGAGGTCCGCCTGCACCTGCCCCTGGGGCGTCAACTCCATGCGGCGGGACATGCGCGAAAAAATAAACGCCTTTACCGGAGCTTCGCCGGCGGTCAAGCGCCGCATACTCCGCTCCCTTTCAGACGGTCCACGCGATCTCTTGGAAGAACCGTAGGGGCGGCGCCGATTTGGCGTCTGTCCATCAGGCGGCGCGCAGGAAACCCTCAGCCTTTGACGGCGCCTATGGTAATGCCCTCCACAAAGAAGCGCTGGAAGCACAGGAATATGACGACAACGGGCAGGGCCACCATGGAGGCGGCGGCCATAAGAAGCTGGTATTCAAGGCCGTGCTCAGATCTGAAAAGCTGAAGTCCTATTGAAATGGGATATATCTCTTCCTGATGAAGATAGATAAGCGGCGTAAGGAAATCGTTCCAGGAAGCGACGGCGGTAAAGATAGCCACCACCGCGATAACAGGCCGCATGATGGGCAGAATGAGCCTTACAAAAATCTGGAATTCATTGGCCCCGTCTATGATCCCCGCGTCGGAAATTTCCCTGGGAATTCCCATAAGGTACTGGCGCATCATGAATATCTGCGTCGCCTGTCCGACATAGTACGGCAGGGTAAGGGGAATGTAGGTATTGATAAGGCGGAACTTCGCGAATATGTCGAACAGGGCTATCATGGTAACAGGAAAGGGGATGAACATGGTCGCTATGACCACATAAAACACCTGCTCCCGGCCCTTCCACTGTATGCGGCTTAAACCGTAGGAAACAAGCGAGTTGGAAATCATCGCCCCCATGACGGCAAACGTCGCGATGACAAGGGTATTGAACATGTAGCGAAAAAACGGAATATACCGCGTCGCGTGGTAATAATTTTCAAAATGAAATTCCCTGGGAAAGAGGGTGGGCGGAATGGACAAAAGCTCGGCGGGCGCCTTGACCGCGCTTACCAGCATCCAGTAAAAAGGCATGATGTAAATGACGGACATAAGAACCAGAACCAGGCGGGGAATAATCCGTTCAAAGAGCACCCGCACGGCATAACGGCAGCCGGCGGCCCTCACCATATTTTTCTCTCTTTCCATAGACACGCTCCTTTGCTAATCCGATTCGTAGTGAACCCAGCTGCGTCCCCACTTGAAGACCCCAATGGCAATGAGCACACTGGCAAGAAAGAGAAAGAGCGCCATCGCGGCGGCGTATCCCATCCTGGAATACTGAAAGGCGGTTTTGTAGATATACACAACATAGAAAAGGAGGGAATTGGAAGGCCCAACCACCCCGGTCCTCCCCCCTCCTGAAGACATAAGGTACGCTTGGGTAAAGGCCTGAAGCCCGGCGCTCAATCCCCATATCACGTCGTAGAGGATAATGGGGGTGATCATGGGAACGGTTATGGTAAAAAATTTTCTGAAGACCCCCGCCCCGTCTATCTCGGCCGATTCATACAGGTCGCGGGTAATGGAACGGAGGGACGCAAGGAAAATAAGCGCGGCGTTTCCCGCGCCGTACTGGGCAAGGATAACCACGGACGGCTTGGTAAAATGCCTATCCCCTATCCAGTCTATCTGGGGCAGATGAAGCAGAGTAAACAGCCTGGTCAAAAGGCCGTAGGCGGGATTGATAAACAGCAGCCATATATACACCATGGCAAAGGCGGGCAGAATCGAAGGAAGGTAGAGAATAGCCCGGTACACCGCCACCTCCCTGACCTTCTGGTTCATCGCCAGGGCAAGCATAATGGCGACAACAACCCCCACCGGAACGGCAAAGGCCGTGTAGTAAAGGGTGTTGTAGGCCGCCTGGGCCGCCATCGGATCCCTCAAGAATTCCCTGAAATTGCCTATCCCTATAAACACCGCCTTTCCAAATCCGCTGTAATCGGTAAGGCTAAGGTAAAAGGAATACACGATGGGATATATCTGGAGGCCAAAGAAACCTAGAATCCAGGGAGCACAAAACAAAAGGCCGTTTCGCACATTCCTTTTTTCCAACCGGGTCATGATGCCGCCTTGTGTACACAGACGCGGCATCAAAGCCGCCTTTCTTTATGCAGGCAGCCGGAAACCGCGCTCTTAACAACGTGGTTTTCCCAAAACTGAAGTTGTGGGAAATGCTCCAACGTCAAAAGATATGTTGCCGGATAAAGACCCCCGGGTAACGCTGATTAACGTGTGGCCAATCAGCGTTACCCCGCTTTCCGCCCAAGGCTTGTGCCAAGGGCTTTTGCCCAGGGCAAAAGCCCAGGGATCTTCACCCGGAGCCCCTACTCCAGGGGAAGGAATTTGGTGAGCTGAGCCTGCGTCTGGGTTTCCACTTCCGCAAGCGCCTCCCGGGGAGTCTTGATGTTGTCAACCACAGCGTCCTGCGCCGCGGTCAACTGATCCCAGTAATAGGCGCCGACAGGAAGAACCGGCCGGCTGCGGGCTATGGGCAGAATGTTTTTAAAGAACTGGTGTTCCGCCGTAAAGATATCCTCGTTCATGAGGGCCGTCCAGGTAGGAAGATGGGTCGTACCCTTCGTGTAGAGGCGCTGGCCGTCGGCGCCGCAGGCCCACACCATAAACCTGACCGCCGCTTCAACTCTTTTGGAGCCGACAGGAACAACAAGGGACCATCCGCCGGCAAAGGAAGAAGGTTTGTCCCCCGCTTTCGGAACGGGAAGGTAGGTAATGCCGTAGTCAAGATTCGGCGCGTATTCGCGGAACTGGCTTATCATCCAGTCGCCGTTCACCATAATGGCAACCTGGCCGGTGATAAAGGGGTTGTTCTGGGGAGGATTGTTGGGAGGAGTATACGTGGACATAAAGGTCCGTATCTTCTGGGGCCCCATATCCCGCGCCCAGTCGTAGAAGAACTGATACGTCGAGACAACGCCCGGATCAAGGGGCGTCACCTTCCCCTGGGGAATGTTGGCGAACTGGCCGCCATAGACAAAACCCCAGACATAATGCCAGCCCTGAAGCTCCGTATTGAAGGGAATAAGGCCGGTCTGGATCAGATTCCCCTGAGCGTCGGTCTTGTTGAGCTTGAAGGAAGCGTCCCGCATCTGGGCAATGGTCATGGGGCCGTTGGCCGCGTCAAAGGGGGCAAGATCTATCCCCGCCGCGCGGAGCAGATCCTTGCGGTAGAAAATGGCACGGACATCGGTATCCAGCGGAAGGCCGTAGGTTTTCCCCCTGAACTGGGTTTCCTGCCAGGCAAAATCAAGGTAATTGCCCTTGATATTGGGGGCGACCCTGCCAAGCACGGGGGTAATGTCTTCGAGCATACCCGCCGCGGCGCGCTCGGCGATGGTAAACCGGTCAAGGAAGTACACGTCAGGGGCCGTGCCCCCGCGTATCGAGGTGGCCAGTTTGGTTATTTCCGTCTCGCTGCCGGGAACGTTGACAATTTCCACCGGAACGGCGGGGCCGGTCGCGTTATACGCGGCGACAATATCCCGTAACACTTCAAGATCATGGGCGGTATGGGAAGTCCAGAAGACAACCTTCTCCCCTCCCCCTCTGGACGCTCCCTCTTGTCCGGGCCCGGCAAACACCGCCGCCGCCAGGGCGAACAATACGCATACAGCCGCTGTCATTCTTTTCATGTAATGCCTCCGTAATTTCTAACAATTACACTAGTATAGAAGCAAAATTCCGGTTTGTCAAAAAAAACTTTCAGCTTCCCCATAATAATGGGATGAAAGGACACTTTATAAATTTATCGGGGGGCCTGGCAGGGGGAAAACATCCTCCTTGCGGAGGACGCTTTTCCCCCTGCCACCCCCTGAAAAATCAGTGGGTGTCCTTTCATCCCGTAACGTACATGGTGAAGACGAATTGCGGAGGGGCCCGGCTGGTGCCTGGCACCGGCGCGGGGCGAAGTCGAAGCTGTGCTTCGTCTTCGCCTGGGGAGTTTTCGCGAAGCGAAAACTCCAGGGCACGGCGGCAGGGTGGGGCGAAGCCGCGGGTTTTGGGCAACAAACCCTCCAAGGCCTGGAGTTTTGCGGCTCCGAAGGCGGACATCGCCCCCAAACCCTCGCATAGCCGCCGCAAAACTCCCCAGCCCAAAGTCGAAGACTTTGGGCAGCCCATTACCGCAGGTTTTGGGCAGCCATCCGGTCCGCTGTCGCAGCCATCCGGTTCGCTGCGATAGCCATCCGGTTCGCTGCGATAGCCATCCGGTCCGCTGTCGCAGCCATCCGGTCCGCTGTCGCAGCCATCCGGTCCGCTGTCACAGCCATCCGGTCCGCTGTCACAGCCATCCGGTCCGCTGCGATAGCCATCCGGTCTGCCGGGTTGACAAACTGGTCTGCCGCGATTAAAAATGCGTTGAAAATGATCGCGGTCTGCCCGTGACGGGCCGCAAAGGAGCGGATTATGGCACATGGTAAGAGTTTTATTCCTCGAAGCTACGCGGCGTACGACAAGTTCTTCAAGAATGTCTGTCAGTACGTGAACCAGAAGATCACCGGCCAGAGCCCGGAATGGACGCACATCCCTTGACAAAATCCGCCGTCCTGGCGGATTTTGTCATCGATGTTTGCCGGCGGCAAACTTCACCTGCCCGCCTGTGGCGGGCAGCATTAGTTACGGCGGCATCCATGCCGCCACCCTTGGGGCATAATGCGTGGAGTTTTGGCGTAGCCAAAACTCCCAAGGCAAAGTCCGAAGGACTTTGCCACGCCTACGCGGCCTGGTACAACGCCTACGTCAAGACCTTCAAGCCGCACACCCCGGCGGAAACCGCGGGGGCCAGGGCGGCCTTCAACTCGTCGTACAAGGTGCTGTCCCGTTTCATCCAGGTGTGGATCAGGGGCTTCCCGGAGATCGTCACTGTGGAGGATCTTGAAAACCTGGGCATCCCGCCCATCGACCACACCCATACGCCGGTGCCCCGCCCCAAGGCGCAGGCCGAGGCGGACCTCACCTTCCCCGGCATCCACACGGTGGAACTGCGGAACATCCGCACCGTGGCCGGCACCGGCGACTGCTGTCCGGCGTTGCCGGACAGCTTGGGAGTTTTTGCATGGCAAAAACTCCATACAAACAGGACATGGAGTTTCGGCTATGCCGAAACTCCCAAGCTATCCGCCGGAGGCGGATAGCAGGCGTGCGCATCCACTACGGCATTTTGGACGCGCCGGGCTCCGCCGGCAAACACCGCATCGCCACGCCGCCTCTTACCGGCGACGATCTGCCCCATTCGGTCTTCACCCACAAGAAGA
>JAIRXH010000164.1 GCA_031268385.1 Treponema sp. | reverse complement strand
CCCAGGATGCGCTTCCGGTAATCCGCGCCTATGCGGGCGAGCGTTTCCGCCGCGCCTTTCCCCGCCTCCGTTTTGCCCTGGAGATCAATCGTAAACTGGTTCATGGAAAAATGGCGGTAGAAAAAAAGCGATTCCCGTAGCGCCGTCCCGTCCGCGTAGAGGTTCCGCAGCGTTTCGGTGTAGGCCTCAAAGATACCGCCCTTCCTCATTTCCGAATAGCCGGTTATCCACACGGGAACAATCCGGCCGCCCTTTTTGGAAGCTCCCGCCGAAAGGGCCTTCTGAAATTCAAGCAAAAGCCCGGCCATGACGCGCTGCGACCCGTCCATGGCGCGGTTAAAGGCGGCGGCGTTAGCGGCGGAACTTCCGCCTCTGGCGGCGCTTGCAAGGCGGCCGAGCTCTTTCAGTTCCAGGGTCCTGGGCGTATGCACCGGGGTCTTGTTAAGTATGATAACGTTTTCGCGGAAGTCGATGCCGAGTTCGGGATGGCTCCTGAAAAAACCTTCGGCGATTTTGCCCGAAGGCCCCACAAGGTAGCGGCGGGCGGCCTGTTCCCTCCGGCCGGGGTTGTCGCCCACGAGGATGAGCCGTATGCTGCTTCGCGGCCCGACATCGTCGAGAGCCTCGTTGTACACCACCGGCGTTTCCACCGTATAGGCCGGCCCTCCCCGCCCGTCCACAAGACGCCGCTGAAGCTCCGCAAGCCGGGGGAGGGCGGCCGCCGTCTCTTCCACCGCGCTCCTGAAATGGAGACGCGCCTTTTCAAACGCGGTCCACGCGTCTTTAGTCATGCCTGATGTCCCCCGCTTGTACGCTGTTCATTCCAAGGTGCACCAGAACGGCTCTTTTTTTATCGTCAACAACTTTCATTGCCAGCCGGGTATAAAGTCCCAGTTTCTTTTTGAGCATTTTTCGCGCATCGGTGAAAAACACGCGCTCTTCTATCAATGTTGTTCCGGTTCTCTTGGCAAACTCGGCGCTGTCGTTAACAAAAAAATGCATCAACGCGCCGGTATTGCCGGTTTTTTTGACATAGTTATTCGCGTATGTTATTCCTGTTTCGTTTGTGGCGTCAAAAACGAGTTCGGCTTTCGCAAATGTTTTTTTTACATTGCCGATAAATTGTACGACGTCATCTTCTTTAAAATACTGGAAAACGCCTGAAACGACAAGCAGCGCCGGAACCGACCTGTCGATGTGTTCTGCCCATTCCATGTCGAACATGTTACCGGCAATCACTCTGTCGTTTGGCTGCTCTCCCAGTATCGCCCGCCTGGCGGCGATTACATCGGGAAGGTCAATCTCATAAAACACCGCCGCCTTTTCATGTACGCGGTAAAAGGCCGTCTCCAATCCCGCGCCGGGACAGACGATAGTAGAGGCGCCGTTATCTTTGATAAAGGCCCGCACCATCTCGTCAAGGTTGTAGTATCTGGCGGCGGAAGCCATAAACGAATATTCGGATGACTTTTTTTGTATGCTGTTGTCCGGTATATATTTTTCCAGCGCCAGGGCCTTTTCATCATAAAAATATTCGGGGAATTTCTTTGACGCGAATACGCGGGCGGCCAGGGGAATAAACAATGTATCGGATACGCCGTGCAGTTTACTCAATTATGGCTCCTTTGAATCATCCTCTCCATGTTAGTCTATCGTTACAATGAGTGCAACAGATCTGAAAAACAAACGGCTATGCCCCCGGCGCGGGCGGCTCCCCGTTGAGTCAAAGGGCGGAACAATGGTAGTATAACGGCCATGCACAGGATCATCGAGAAAAAACGGCTTTCCGCCGAAGTGTACGAGATAACTGTCCAGGCGCCCCTTGTCGCCAGGGCAAGAAAGGCGGGGCAGTTTGTCATAGTCCAAATTGATACCGAATGGGGCGAGCGCATTCCCCTTACCATAGCCGACGCCGACGCCGAAGAGGGAACTGTTACCATGGTTTTCCAGACGGTCGGGGCCACGACGCACCGGCTTGCCGCGAGGGAAAAAGGAGACTTCCTTGAAAACATTTTAGGCCCGCTGGGAAATCCTACCCATATCGAAAAATACGGTACGGTGGTCTGCGTCGGCGGCGGCATAGGAATCGCCCCGCTTTTTCCCATCGTCCAGGCGCTCAAGGCGGCGGGCAACAGGGTCCAGGTTATCATGGGGGCGCGGACAAAGGAGCTTGTCATCTTCGAAGACAGGATGCGCCGTTATGCCGACGGGATAATCCTGGTTACCGACGACGGTTCCCTCGGCAAGAAGGCGCTTGTCACCGAACCTCTGCGTGAATACTGCGCCGCCCCGTCAAAGCCCGACATGACGGTCGCCATAGGTCCGCCTGTCATGATGAAATTCTGCGAAAAAACCACCGCCGAATTCGGCGTTCCCATTCTTGTGTCCCTTAACACCATCATGATAGACGGTACGGGAATGTGCGGCGGCTGCCGCGTTACCGTGGGCGGTGAAACAAAATTTGTCTGTGTCGACGGCCCCGAATTTGACGGGCACAAGGTCGACTTTGAAAACATGATGCTCCGCATGAAGGCCTTTAAAGAAAGGGAAGAGGACGATCATCACAAGTGTCACCTGGAACTGGGACTGGAGAGTGTAGGGGGATGAAAACAAAAAGCTGTGATGAATTTGAAACGGAAGCCCGCGCCCTCCTTGAGCCTCTTCTGGAACGCAAGGCCGCCGGGGGGAAAATATCCCCCAAAGAACGCATGGCAATTCCCCCGCAGGCCATGCCCGCCCAGGACCCGGCGGCGCGGAGAAACAACATAACGGAAGTTGCCCTGGGTTATACGGAAAGCCAGGCGCGCCTTGAAGCCGAACGCTGTCTTTCCTGCAAAAATGGTCCCTGTGTGGAAGGCTGTCCCGTAAAGGTTCCCATTCCCCGTTTTATTGCCGCCATGCAAGATGGCGACTTCAAGGCGGCGGTAGACATTATAAAGGAAACAAACCTGCTGCCCGCGGTCTGCGGCAGGGTCTGTCCCCAGGAAAAGCAGTGTCAAGCCGGGTGTACGGTAGGAAAGAGCCTTAAGGACCCCGAAAAATCCGTCGCCATAGGCAGGCTGGAACGCTTTGCCGCCGACTGGGAACGGGCAAACGGGAAGGTGGGCGTTCCCCCGGTAAAGGAGCCCACGGGAAAAAGGGTGGCGGTTATAGGATCGGGACCGGCGGGGCTTACCGTCGCCGCCGATACCGCGCGGGAAGGCCACGACGTCACCGTCTTTGAGGCCTTTCACAAAAACGGCGGGGTCATGGTTTACGGAATTCCCGAATTCCGCCTTCCCAAGGCCATTGTCCAGGCGGAAGTGGATATACTTGAAAAAATGGGGGTAAAGATGACGGCCAACTTTCTGGTGGGCCGCACCCGCACCATTCCCGAATTTCTTGGCGAAGATCATTTTGACGCGGTGTTCATAGGAACGGGCGCGGGGCTTCCCAAATTCCTCGGATGTCCCGGCGAAAATTATGTGGGGGTGTCAAGCGCCAACGAGTACCTTACCAGAGCGAATCTGATGAAGGCCTACGACGCAAAGCGGGCCGCCACTCCCATGTTCAAGTCAAAGATTGCCGCGGTAATAGGCGGCGGCAATGTCGCGATGGACGCCGCCCGTATGGCCCTGCGTCTTGGGGCGCGGGAGGTCCATGTAATTTACCGCCGCACCAGGGATGAAATGCCCGCCAGAGCCGAAGAGGTGGAACACGCCATGGAAGAAGGCGTCGTGTTTGACTTCTTAAGGAGTCCGGTACAATTCACCGGCGATGAAGGGGGAAGGCTTACCGGCATGGAACTCCAGAAATTTGAATTGGGTCCTCCCGACGCGTCGGGCCGCCGCAGTCCCGTTCCCATTCCGGATTCCATGTACACGTTCCCCTGCGACACGGCCATTATCGCCCTGGGCAACGAAAGCAATCCCCTCATCTCGCGGACCACCGGGGGGCTTTCCACCGACAAGCGGGGCCGCATACTCGCCGGGGAAGATCAGAAGACCTCCCTCGACAGGGTCTACGCAGGGGGCGACATAGTCCTCGGGGCCGCCACGGTGATCCTTGCCATGGGCGAAGGGCGAAAGGCCGCCGCCGCGATCAACCGGCTGCTGCGGTAATTCCCGGGGAATAGTGAAGCGGAATTTGTTCAATAACTGAAGTTATTGAACAACGCTATTGGAGTATAACGATGAAAACGCGGATACGCCGTTTCATGCTTGTCCTTTTCTGCCTGGATCTGTGCTCCGGCCTTTTTCAGGAATTCCGTCCGGGACAAAGCGCGGGGATCTTTGCCCAGACAGGACAAACGGGCGGAAGTCCCGCGTCCATGAGCGCCATACAGAATTACCACGTGGGAAGGGATCTTGAGGCAAGGGGCCGCATGGCCGAGGCGGAACGGTACTACGGCGAAGCGATACGGATCTGCCAGGGCGAGGTTTCGGGAAACACGGCGAACAGGGACACCTACACGGCCATTACCTGGACCCTTCAACGCCAGCGCAAATACGCGGATGTCATTACCTGGAGCGAGCGGGGGTTAAGGCTTTTCGCCGACGAATACCGCATTCTGGAAACCATGGGCGAAGCCTATTTCTACCTTGACGATTACGACCGTTCCCTCGCCTGCATGCAGCGCTACGCCAACGCCCTTCCCCGGGGCGAGCGTATCTCCGTCGCCTATTTTTTCATAGGTGAAATTTTCAGGCTGCGGGAGATGTACCGGCACGCCGACATAGCCTATACAACCGCCGTGCGGCTGGAGCCGGGCCTTTCCCTCTGGTGGTACAGGCTGGCCCAGGTCCGCGAATTTCTGGGAGACAGGGCCCCGGCCACGGAAGCCTACGAGCAGGCTGTGCGGATCAACCCCAGCTACCAGGAAGCCATCGCGGGGCTTGCCAGAACCCGGCGGCAGTAAGCACGGCGGGAACGGCCGGCGCGGCGGCCATAAGAGCGAGAAAGAGGCGGCTCAGAACCGTCCCCCGCGCGGAAGGGGCGTCTTCCGGGGGCGCCTGATTCCGGGCGTCCAGTTCCAGGAGCGCCTTGTCCAGCCCTTCAACAATGTGTCCGGGCCTAATGGAAAATTTCCGTTCCCGCAGCCTCCCCAATACGCCGAACGATTCGGCAAGAAGAACCCCCGCGCCGCCGGGGAAGCGGAGTCCGGGCCGTATGCAGGCGCCGGACAGCATGAGGAGCCCTTCAAGGGTAAAGGCCCGCCTTAAACCCGCAAAGAGAGCTCCTTCGGTAACGCGGAAAACGCCCCATTCGGCAATAACCCTGCCGTAGGGCGCCAAAAGGTTAAAAAAGACTATCCCCGCCATGACAAATACGGTAACAAGGGGATTGATTTTCTTCCCCGAAAGAAAAGCCAGAAACATGAAGAAAAAAAACTGAACGGCGCGGGAGGCTGTTGAGGGATTAAACAGAAAAAAACACATCGCGGCAAGGCCGGCGGCAAAGAGTTCCCCCGGCGGAAAAAGCCGGTCCCACCTTTCCCGCCTCCTCTCGCGGCTTGAGGATTTCCCGTCCCGCCGCGCCTCGCAAGACGGAGAGGGCGGCGCGGCGTTTTCCGGGGCACGGGGCGAACGCAGCCGGCCGTACCAGGTTGACCGCGCGGTAAAGTATCCGCAGAAGAGGCCCAGCGCAAAGCCGCTTACCGCCCCGGAAGCAAGAAAAGGCGGAACCAGATAGCGGACAGAAGAACCAAAGACAACATACCGCGCAAGTATCAACTGGACCGCGTTGGAGGCAAAGGCCCCCGCCGCCCCCAGACCCGCGAAGCCGCTCCGCTTCCCCGCGGCGCGGCGAAGGCCGTACATGACAAGGGCCGACGCGGCGGTTCCCGCCAGAGAAAACAGAAACACGTAGGAAAAGAGCGTCCCCGACACTATCCCCTGGCCGAGGATCTTGACAAGAACAAGAAGGGCGAACCTTCCGGGAGAAAAAAGATCCAGCGCCAAAAGCAGGGGAAGGTTGGCAAGTCCAATGCGCATAAACGGAAGGGGCTTTGGAACAAGGTATTCAACGACCGAAAGAAACAGGCACAGGCCCCCCAAAAGCGCGGTAATTCCGTTGTCCCCGGCGGATGCGCGCGGTGAAAAGACGAAGCTCTTACCAGGAAGCGGCATCCACGGCTCCCTCCGCTTCACTGTTTGATCCCGATATTGAAACCATAACGCGGTTCGGCAGGCAGGCCGTCCACTGCCCCGGAGAATGTACCGCCCCGGCGGCCACACAGGTCTGGTTCACGCAGGGGGAAGAAACAATGCGGGCCCGGCCGCCCCGTATCTCCACCACCGTTTCTCCCAGGGGACCTGGAACGGCCAGCCTTTCCCCGGCGGCAAGGGGAAACACCCAGCTCCGCCCCCCGCCCCTGACCAGAGCGCGGGCTTCGCCACTCCCCTTCCCGTAGGCGGGAATAAGGGAAAGCAGGGTCAACAACAAAACAAACGCAAGAACGGCCAGATCAAAGGGCTTTACCGCCTTTCCCGCGCCGCGCGGCGTGTTCCCCATATTCCGCATATTATTTTTTCTCATGAAAAAACCAAAAAATACACCGCGCCGCGAAATAGACGTAACCTTCAGGTCCCTTCCGTGTTTTTCTTGTTGCTGAAGGAATGTGTAAATTCCATTTTGAATCAGCTTGGGAGCTTTCTTTCCCGGCCGTTACCGGCGTTCCTCCTCCCGGTAACGGCTTTTTTATGTCAAAGCGGCGGGGAACCTTCCATGTTAATGGGCGCTCCCCTAGATACCGACAACGGAAGTAACCTGGGGCACTTCCTTTTTCAGATAGTTTTCAATCCCCATTTTAAGGGTCATCTGGGCCATGGGGCAGCCGCCGCAGGCGCCGGTAAGTTTTACCGATACGGTGCCGTCGTCCGTGACAGATACAAATTCCACATCCCCGCCATCAGCCTGGAGGGAGGGCCGTACATTATCAAGAGCGGTCTTAACCTGTTCTTCAAACATGATAAACTCCTGTTTCCATAACTGGCTTTATAATAATGACAACCACCGGTTTTTTCAATCCCCGTCCGCCCGGAAGCGAGGACGCCTTATTGAACAAGCGAAAGTGAAGATTTATAGTAGATACTACAGGGGGAATTCATGAGTGAATCCTATGATTTTGACATCGAGGAACTGGGCAAACGGAACATCAAGTCGCCTATCGTCATGTCTACCGTAGATGGAGACCTGATAGCCAATTATGTCACCGACAATCAGTTTGTCAGGCTGGATACGGACGCAAAAACGGGCGCGCAGAGCCCCCTCAAGAAGTCCCAGTTAATGGAAAGCGCCGGCCCGAGGGAGATGATCTACTTTATGCCGGCCCATGTCCATGCGGGGATTGTGAGCTGCGGCGGGTTGTGCCCCGGCATAAACGACGTTATCCGGGCCATTGTGCGCTGCCTGTGGTACCGCTACGGGGTCAAACGCATTTCGGGAATACGCTACGGCTACAAGGGATTTCTTCCCGAGTATCAGTACGGTATCAAACCGCTGGACCCCGACAAGGTCGATAACATACACAAGCTGGGGGGCACCTATCTGGGAAGCGCCCGCGGGGGCGGCAAGGAAGTGGACAAGATTGTCGACGCCATGGAACAGCTTAACCTTAACATGCTTTTCACCATAGGCGGCGACGGCACCCAGCACGGAACCCTGGACATAGCGGAAGAGGTCGACAAGAGGCATCTCAAAATCGCCCTTGTGGGAATTCCCAAAACCGTTGACAACGACTTTTCCATCATAGACCGTTCCTTCGGCTTTAATACCGCGGTGGACAAGGCGGTGGAAGTGGTAGCGGCCGCCCACATGGAAGCCAGTTCCGCCATTCGCGGCATAGGCCTTGTAAAGGTGATGGGGCGTGAATCCGGTTTCATCGCCACCCACACCGCCCTTGCGAGCCACGAGGTGAACTTTGTCCTCATTCCCGAAGTCAACCCCAGTCTGGAAGGCTACAACGGCTTTCTGCATCACCTTGAAGAGCGGCTCAAAAACCGCAAGCACGCCGTGATCGTCGTGGCCGAAGGCGCCCTGCAGGAGGCGCTGCTGACCGAAAAGAAATACGACGAGGGAGGCAACCTTAAAATGGGCGACGTGGGAGTCTACCTCCGCGACCGCATCATCAAGTATTTTGACGAAAAGAAGATCGATGTCAACCTGAAGTACATAGATCCCAGCTACATCATCCGTTCCGCCCCGGCCAACCCCGGCGATTCCATCTACTGCGAACGGCTGGGAAACGCCGCGGTCCACGCCGCCATGGCGGGAAAAACCAGGCTCATCATCGGACTTGTAAACAACAAATTCGTCCATCTTCCCATCAAGGCCGTAATTTCGAAGCGGAACTGCGTCGACCCCGAAGGGGATCTCTGGCGCGACACGCTGGACGCGACTCATCAGCCGGCGCTTATGCGGAACAATTTTTCCGGAGAAAAGTGACGGAGGAAAGGACCTATGCGGCGGAGGGCGGCGCCTGCCGGGAGCTTTCCGGCGGGGAACTGAACGATCTTTTTTCCGCCGCCTTCTCCGCCGCACGGGACGCGGCGGGGGGAAAATCCGGGCCGGTACTGATACTGCCGCCCGATATTACCCGCGTTCATTCCCGCGCGGGTCTTCTTGCCGCCGCGGCCTACGCGGAAAGCGGAAGCGCCCTGGTCATGCCCGCACTGGGAACCCACACCGCCATGAACGCGGCGGAACGTTCCCGCATGTTCCCCGGCATCCCCCAGGACGCCTTCCGCGTTCACGACTGGCGCCGGGGCGTCGTTGAACTGGGCCGGCTGAAGGCGGACTGGGTGGAAAAAACCTGCGAAGGGGCGGTCCGTTACGACTGGCCGGTGCAGGTAAACAGGCTCCTTCGGGACGGCGGCTTTTCCCTTGTTGTTTCAATAGGACAAGTTGTTCCCCATGAGGTAACCGGCATGGCAAACCACGCGAAGAATATTCTTGTGGGAACCGGCGGCAAGGAAGCCATAGACAAGAGCCACTACGCCGGCGCGTGTTACGGTATGGAGCGCATCATGGGAAGAACGGACACCCCGGTAAGGGCCCTCTTTGATGAGGGCATGAGGCGCTTCGGCAGGCTCCTTCCGCCCATTCTCTATGTCCTTACCGTTATTGGAAGAAAGACAGACGGCGGGCTTGCCGCGAGGGGACTTTTTATCGGCTTTGGCCGTGACTGTTTTGAAAGGGCCGCGTCTCTTGCCCGCCGGGTAAATGTGGAAACGCTCGATGAACCGGTACGGAAAGCGGTGGTCTACCTTGATCCCGAAGAGTACCGCAGTACATGGCTTGGGAACAAGGCTGTTTACCGGACGCGCATGGCAATGGCGGACGGAGGGGAACTTGTCGTTATGGCGCCGGGGCTTGAACGTTTCGGCGAGGACAGCGGCATGGACGATTTGATACGCACATACGGGTACCGTTCCGCCGCCGGCATAAAGGAAATGGCGAAGAAGGAAAAAAGACTTGGCGGCAACCTGGGCGCGGCCGCCCACCTTATTCACGGGTCAGGCGAGGGGCGCTTTACCGTACGTTACTGTCCCGGACCGGGCCTTGACCGAAAGGCCATTGAGGGCGCGGGCTACGAGTGGGGCTGTCTGGAGGAAACCCTTGCCTGTTACAATCCCCAAACCCTGCATCCCGGCTGGAACGACATCAACGGAACGGGCGATGGGACCGAAAGGATCTTCTTCATACCGAATCCCGCACTGGGATTATGGGTGGAGAAGGGCCGTTTCGGCGCGCCGGACTGAACATTCCGGCAGGGTCCCAGTGGGCATTATGTGCGCAGCGCCCGGCAAAAATTGTACGGAACACGAAGGGGCATCTGGGGCGACGGC
>JAIRXH010000081.1 GCA_031268385.1 Treponema sp. | reverse complement strand
CTGCGGCTTACAGAACATATCGGTAATGGATTATCTCAAAAGTTGTTTGTCCGTACATCTTGGTATGGATGTATCTCCTGATTGCATCAATCTGGCTATATAACCTGTGAACGGTTACCCAAAAGTAATGTCAATGACTTTACCGGCGGCGTGTCCGACATGTTCTCCGTCAGCTCGAAAACCAGATACCCCAAAGAAGCCGCCATGGCGGTGAAATACATTACCGAGCGCATGTCCGCCAACATGTACACTTCCGGGGCGGGGCTTCCCACCTGGGTTGTCAAGGTTGACGAGTCCAAAATAGATCCCATCACCAAAAGCCTTGTGTCCATGACCCAAAAGGCCCAGAGCTACACCCTCTGGTGGGATTCTTCCCTGGAGGCCGCGGACGCGCAGGTGTATCTTACAAACCTTACCGCCCTGTTTGCCAAACAGATTACTCCCGAGCAGTTTGCCTCCGTCATGCAGAGCATCGAAAAATGACGCCGGAGAATCCCCTGAAACCCGGCCGGGTTCCGGGGGATTCCCTTTATCAGGCAGGCTGTCAGCCGGAAAGCGGACGGCTTTTCGCAAGCCCCCATTCTTCGTCGGGATAAAAGCATGATTCGGGTAATGAACGATAAAAAGGCGATCTGCGTCTTCATGGCGCCGGCCCTTCTGTTTTTTCTGCTGGTCGTCGCGGCGCCGGTTGTTCTGTCCTGCTACTACAGCCTTCTGGACTGGAACGGCATCGGCAAGGGCGCGTTTGCGGGATTCTCCAACTATGTAAGGCTCCTTACCAACACGGCGGATACATTTCCCGCTACCGTGGGCCATTCCCTGCTCTTTGTGGCCCTCTCCCTTTTTATCCAGCTTCCCGTGTCCCTCTGTTTCGCCCTGTTTCTGGCTTCCGGGGTAAAAAAGGAAGGGTTTTTCAGAACCGTTTATTTTATTCCGGTCATTATTTCCACCGTGGTGATAGGCCAGCTCTGGATGAAAATATATCATCCGGAATACGGGCTTCTCAATGTATTTCTGCGGACGGTGGGCCTTGAAGGCCTCGCGAAAAGCTGGCTCGGAGACATGGAGACCGTGCTCCTCAGCGCCTTTATTCCCATATTGTGGCAGTATGTCGGGTATCACATGCTCCTCATGTACGCGGCGATCAAGTCGATAAGTCCCGATATTTTTGAGGCGGCCCGGATAGACGGGGCGTCCCCCTTCCAGACTTCGTTCCTGATTTCCATTCCCCTGATCACGCCCATGCTCAAGGTAAGCGTCACCTTTTCGGTAATAGGCGCGTTAAAGGTTTTCGATTTAATTTATGTATTGACCAACGGCGGCCCCGTACATGCCAGCGAGGTTCCCGGCACCCTTATGGTAAAGACCATTTTCCTTTCGTATCAGTACGGGTACGGCAGTTCCATGGCCGTTTTTATCATCGCCGAGTGTTTTATCTGCGCCTTCCTGGTGAGCAAAATTTTCCGCCGCCTCGGGACGGACGATCTGTGAAGGAGGCGGCATGGAGTTGACGACTTTTCAGCCGGTCATGACGGGACAGAAAACAAACCCCGTGCTGCGGGCGCTTGTTTATGTGATTCTGATAGTGTGGGCGGTTGTTTCCCTGTTTCCCATTTACTGGATGCTGACATTTTCACTGAAAAACAACGCCGAAATTTTCGGGGAAAATCCCATCGGGATTCCCGGGGAATTCCGCTTTTCAAATTATTCCATGGTATTTTCAAAGGACGCGCTGGCCCGCTACTTTCTGAACAGCGTACTGGTCACGGGGGGAACCATCATTCTTGTCATCATGACCGCCGCCATGGCGACCTACGCCATGCTCCGTATGGAGTGGCGGCTGCGGGGCCCTGCCATGAGCCTGCTCATGCTGGGGCTCATGATCCCCATTCACGCGGCCCTGCTGCCGGTGTTTGTCATGATGAGGCGGCTTCACATATTGAACACCCTCTGGGCGCTGATCATCCCCTATACCGCCTTCTCCATTCCCATGGGAATCATGATATTTTCAGGCTTCATGAATTCGATCCCCAGGGAGCTGGAAGAGGCGGCCTGCATAGACGGCTGCAACATCTACCGCATTTTCTTCCGTATTGTTTTTCCGCTTCTGCGCCCGGCGGTAGCGACCATCACCATTTTTACGTTTCTGCAGTCATGGAACGAACTGATGTTTGCCGTTGTCTTCATCAGCAGGGACAGCCTTAAAACCCTGACCGTCGGCATTCAGGCCATGTCGGGAAGATACCTGACCGAGTGGGGGCCCATAGGCGCGGCCCTTGTGGTAGCCACGATACCGACTCTGCTCATTTACCTGTTTCTCAGCAATCAGGTGCAAAAAAGTTTTATCGCGGGAGCCATTAAAGGGTAATTCAGGGAGGAGCGTAACATGACAGAGATGAGTCCGGCCATTACGGAACTGTACAGGCGTTTTTATGACAATTATGACAAGGCCATGGTGCGGCAGAGGAATGACGTTTACCAAAAAACACTGGCCGAACATCCCGGTGAAAACAGGGCCCTGCTTCACGCCTGGGCTCTGGCGGATTTTTTGGCCGAAAAGAGCGTCGTGGTACACGAATGGGACATCCTTGCCGGACATATCCAGTTCATCCACGCGGGGGCTTCGATCCCCCTGCGCTATATCGATCCCGATGATGCTTCCAAAACTGTCGAAACGTTCGACCCCTCCAATTCCACCAGCGTGCGCTGGGATACGGCCCGGGAAGCCGCGAACTACCGGGAACTGCGGGGCCGGGATTATTCCCGTGAAGAGGAAGAGGCCCTTGACTATCTTCTTGCCGGAATGGATACGGGCCTTGTAACCCGCTGGGCCAACGGACACGTTATCGCGGGCTACGATTTTGTCATACACGAAGGCTACGCCGCGCTGGAAAGGCGCCTTGAGGAAAAGCGGGAAACCGCCGAACCGGGGAAGAAGGGATACTACGACGCCATGATCGCCGCGGTCAGGGGCGCGATGGATTATGCGGGACGCTACGAAGCGGCCGCCCGGCAGACGCTGGAAAAGACAGGCGATCCGGCGCGCCGCAAAAATCTGGAGCGCATCATGCTTGCCTGCGGCCGCATAAAACGGGAAAAACCCTCCGGTTTTTTTGAGGCGGTTCAGGCGCTGATCCTGCTTCACGAGACGCTCCTTTACGAGAATCACTCGGGGTCAATGTCCCTGGGCAGGATTGACCGCCTCTTGGGGCCTTATTACGAAAAGGACAAAGCCGGCGGCGCCGTCAGCTTTGACCAGGCGGGCGAAATCATCGACGCCCTGTGGCTTAAAATCGCCAGTGTTATCATGGGATACCAGAATGTAACCATAGGGGGCTGTGACGAAACGGGCGCTCCCCTTGAGAACGACATTACCATCCTCTGCATGAGGGCAAGCAAAAAACTCAAACAGGATCAGCCGCTGCTTTCCCTGCGCTGCCACAGGCGCACAGGCGGCGCCCTCTGGAAGGAAGCCATGGATCTCCTGGCGCAGGGGGGCGGTTTCCCCGCTTTTTTCAACGACGAAGTGATCATGGCCGCGAAGGAAAAACAGGGAGTCACAAAAGAGGATTCCTGGAACTACGGCATCGTCGGCTGTGTGGAGCCGTCCATTGGGGGCAGGGAATTTTCCTTTACCGAGGAACTCAGGATAAACTGGGCAAAAATACTGGAACTCATGTTTTCAGGCGGCGTCTGCACCGTCACCGGCATAAAGACCGGACTGAAAAACAAACGCGATCTGCGCGATATCGGGAGCTTTGACGAGTTCTACGCCTGGTACAGGGAAGAACTTCAATACGCGGTGGAAACCTGTACGCGGGCCTGTTCCATGATCGACTCGGCCTATCCTGTCTATTTCCCAAGCCCTCTTTTAAGCAGCACCTTTGCGGACTGTGTTGAAGCGGGGGAAGATGTTTCAGGCGGGGGCCCGAAATACCGCTTCGGTTCCGCGAACGCGTGCGGCATGGCGAATACCGTCGATTCCCTGGCGGCGATCCGGGAAATAGTGTTTGAAAAAAAGATCGCGCGCCTTGAAGATGTGGGGGAAGCGCTGGCCCGCAATTTCGAGGGCCATGACGCGCTCAGGGCCTACATGCTGAACCGCTGCCCGAAATATGGCAACGACATTCCCGGCGTGGATGTCTACATGAAGGAGCTTGGGGATTTCTTCTGTTCAACCGTGATGGCGCAAAAAAACCACCGGGGCGGCGCTTTCCAGGCGGGACTCTATACGGTTATAAGTCAGGCTACCATGGGGAAGATCACAGGGGCCCTTCCCGACGGCAGGGAGAAGGAGACGGCCCTTTCCAACGCCATTTCGCCGGTTCAGGGCATGGACACCCAGGGGCCCACGGCCAACATCAGATCGACCCTGTATCCGGATCACAGCCTTGCCGCCAACGGCCTTGTGGTGGATCTGAAATTCAGCTCCGGCTTTCTTGCCGTCGACTCCCACAGGAGTACGCTTCGTTCCCTGGTTGAAACATACTTTGCCGAAGGGGGACAGGAAATACAGTTCAATGTGGTGAACCGTGAAACGCTGCTTGACGCCCAGGAAAATCCCCACAACCACAGAAACCTGGTCGTGAGGGTGTCGGGGTTCAGCGCCTATTTTGTTTCCCTTGATAAAACGCTGCAGGATGAAATCATAAAACGAACCGAATACCATGGAATCTAGCGGCCTGTTGCGGCGGCAAACTGCCGGCGGCCTGGTAACCAATATCCAGCGTTTTTCTACCGACGACGGGCCGGGCATCCGCACGACGGTTTTTTTCAAGGGGTGTACCCTCTCCTGCCGCTGGTGCCACAATCCCGAAACCATTTCACCCAAAAAGCAGCTCCAATTTCAGGAAGAGGCCTGCGGCGCCTGCGGCGCATGCGCCCGCATCTGTCCGGCGGGCGCGCACAGCCTCGCCGGGGGGCGCCACGAACTGAACCGGCGCAACTGTACCGGGTGTTTCGCCTGCGTGGAGGCCTGCCTCTACGGCGCCCTTGAGGCGCAGGGCAGGGACATGACGCCGGGGGATCTCGCAGAACAACTCCTTCGGGACAAGCCCTTTTATGACAACTCGGGCGGAGGCGTTACCTTTTCGGGCGGAGAGCCCCTGCTGCAGGCCGGTTTCTGCGCCGATACAATGCGCCTTCTCAAGGAAAAGGGTATCCACACGGCGGTGGATACGGCGGGGAATGTAGGCTGGGAGCAGTTTCAAAAAACGCTTCCATGGACGGATCTTTT
The DNA here is from genome assembly GCA_031268385.1 of Treponema sp. Lineage (GTDB taxonomy): Bacteria > Spirochaetota > Spirochaetia > Treponematales > Breznakiellaceae > JAIROE01. The sequence continues at coordinate 18,083 of JAIRXH010000081.1, read as the reverse complement.
TCTCTTTGACATAAAACTGGCGGAGGAACAGAAACACCGGGAATGGACGGGAGCCGGCAACAGCCTGATCCTTGAAAATTTCGCGCGGCTCTGTGATACGGGAAAGGACATCTGGATTCGTACCCCCATTATAACAGGTGTAAACGATGATGACGATGAAAGCCTCAAACGGGCCGCCCTGATTAAAGACAGGAAAACCGTCAAAAAAGTGGAACTCCTTCCCTATCATGCTTACGGCATGGGAAAATACGCCGCCCTCGGCATGGGGGACAGATGGTACGATTTCGGGAAAGTTTCCGGAGAAGCGATGCTGCGCATCAAGACCCTGATGGAAGGCCGGGGCGTACCGGAAGTGTTGTTTCCCTGAGAATTTGCCGTGCCTCGCACAGCTTTCAAACAACCCCTAAATGCCGTAAAACTCCCCAGGTGAAGGAGAAGCGCAGCTTCTCCTTCACCCCTTATCGTCCGGGAAAAAAACATATATACTGAGCTTGTTCCAAAACCCGGTTGGTTTTGGGAAAGCCTCTACTGATACCGGCATGGAGCGCGGCATGAACACACAGAAAAACAGTTCCGCCCTTTTTACCGACTTCTATTCCCTCACCATGGCGCAGGGCTACTGGAAAAAGAACATGAATCACAGGGCCGTATTCGAAATGTTCTTCCGCCGCAGTCCTTTCGGCGGAGGCTACGCGATATTCGCGGGTCTGGGCACCCTGCTTGAAAACCTTCAATCCTTTTCCTTTTCGCGGGAAGATATTGAGTATCTGGACAGTCTGGGCTGTTTCGAAAAGGCCTTTACCGAAAGTCTCGGGGGTTTTCGTTTCAAAGGTTCCCTCCGGGCCATGGATGAAGGGACGGCGGTCTTTCCCCAGGAACCGCTGATCAGGGTTGAAGGAGGGCTCATTGAATGCCAGATCATCGAAGGCATGCTCCTTAACACGATCAACTTTCAGAGCCTTATCGCAACCAAAACCGCCAGGGTCTGGCTTGCCTCGGGAAAGGGCTCCATCATGGAATTCGGCCTGCGCCGCGCACAGGGGCCCGACGGCGCAATGTCCGCCACCAGGGCAAGCTACATAGGAGGCGCGTCGGGGACTTCCAATACCCTGGGGGGAAAGGTGTTCGGCATTCCCGTGCTGGGAACCATGGCCCATTCCTGGATCATGGCCTATCCCTCCGAGGAGGAAGCCTTCCGCGCCTACGCCGACATTTACCCCGAACGCACCATTTTTCTCATCGACACCTACGATACCCTCAAAAGCGGGATCCGCAGCGCCGTTACGGTGGGAAGGGAGCTTGCCGCCAGGGGGCACAGCTTCGGCGTCAGGCTCGATTCGGGGGACATCAATTATCTTTCAGTCGAGGTACGGAAAATACTCGACCAGGCGGGCTTCCCCGGCGCGACCATCACGGTAAGCAACGATCTTGACGAGGCGATCATACAGACGCTGACCGACGCCGGAACGCCGGTGAACACCTGGGGAGTGGGAACCCGCATGATCACGGGGGGCGATGAAGCGGCCTTTTCCGGCGTTTACAAGATGGCGGCCCGCGACGGCGGCGGGGGGACCATGATCCCGGTGATGAAATTTTCCGACAATCCCGAAAAAACCACCACACCAGGCGTCAAGCAGGTATGGCGCGTCAAAGATCCCGCCGGCATGGCCGTGGCCGATGTCATGGGTCTTGACGGCGATGACGACATTCCGGAAAAGGGGAAGCGCTATGCCTTTTGGCATCCGCAGGCCGATTACCGCCACTTCTACCACGAGATCTCGGGCAACGCCGAACCGCTCCTCAAGCCGCGCCTTGAAGACGGCGTTCCTGTTTCTCCCCTTCCCCCGCTTGCCGCCATAAGGGCGCACGCCGCCGGGGATCTTGATTCACTCGATCCAAGCTACAAACGGCTCCTTAACCCCCATGGGTACAAGGTCTCGGTGACGGGGAAGCTCAGGGAATTGAAGCTTGCGCTGATAAAAGATTACATAGGAGATTTATGACAGGACTGTGTAAAGGCGGAGGCGGTCATGAATGATATACTGATACGGTTTACGGAGGGGGATCCTGTTACCTGTCAGGCGGGCATACGGGCGGATTCGTTTGCCGGGCGTCTGGGCGCCGGTGAACATCAAATCGCCGCGGTGCGCATAAACAACGAGATCCTTCCCCTTTCGGCAACAATAGAAGTGAACGCGGAAGTGGAACCCGTACTCCTTGAAGCTCCCGAAGGGGTTATGATATACCGGCGTTCGCTGGCCTTTATCCTTGCCATCGCGGCGCGGGAACTCTTTCCCGAGCGCAGCCTTTACGTGGGCCATTCCCTGGGAAACAGCTACTATTACACGTTCATGACCGGGAAAAAACCGTCCGAAAAAGACATGGCGGATCTCGGGGACAGAATGCTTTCCATTGTGAAGGAAAACCGTCCCATCGAATACAGGCGCATTGCCTACGGGGACGCGCTGGAACTCTTCGAAAAAAACAACCAGGCCGATACCCGGGTGCTGCTTGATCAGCGCAGCGATCCTGTCGTCAAGGTAAACGTATGCGGAACCTACGCGGATCTTTACATAGAGCCGCTGGTGCCGCGCACGGGCTTTCTTGACGCCTTCGATCTCATGCCGTACGGGGAAGGTTTCCTGCTCAGGTTTCCCGCGGTCGGACGAAACGGCGTCATCGATCCATTCGAGGACAACCCGGGCATCTTTACGGTTTACGACGAATATAAAAAATGGGGCCGCATCGTGGGGGTTCACGCCGTGGGAAGCCTTAACCGCCTGGTCGCCGAAAGGACAATACGGGATTATATACGCATGGCCGAGGCGTTTCAGGCAAGAAAAATTGCCGACGCCGCCGAAAAGATCTGGAAAAAAAGGGACACTGCCAGGGTGGTGCTCATAGCCGGTCCTTCCAGTTCCGGCAAGACAACGTCGGCAAAGCGGCTTTCCATAGAATTAATGGTAACAGGCATACGGCCCATAGCCATAAGCCTTGACGACTATTATGTCGGCCTTGAAAAGACGCCCAGGGATGAAAACGGCGAGCCTGATTTTGAATGCCTTGAAGCCCTTGACATCCCGTTCCTCAACGAACAGATCCTCGCGCTTCTTGACGGAAAAGAAGTAACGCTGCCCGTCTACGATTTCAAAACCGGAAGGCGCAGGGAAAGCGGCGGAAAAAAAATAAGCCTTGACCGGCGCTCCATGCTGATAGTCGAAGGAATACACGGCCTTAACGACGCGCTTACCCCCCAGATAGCGCGCGAAACAAAATTCAAACTGTACGTTTCGGCCCTTACCCAGCTTAACCTTGACGATCACAACCGCATTCCCACAAGCGACAACAGGCTGCTGCGGCGCATGGTCCGCGATTACCAGTTCAGGGGAAAGGACGCGGCGGGAACCATCAGAATGTGGCCTTCCGTTCAGGCGGGCGAGAGGAAGCACATCTTCCCTTTTCAGAACGGCGCCGACATGGCCTTTAACTCCGCGCTTGACTACGAACTTTCCGTCCTCAAATACTACGCCGATCCGCTGCTCCGGGCGGTCAAGCCGAAGGAGCGGGAATACGCCGAAGCGGTGCGCCTTCTTTCCTTCCTGGAAAATTTTGCCCCCATTCCTCCCCAGTATGTGCCTGGCACCAGTATACTGCGGGAATTTATCGGGGAATCGGAATTCAAATACTGAAATGCGCTGTCCACGGAAAAAGGCCGGGGCCGCGTGTCCCGCATGAGAATCATCAAAGCCGCCGCCGTGCGGGACTGCGTGCGCCGCCTCTGCGTGGAAGCGAATGTGAACCTGCCCCCGGACGTCTGTTCCCGCATAAGGGAATGCCTCGCGGCCGAAAGCTGGCCCGTAGCCCGCGGCGTCATGGAGAAGATCGTGGAGAATTTTGGACTTGCCCGCGAAATGAGAATCCCCGTCTGCCAGGACACAGGCATTACCTGCGTATTCCTCGATGTGGGAGAGGGCGTTTACATTGAAGGCGACATACGGGAGGCGGTGAACGAAGGGGTAAGGCAGGGCAGCGGCGAAGGGTATCTTCGCAGCTCCATGGTCGCCGATCCGCTCCGGCGGGTAAACACGGGGGACAACACGCCGGCCATGCTCTATATAGAGAGCGTAAGCGGCGGCGCGCTTACCGTCACCGTCGCCCCCAAAGGGGCGGGCAGCGAAAACATGAGCCGCGTCAAAATGCTCACCCCCAAGGACGGCAGGAAGGGCATTGTCGATTTTGTTCTGGACACGGTTCTTGAAGCCGGTCCCAACCCGTGTCCCCCTGTTATCGCGGGAATCGGCATAGGGGGCAGTTTCGACAAGGCGGCCCTCCTCGCCAAACGCGCCCTGCTCCGTCCCGTTCCATCATCCCATCCCGATCCGTTTTACGCCGGACTGGAAGCGGAACTGCTGGAAAAAATCAACGGGCTCGGGATAGGGCCCTCGGGTTACGGCGGCAAAACCACCGCACTCGCGGTCATGATCGAAACCATGGCCGCCCACATCGCGTCCCTTCCCTGCGCGGTAAACATCAACTGCCACGCAAGCCGCCACGCGAAGGAGGTCCTGTAATGGAGCGCCGCGTCATCCTTCCCCTGACGCGGGAAAAGGCCGCCTCCCTTAAAACGGGCGAAGAGATTCTCCTTTCGGGCTTCGTCTACACCGCCCGCGACGCCGCGCACAGGCGGTTCATGGAACTGCTTGACAGGGGAGAGAAGCTCCCCTTCCCCCCCGAAGACGCCGTCATCTACTACGCGGGCCCGACGCCGGCGCCTCCCGGATTTGTCACGGGATCCGCCGGTCCCACCACAAGCGGACGCATGGACCCCTACACGCCCCGCCTCCTTTCCCTTGGGCTTCGCGGCATGATAGGCAAGGGAAAGCGCTCAAAGGAAGTGGCCAGGGCCATGCTGGAAACGGGCGCCGTCTATTTCGGGGCGGCGGGCGGCACGGGCGCCCTTCTTTCGGCACACATCACGTCGTCCGAAATTATCGCTTTCGGCGACCTTGGTCCCGAGGCGGTGCGCCGCCTCGCGCTGGAAGATTTTCCCGTCACGGTTATCATGGACAGCCTGGGAAACGATCTTTACGAAACGGGAAGAAGGGCGTATCTTGAGTCCGCGCGGATCATCGAGATGGTTCCAAAATCATAGTCATTTCGGACTGCCGGATTTTGGAACCGCCCCCATTGTATGGAAAAATACCGGCGTGGTATCATGCCGGACGGAGACGACATGATTACAATTCATGATGTGGCAAGACGGGCGGGCGTATCCATTTCTACCGTTTCCAATGTCATAAACAAAAACAAATATGTCAGCGAGGATCTTGCCCGGCGTGTCAACGCGGCGGTGGAGGAACTTGAATACATAGCCAATCCCATCGCGCAGAAGATGAAATTCAAGCACACCAAAACCATAGGCGTCGTAATGTCCGACATCTGCGGCCTTTTTTTCCCCTACATAATCAAGAGCATGTATGACGTGTTAAATCCCCTGGGGTACAGGCTTATCATAATGGACTCCGAAGGAAACCACGACAGCATGGGAAGCGCGAAAAAACTGCGCGAAGGCATAACGGGACTCATTCAGGACAGGGTAGACGGCATCATGTTCGCCTCCACCCTGCCCAAAGAAATGGAAGCCGGCATTATCGACGATGTCATAAAACGATCCTCCTCAAAAAGAAAAACGGCGCTTGTCTGTGTCGATAACGATTTGAGCAGGTACGGAATCACTTCGGTGTATTCAAATTCCGTTATCGGCGCCGATTTGGCCGTTTCCCACCTCATAGATGTCGGCTGCAGGCGCATAGGGCATATCACCGGCCCGGCTTTCTTTTCGGTCGTGCAGGATCGCATAACCGGATACAAAAATGTCATGGAACGTAACGGGCTTGCCGTCGACGACGACAGGATGACAAGCGGCGGGGACTATACCCACAAAAGCGGCTATCTCGCCATGAAGGAACTGCTTGGAAAAATGCCCGGCATTGACGGGGTCTTTGTCGCGAACGATCAGATGTCCGTCGGCGCGTTCAAGGCCATTTCCGAGGCGGGAAAAAACGTTCCCGAAGATATCAAGGTAATAGGCTATGACGATGTGTTCATTTCCAGCGTACTGGAACCCTCTCTTTCCACCATACACATCCAGAAACACAGCATGGGAAAAAAGGCCGCCGAACTTCTCCTTGAACAGCTTGAAAACGGCGGTTCCCCCAACGCGGAAACGGCGTTTGAAATAGCCCCCAAACTTGTCGTGCGCAAATCAACCGTCAAGAATGCCCCCGACGACTGGATCCTCGTGGACTGGTAGAAAGAACGCGGGCGTTTTCCGGACACGGACAGCAAACACCCGGAGGCCAAAGTCAGGCAGATGATCTTTGCCATAAAAGACCGGATTCCGGTTTCGGCCGGGTTTTTGATGTTTGAAGATTAACAGGCCTACAGGACCGCCGCGCTGAGGCTGGAACCGGCTTCCCCCGGAAGACTTGGACCGGCAAAGTGGCATGAACAAAAATGGCCCGGCCCTATCTTTTCTTCCGGAGGCTTTTCCCGCCGGCATTTTTCCTGAACCGCCGGACAGCGGGTATGAAAGCCGCAGCCCCAAGGAGGGTCCAGGGGTGACGGAGGGTCCCCTTCCAGCAGTATCCGGCCGCGTTTTTTTTGCACAAGGGGATCGGGAATGGGAACCGCGGAAAGCAGCGAACGTGTATACGGATGACGGCAGTCCTGATAAAGAGAGTACCAGCCGCTTCTCTCCACGATGCGCCCCAAATACATTACCGCGACATATTCCGAAATATGTTTTACCACGTTTAGATCATGGGAGATAAAAAGATAGGCGATCCCCAATTCCTTTTGCAGTTTTTCCAGCAGGCTTATTATCTGGGCCTGAATTGACACATCCAGGGCAGACACCGGTTCGTCACAGATAATGAGTCTCGGTTCCAGCGCCAAGGCCCTGGCAATGCCTATCCTCTGCCGCTGACCGCCCGAAAATTCGTGCGGATAGCGTGCGCCGTAATCGGGGTTAAGTCCCACAATCTCCAGCAGTTCTTTTACTTTGCGCCTTTGTTCTTTCCTGGACCCTATATGGTGGATCCGCAAAGGTTCGGCGATAATTGACTCTATGGTGAAACGCGGATTGAGGGAAGCATAGGGATCCTGAAAGATCATTTGAACGTCTTTTCTGTATTGTTTCAGATCCATGGACTTGAGATTTAAAACATTTAATCCCTCAAACAATATCAGTCCACCTGTTGGTTCAACAAGCCTGGTAATAATCTTTCCAATAGTCGACTTGCCACAGCCCGATTCCCCGACCAGGCCGAATGTCATGCCTTTCCCGATGGAAAAAGAAACGTCGTCTACGGCTTTAAGGTATTTGGCCTGCCGGTCAAGACCGGCTGCCTTAAAACTTTTGCTAAGGAAGTGAACCTCAAGCAGATCTCCCATGATTGTTCCCTACCAGCCAAACACTTCAGGAGAAAAATGACACGCGGAACCGTGGCCGTTTTCAACATCACAAAAAACAGGATTCTCGCGTCCGCAAATATCCTTAAAGAAAGGACACCGGGGATGAAAAGGACAGCCAGGAGGGAGATTCGCCGGAGAAGGCGGAATTCCTCCAATGGGCTTAAGCGGAATCTTCCCGGTTATGTCCGACCGGGGCAGGGACTCAAGCAGTCCGCGGGTATACGGATGAAAGGGCCGCGCGAAAACAGCCTCGGCGACGCCAAACTCAACAGGCTGCCCCGCGTACATTACCAAAATGTTGTCGGCCATTCCGGCGATAAGGCCCATGTCATGGGTTATCATCACAATGGAAGATCCCCTGCGTTTCTGCACATCCCGCATCAGATCGGTTATCTGGGCCTGGATGGTAACATCCAGGGCCGTCGTCGGTTCGTCGGCGATAAGCACCGCCGGATCGCAGGACAAAGCCATGGCAATCATCACCCTTTGGCGCATTCCACCGGAAAGCTGATGGGGATAATCCCGGACCCGCATTTCAGGATGGGGAATACCGGCCAGCCGGAGCAGTTCCACGCTCCTGTCGAGGGCCTTTTTTTTCCCCATTTTTTTGTGAAGCATAAGGGGCTCGGCAATCTGGCGGCCAATTCTGTAAACAGGATTCAGGCTTGTCAGAGGATCCTGAAAAATCATCGCAATGCTGTTGCCCCTGATCTTCCTTTTTTCGCTTTCAGTCAGTTGTAAAAGGTTGCGGCCCCGGAAAATCACTTCTCCGTTTTCAATGTGGCCCGGCGGCATGGGAATAAGGCCCATAATGGTTAGGGCGCTTACCGACTTCCCGGACCCCGATTCCCCCACAATTCCCAGAGTCTGATTTTCCTCCAGATCAAAGGAAACACCGTTGACCGCTTTTACGCTTCCATCCCTGGTATCAAACGACACCCGCAGATCCTTTACCTGCAAAACCGGCCGTCCCATGCTTATTCCCCTGGACCACAGATCAGATCTTTTATCACGGCGCCGCCGCAGGGTTCCAGTTCCAGCTCGTCCGTACCGATCCGTTCCGTACAGGCCGGCGAAACTTTTCCGTCAATTTTGACCAGGCATTTTTTACACGCCCCCTGTCTGCAGGCGGCATGATCAAAATAGGCCAGGGTCGGATCAATACGGCGGGCAATATAATCCAGAACGTTAAGCACCGAATAGACCCTGTCTTTTTCCAGAGGAACTTCATACTTCTCAATATAAGCGCCCTTCTCCGGGTTATAGCGGTGTACCGTTATTGCTATATGGTCCATAATAATTTACGCCTCTTCTTCAAGTTCCGCGACTACCCGTTCGATATAAGCAGGGTAAGATTCGCGTTCCGGCGCACGGGGAATATCGGCGCCTTCAACACGCTGTTTTTGTATGACCAGTCCTGAATTTTCAATCACATGGTTATGCAGATAATTTTTATTGTCCGTATAAAAATGATCTTCCCGGATATGCACGCCCCGGCTTTCCCGCCTTTCAACAGCGGAAACCAGAATAGCCTTTGCCGTACCGATGGCATTGTACAAGGTCAGGCTGATTTGCCACTCCCGGTTATAGAGGCAGGTTTTTTCCGTTGGTACGATGGCGGGAAATTCCTCCTCCTCGATCTTCCTGATTTCCTCAAGGCCCGCCTGCAGCGCGGGGCCATTTCTCAGTACCGTAAGGGCCTTTCCCATGACCTCCTGGGTGTGTTCCAATACCAGGATCGCCCTGATCCCGTCTTTCCGGGAGGCGGCCAGGGGAGAAAGTATCACGTCCCGCAGATCGCGGATGGTCTTTGGTGAAGCGGTTCCGGCCGGTACGGCGGCGGCATATTTCGCGGCACTTTGTCCGGCCATGGCTCCCTGGATCAGCATCTCCGTGGTGGCGGCGGATACCCGGTTCGCTCCGAAGGTGCCGCCGGTAACTTCTCCGGCGGCAAAAAGCCCCGGCACGCCGGTTTGCATTTTTTCATCCACCTGAACGCCCCCTTCAAAATAATGGGCGGCGGGCATTACGGTAAGGGCCTTTCCGTTTTTAAGGGGTTTCATGATATCCGCGTAGACACCTTTTCCAAGCTGGGGAAGATCGTTGTACAGTTCTTCCATGATTTCAGCGGGATGAGTATCCAGGCTGAAATAGACGCCCCCCCGGCGGGTTCCCCTGCCGGCGGCGATCTCTTTCTGTATAGCGTAGGAGAGGAGCATCTTGTTCCACTCGGTATTCAGGGCCAGTTTTTCCACCGCCGGAGAAAGATAATCCTGTGTAAAGTTCTTCCCGTACTTGTTCAGCAGCCTGCCGTATCCTATGGTGAAAAAAATGTAGGGGAGAATATTACCCGCATACATCAGAGGTTCGGTGATGACGGTGGGACAGAAGGAGATCATCTCCATATCGACAAGTTTTGCCCCGGCTCTGAGCGCCGCCCCCTGCCCCTCTCCCCGAAGGTCGGTGGAACCGCTGGTCGACGGAAACAGGTTATGCGCTCCTCCTGTGGCGATAATAACCGCCCCGGCGTTTATATGCAGAATCCTGCCGGTGAGAATATTAACGGCCATGAGGCCCCTGGCCTGACCATCCTCCACAATGATGTCGGTAATCTGGGTGTCGGATAGAAAGGCAGCCCCCAGTTTTTTCGCCCGCCGGTACAAAGTATCCAGTATATCGGAACCGGCCGCCGCAAGTTCCCTGGGCCCCTCCATGCCCAAGGGGGTAAGGCCCCATTCCAGAAGTTCCGCCACCCGGTCTCCCGCGGTTTCGGTAAAAAGCCGGACCAATTTTTGGTTGTTGAGGAAAAAACCCTCGCGGAGGAGGTCCCTGAACCATGCCTCCGGGGTGTCATCTTTCAAAACATCGCTCAGGCCAAGGCGGCTTAAAGCCCCGCCGTCACAGGCAATATCCGCGCTGATATTTGCCCCCGCCAGCAGGGTCGCGCCGCTGCGGTCCGGCCTGCCCCTGGACAACACAAGGACTGGTACACCCGCCTGGCGCGCCCCAATGGCCGCCCGCAGTCCCGCTCCGCCGCTTCCGGCGATGACGACACCGGTTTGAAGCGTACTAATTTCCGAGCCGTGTAAAGTCAACTGTTTCAAAGCTCCTTATGGTGTTCAGGAATTCTTCGCCATATTCTTCTATAATTTTTTCCGACGCCAGTTCGGTGAGTTTACCGGCATCGCCGGGAAGAACATCGCGTATAACCCCTGTAAAAACCGTCCAGAGATGTCCGCAATGATAGGCAAAATCCTCAACGGCCTTTCCCCGGCGGCGGAATTTGAGTTCTTCCGCCTGTTTGAAGATACCATCGCCTTTTATGTCAGGATCATGAAAATGAAAAACACACAGTCCCGCGCCGCAGATATTCGATTCCGCATTCAAGACAAGGGCGCTGTTAAAACCCCGTACAATAGCGGTGTCGATTTCCCGGCAGTAGATTTCCCCCGTCTCCGGCAGATTGTGCTTTTTCCAGGTATCCGCCCAGGGACAGCGCCTGACGGTTTCGTTAAGGACCCCGTTTTCCGCTTCAAAATTTATGTCAAACGCCCCCGCCGTAGGTTCCCATTCACCATAGGCCAGATAGGAGGCCATGTTTAATTTGGCCTCGTCCCGGAGCGCCCGCAGGGCCATACGCAGCCCCCGCTGTTCCCCGTACATTTGGGTGGCTTTGACAAAAAGGTCTTTTCCGTTCCTGATGCCTGAAAGAACCTTGTAAAACACGAGAATCAGGAACGCGTGATGGGTTTCATCGTATTGCCCCATGCCTATCTCCCTGTCCTGGGATCCAGAATATCCCTCAAGCCGTCTCCAAACAGGTTAAGCGACAGTGAAGTAAGAACGATGGCAAGTCCGGGAAAAGCGACCACAAACACCGAATAGCGCATGTGTTCCCGACCGTCCGCCAGCATGGCGCCCCACTCCGGCGTAGGCGGCTGCACCCCAAGGCCGATAAAACTTAAACCGGCCGCCAGCATGATGATATAGGAAACACTCATGGTCGCCTGTACGGCAATCGGCCCCATGGCGTTAAGCAGAATATGCCTGACAATGATACGAAGATCCCCGGCGCCAAGACAGCGGGCGGCCTCAATGTATTCCTCATGGATTATCGACAGCGCCGAGGCCCTTGCAACCCTGGTAAAATAGGGAATAAACGTGATCATCACGGCGACGATAAGATTGCGGGTTCCGGCGCCCAGGGCCGCGACTATGGTAAGGGAAAAAAGCAGGGGCGGCAGGCACATGACGGTATCGACTATCCGCATAATAACATCATTGAGCCGCCTGTAATAAGCCGCGGTAATTCCCAGTGCGGTTCCAATGGTACAGGCTCCAATGGCGGTGGCAAAGGCAATGAGCAGGGAAGAGCGGGCCCCATAGATTACCCTGGCGAAAATGTCCCTGCCGTATCCGTCGGTACCAAACCAGTGTTTGACACTGATCCCCTGAAGGCGTTCACCGACCTGCTGCTTGATGACGCTGTTCCGGTAATCGACGATCAGGGGCGCGATAACCGCGGTTATAATGATCAGCGTGATAACCACAAAGCCCGCAAAGGCAGGCCTGTTTTTTACCAGCCTTCTCCAAAACCACACCGTGGATTCCGTTTTTTTCATTTTTTTTCCAGCCCGTAATGGGATTGAAGCCTGGGGTCCAGAAAAAAATAACTGACATCGACAACAAGAAGTACAACGCAAAACATCAGCGCCAAAAAAATCGTCGCACCCATTATCTGCGGAATATCCTTGCTCCGGATGGATTCAACTACCAGGCTGCCCAGGCCCGGCAGGGCAAAAACCGATTCGACCAGAATCGCCCCGCCCAGCATCTGCCCGAATTCCTGGCCTATAACCGTTATAATCGGCAGCAGGGCGTTCCGCAGAGCATGCCCCCATATCACCGCCAATTCCGCAAGCCCCTTTGCCCTGGCGGTCCTGATATAGTCTTTCGAAATCGTTTCCAGCATGGCCGATCTGGTTATCCGGGAAACATCGGCCATCACCGGAAGCGAAAGGGCTATCGCGGGCATCAGATAGCTCAAGGGATGGGAAGCGCCGTTGGAAGGCAGCCAGTGGAGTTTAAGGGAAAAAAGCAAAATCATCATTAAACCCAGCCAGAAAGTGGGAACCGATGCCGCCAGCATGGCCAGTACAGTACTTGCAATATCGAGCCACGAGTATTTTTTTACCGCGGACAAAATCCCCAGGGCCAGGCCAAAGCCGATAACAAGGACGATGCTGTACAATGCCAGCTTCAGGGTTGACGGGAAGCGGATCAGTATCTCTTTAAAAACGGGCCGGGAAGAACGGTAGGAAGTTCCAAAATCTCCATGAGCCGCGTTTTTTAAATACCGGACATAGCGTACCAAAAACGGATCGCCCAGTCCCATTTTATGATGAAGACTGTCAACCGCACTTTGGGGGGCGGACTGCCCCAGAATCAGGCGGGCCGGATCGCCGGGTATAAAAGACATAAAGACAAAAACTATAAAAGAAACGCCCAACAAGACGGGAACCATTATGACTATACGCTTAATAATATATCCGGCCATGCTGTACCCTTATCCAAAGGCGTTAGGTTAATATAATACCCCGGAAACGCGCTCCGGGGCAGGTCGTTAAGGCGTTATAATAGTTTGCGGGCTGTTCGTCAAGCGGGTTTTTCCGTTTAACGAACAACACTTGTTTTACCAGGAGAAGTCCCTGTATTGATACCGGGCGTTCCGCAGGGCCTTCACGTTTCTTAAATCCTTGTTGTAAACAATCGTCTCCTGGACAAAAAACAGGGGAATGTGATAGGCCCGTTCCGCCATAATCTGATTAATCCTGACATAAAGCTCGTTCCGATTGTCCCTGTCCAGCTCTCCCCTGGCCTGTTCCAGGAGCCTGTTAATATCAGGATCATTAATGCGGCCCACGTTAAAGGTTCCATTTTTGTGGTAGGAATCAAAAAAAGACGCGTCGGTGTTATCGTCCAGCATGGGATAACCCGCCCGGCTGACGTCATAATCCCCCTCACCGAAAAGCTGCCACCACGTTCCCGTTTCCACAGGCCGGAGTTCCAGGCTGACGCCCGCTTCCTGCCATTGAGCCTGCAGAGTCTGGGCTATCTTGGTGTCCCTGGTGTTCTGCTGAAAGAAATAATCGATTTTGAGATTTGGCTTTCCCGCTGAAGCCAAAAGCGATCCGGCCTTCTCGGGATCGTAGGGATAAGTAACCAGATCGGTGGTATACCCTTCTTCCCCCGGAATAAGCGGCAGAAGGGTCAGCGTGCCGGTACCTTCGGTGGCTATCGTATTGATCGCCTCCCTGTCAACGGCATAACTCAGGGCCTGCCGGGTCTTTTCATCAACCCGGTCCGCGTTATAGGAAACAGAAACATAGCGGCTGCCCGCGACTTTGTCCGTCCCGAGATTCGGCTCATCGGCGGCATGAAGAAAATCCGACGCGGTGGCGGAAAAGGAAAGATCCGCCTCGCCCGTTTCCAGGGCCACGAACGCGGTATTGCTGTCCGGTATAATCTTGAAAATCAGGTTTTTTATCGGCGGTTTGCCCCTGAAATAATTGTCATTGGATTCCAGCCTGATCTGCCGGGCAGGTTCCCAGCTTACAAATTTATACGCCCCGGTTCCCACCGGTTCCCTGGCCGCCCGTTCTTCACCCTGTTCCCTGAAGGTTTCCTCGTCAATTATGAACAAATCAATAAGCAGTGAAAGAATTTTCGCGTAAGGGTGTTTCAGGTTAATCCTGACGGTATAGTCATCTACCACTTCCGCGTCCCTGACGCTGAAGGCAGCAAATTCCATCCATTCTTCCGCGGTAAACCGCGTTACCGAGTAAACCACATCGGAAGCGGTAAAGTCCTTGCCGTTGTGGAATTTAACGCCCCTTTCAAGTTCAAAGGTATAGACAAGACCATCGTCACTTACCGTCCAGCTTTTTGCCAGGCTGGGGATAATCTTCTGGTTACTGTCCAGGGTTACAAGAGTGTCAAAAATATTGGTAATAAAATTGATGTCCAGCGTAGCGGGGACTTTCTGCGGATCCAGGGTGGTAAAGTCATTCGGAAGGACGACGACAAGGGTATCTCTGGGACCGGCCGGTTCCCGGTTCTTGTTTGAACATGCCGTTGTCATTGACAAAAGGAACCCCAAAACGGCTCCAACGATCCAAAACGCGGAATGAAACAAAGGCTTTCTCATAATACCCTCCTTAAATTAAAACCAAACAATTCATAGTTTTACTATCGGAATTGTATAGCTTGTTTAAATTTATGTCAAGGAGGTTTTGAAGGGTATCACCAATGATTATAACTTGACTTTCCGGTTTCAAACCTATACAGGATGTACCGCAAATCCTTGTATAACAAACAAATAGCAGCTTTGTTTAAATTCTTCTATCAGGCGCAGGAAAAAACGCCGCCGGGGCAACCTTCCCCGGCCGCCCCCGGATCTGCCGCCGTTTCCCCAATCACGCGCCGGGCGCGCCCCTGTCCGGCCGCAGAACTTCGGCTCCGTTACGGTACACATGAAAGGGCCGGGCGTCTTCGTCAAGATAACAATGAAGAAGAAGCCGGACGGTCCGCTCCAGTCCTTCCCTGAACCGGGCTTCCTGTACGACAAAGAGGGCCGTATCCGCCGCGAAGCCGCCGCCGCGCAGGGCGGCCGCGGGATTTTTCGCGTCCAGATCCTCCGTTACCGAAAAGACAAGGGAAACAACGCCGCTTTCATCCAGGCTGTTGCGGGCAAGGACCTCGCGGTACAGGGCGGTAACCTGCCGCCCTATATCTTCTCCGGTATTGAGGCATTGGGTCGCCCCCCGGACGGCGAAGAGTTTTTTTCCGTTCACGCGTTTCCTCCCGATATGACCAAAACAAACGAGGCAAGTACAGCCAGAAAAATTCCCAGAATTCCCAAAACAAGATACCCGCCCATCCCCGGCAGAAAACGGAATCCGCCTTCCCTCGCGAGACGGTACCCGTTGTGGATCATTCCGCACAGCGAAACAAGAACAAGGAAAAAACCCAGAAAGGCCAACAGGCGTAGGAAAAAAAGCTGGACATCGTCGGTAAATTCCCGGAGAGCGCCGGCGGCATAGCAGACAAGCACAAGCAGCGCAAGAACAAAGGCGGAAAGGGACACGATCATGATGAAAAGGGAAAACAGGTTTTTTTTCTTTTTCTCGGTCATAGTCCCTTTCCTATTCCCCTCTAGTGCGCTATTATACAATATACAGCATTTCGGGAATCCTTCAAAACCCCGGCGGGCCGCGGGATTCCCCCTGTGCCGGATCAAACAGGGCCATGAAAAAGTTTTTTTTCAGTTTCATCATTATCCTGATCCTCGCGGGGCTTGCCTTTTTCGCGGGCTGGGCCCAGCTTGCCGTTCCTCCGGGAAGCATTGGGGTCATGCGCTCCAAAACCCACGGACTTGATCCCTCGCCTGTAAGGGAAGGGGAATTCCGCTGGGTCTGGTACAGGCTCATTCCCACCAATGTCACCATAACGGCCTTCCGCCTGGCCGGGCAGCGCCATTCGGTTTCCATAAAAAGCACCCTTCCTTCCGCGGAGACCTACAACAATTTCACCGGGGCCGGTACGGATTTTTCCTGTGAATTTTCCGCCTCCCTTTCCTACATACTGGACGGGGACTCCCTGATTCCCCTGATTGAAAAACACTCCATAAACGGCCAGGACGAACTTGAGGCGTTTGAAGACAGGCTTTCGGAGGAAATAGGGTCCTTTATGGAGACCCGCCTTGTATCCGATCCGCTGTACGGGGAAAATTTGGAGAAAATACTGGAGGACGGGAAAAGCGCTGACCTTGAAGCGGACATACAAAAGGCCTTTCCGTACATAAAAAACGTTTCCTGCCTCATCCATACGGCGGTTTTTCCGGATTTTGCCCTTTACCGGCAGGTCCGGGGTCTCTACGAGGAATACCTGGTAAAACAGGGGGAGTATCTTTCTTCCGTTCTGAACCGGAACGCCGAAAACCGTATTGACTCGCGGTTCCGTTTCGACGAGCTGGAAAAATACGGGGAACTTCTTTCCAAATATCCCATCCTTATACAGTTCCTTTCAATAGAGAAAGGAATTGCCGTTCCGGTAACTCCTCCCTGATCCCGGTTGTTATACATTGATAAAGGGAAAAGTATCCGGTATAGTTACCGGTACGGGAGTTATACGCATGCAGAGGGCACGGGCCTTTATACTGATGTTGACATTGTTGTTACTGTGGGGCGCCGCGTTTCAAAACCAGGGCGCGGTGTTATACGCCCAGGAAACGGGCCTGGAAGAACCGGACGCCGTCTCTCCGGAATTTCCGGGGGAAGTCCCCGGAGAGATGCCGGAACAGTCCGGGGAGCCGTATCAGGCCGAAGCCGGGGGGGAATCACGGGAAGAGGAGCCTCCCCTGGGGGAATCCGGTTATCCCGATGACGAAGAAGTTCCCTCGGAGGATTATACCGGCTATATACCGGATCTCTACTCAAGGGGGGATCAGTTTTTCAGCATCAACCTGGGGCTTGTATTCCCCACACTGTTCCCCGAAATCCACAACGGTCACAACCTCAACGTTCCGGATTACACCGGTTTTCTTTCGTACAACTTCTTTATCAACGCGCACTGGTATCTCGGCGCCGAACTTGGGGGCATGTTCGCGACTTCCAAAGGAAAAAACATGCTCTTTATTATACCGATAGGAATACGGGGCGGGTATCAGTTTGTCGCCGGACGTTTTGAATTCCCCGTGGGCGTCGCGCTGGGCGTCGCTCCACAGCGGTATCTGGATCACGGCTATCCCGGGTTTTACATGAAGGGCGGCGGCTCGGCCTACTTCCGTTTTAACCCCGACTGGTCTTTCGGCCTTAACGCGTATTGGTGGTGGGTTCCCCAATGGTTCAGCGATCCGGCCTACAATGTGAACGGCAATTTCTTTGAAGTGACCCTTTCGGCCCGGTACCATTTTTAGGGCGGCGCCGATTGGCCGCGAGTTAACCGGCGTTACCCTGGACCTGTTTTGGAGGAGATTTTGACAAACAGCATGAAATTCCGCCTGTACTTCACACTGGCAGGATGCGTAATCCTCGCGGCGTCCTGTACGCCTTATCCCATTTTTTACAACATACACCGGGAAAAGGCCCCGACCGAGGCAAGAATTCCCGGACCGGTTTCTTCCATCGTCATGGGGCCCTTTTCTTCCGGCAAGGCCATGTACACGGGAAGTTCCCTCCTTTATTCCTATTACAATTCTATATGGATGGCGCTCGCGAAACCGGCGGGGAGCATTATCAGCCTCGCGGCCACAGACGAGCATCTTTATATGCTGGTCTCCACCGGAAGCGGCTCTCCCGATTCGTTCATGCTGTGGCGCTCCCCCGATCCTGTTTCCGGCCAGTGGGAGGCGGTCTCTTTTGGCGACGCCGCCGCCTACACCATACAGGGCATTTACGGCAACGAACACCGCCTCTTTGTAAGCGGTCTTGCAAGGGGCGTCACCAACGACTGGTCCAATTACGCCATCTTCTACACCGATTCAACGCGGAACGCTCTTACGCTGCTGGCGGACAAAACACAGTACATCACCGGAGTCGCGGCGGACG
>JAIRXH010000025.1 GCA_031268385.1 Treponema sp. | reverse complement strand
TTGCAGGGCCACCCCTGGGTATACGACAACGAGATTGCCCGCGTCCTTGCAGGTCCCGGCGCTGCCGCCGCCGGCGCCGCGCTTCTTCCCGGCGAAATTGCCGATGTTGAAAGTTCCCGCAAAACCTATATAGGGCGGGCCTTTGTCAATCCCAATTCAAAAATAACCGCCCGTATATACAGCCCCTCAAAGGAAGGCGCCGACAAGGGATTTTTCAGGCGGCGCATACGGGAAGCCCTGCGGCGGCGCCTGCTTCCGCCGTGCAGTCTTGCGCCCGGCCGCGAAAGCGCCCGCGTTGTTTTTGGCGAGGCCGACTTTCTTCCAGGCCTTATTGTTGATCGTTTTACCGGCTGGGCCCGTTCCGCGTTCGAGGAGGCCTTCCGGCCGGCGGATTCCCCCGCTGACGCTCCTTCGTTTAAAGACGCAAAGGCTCTTCTGGGGCCGCCTTCCTCCTGGCTTTCGGTGCAGTTTCTTGCCTGGGGCGTGGATGCCCGCCGTGAGGATATTCTTGCCGTATTGGAGGAAGCGTTTGTTCCGTCCGCCGGGGACGGCGCGAGCCCGGACGGCGCGGCGGATACAACATTCTCCGCGCCCCAGGGGATCATCGAAAAATCGGCGGTAAAGGCGCGGGAAATGGAAGGGCTGCCCCCGGCGGAAGGCGTTATACGCGGGAATGTTCCCGAAGGGGGAATCGTCATATTTGAGGACGGGTTTCCCTTTCTTGTCGAGCTTCAAGAAGGGCAGAAGACGGGTTTCTATCTGGATCAAAGGGAAAACCGCCGCCTTGCCGCGCGGTACGCCGCCTCTTCCCGCGTTCTTGATGTGTGCAGCTACACGGGCGGGTTCAGCATACACGCCGCCCGCGCGGGGGCGCTGCGGGTAACCGCGGTGGATGTTTCCGCCGGGGCGCTTAAAACACTTGCCTTTAACGCCGCGCTTAACGGCGTGCGCGGAAAGATCTCCCTGGTGGAAGGGGACCTCTTTGAATCGCTTCGCCGCATGGAGCGGCAAAAGGAACGCTTCGATCTTGTCATACTTGATCCGCCGGCTTTTGCGAAATCCCGCTCCGCCCTGGAAGGGGCCCTGCGCGGTTACCGGGAGATCAACGTCAGGGCCATGAAGATGCTGGAGCCAGGCGGGGTTCTTGCAAGCTGTTCGTGCAGCCACGCGCTGGAAGAAGACCGTTTCAAAAGAATGATTGCCGAAGCCGCCTGTGACGCCGGGCGCTCGGTACATCAGCTTGATTTCAGAACACAGTCGCCGGATCATCCTGTGCGCGCCGGTTACGGTGAATCGTACTATCTTAAATGCGGATTTTATCGTATGGTTTACTGATGAATAAGCGTGAATGGGTGTTGCGGTCGTTCAGGGACGAATACGCGGAGAAGGTTCCCGCGGGGTTCTGGTTTCATTTTGTGCCGGATGAACTTGAAGACGGTTTTGCCAATCCTTCGCTGTTCGAAAAGAACCTTGCCGGCCACCGCGCGTATTACGAAGAATTTCAGCCTGATTTCATGAAGATAATGACGGACGGTTTTTTCATGTATCCGAACGCGCGGCTGCGGGATGCCCGGAACGCCGGGGATCTTCGGGAGGTTGTTTCCATCGGGGCCGGTCACCCCTGGATCGAACAACAGGTTGCATTCGCAAAGGCCGTTACGGGAATATTCGCGGGCGAAGTGCTTTCCTTTTACAATATTTTCGCCCCCGCCACCATCTTTAAATTCATACGCCGCGGTTCCGGGCGGGACGCTGACGCGGACCTTGCCGCCTTTATCGCCGAAGACTCAGGCGCCGTAAGGCGCGCCCTTGACACGGCCGCGGGCGATCTTGCCCTCCTTGCCCGCCGCGTTATTCTGGAAGGCGGAGCCGACGGAATCTATTTTTCAACGCAGGATGTAAACGCTCCGGGAATGACAAGGGCCCTTCATGACGAGTGTCTTTTTCCAGGCGACGCGCTGGTGCTTGAGGCCGCGAACGCCGCCGCACGGGAAGGGGCGGCGGAGACGCCTTCCCGTTGTGGTCCCCTCAATATTCTTCACATCTGCGGTTACGAGGGGCACAGGAACGATCTTGCCCGTTTTGTTTCGTATCCCGCCCAGATCTTCAACTGGGCCTCCGTGATTGAAGGCGTGCCGCTGGCCGAAGGGAAGCGGCTTTTCGGAAAGCCCGTCATGGGCGGCTTTGCGAACACGGCGGACGGCGTGCTCTGCCGGGGAAGCGAACAGGAAGTCAAGGCGGAAACGCGGAGGCTTCTTTCGGGGGCGGGAAGAAAGGGCGTTGTGCTTGGCGCCGACTGCACCATACCGCGAGGCGCCGATCTCCGCCGTCTGCAATGGGTGCGCGAAGCCGCCTCTTCCCCGTTTTTCGTGTAATAAAGTTCAACAACTCTTAATATACTTCCCTGTTCACGCGCCCCCGGTACATTACACTTGAGGTACAGAGACATTGAAGCGGAATTTGTTCAATAACTGAAGTTATTGAACAATTCTATTCCGTCTTGGAGGCCTCATATCATGAAAATAAAAGTACGATTAAGCATTCTGGTAATCGGTATAATGGTTGTGGTAATAGCTGTTATTTCGCTTGTTACCCTGGGGCGGGTGAACCGCATGCAGAGCAAGGCGGTAATGGCCGAGCTGCACTACATGTCCGGCATGTACGCCGTAGACATACAGCGCCATTTTGAAAGTTATATGCGGACCGCGATTTTTCTGTCCCAAATAATGCACGATTACGGCAATACCGCCGTGGACCAGCGGCGCCCCAGATTTAACGGAATAATGGAGAGCGTCATGGAGGAGAACCCCGACTTTCTGGGTGTTTTTACCATCTGGGATGTAAACGCCCTTGACGGCATGGACGCGCGGTACGCAAATACCCCCGGAACCGACGCGACGGGCCGTTTTGTTTCATGGTTTCATCAGGAACTTGACGGAATAAAGCTTTCGCCCTTTGAGGCGTACGGCGAAGTATGGGCGCGCACGGAAAACCGCGTAACCATATCCAGTCCGGTCTGGCGGAATATGCTTGGCCGCAGGATACTGTCAGTCGATGTGGCCGCCCCCGTAGTATCCCGGGAGAACGCACTTGCCGGAATCGTGGGAATTAACGTAGATATTACCAACATGCAGGATATTGTTAACGGAATAACTCCCTTTGGTACCGGCATCGCCATGGTCTATGCCAATGACGGAACCATCGCGGCCCACAATAATCCTGAATACAATGGGGAAAATATCAAGATTGACGAATCCCTGTACGGGGATCATCTCACGGAAGCCGGTGAGGCTATCAGGAAAGGAAATCCCCTGGATTTCAGGACATTTTTTCCCGCCAGAAACGAGGATTTTCAGATCCTTTTGTGCCCCTTTACCGTTACGGGAACCGACACTCCGTGGTCTATCCTGGTTGCCGCGCCGATGAGTAAAGTAACGGCGGATATCAAGGAAATGTCTTTTTTTTCCATGGCGCTTGCCTGCGCCGCCATGGTTATTTCCGGGCTGATTATTTTTATTGTTACCGGAAGCATTATCAATCCTGTCACCAGGGTGTCGCGGATGCTGAAAGATATTTCGGAAGGAGAAGGAGATCTGACCCGGCAGATAACGATCAGCTCAAAAGACGAAGTGGGGGAACTTGCCCATTCCTTTAACATGACCCTGGAAAAGATAAGAGACCTCATTGTCATCATCAAGAAACAGAGCTCCTCCCTGTTTAATCTGGGGGGTGAACTTGCGTCCAACATGACGCAGACCGCCGCGGCGGTGAACCAGATTACCAGCAACATCCAGAGTGTTAAGGGGCGGGTCATCAACCAGTCGGCCAGCGTTACCGAAACCAATTCAACCATGGAGCAGATCACCGTCAACATAGACAAGCTCAACGAGCGCATCGAAACCCAGTTCTCAAGCGTGACGGAATCGTCGTCGGCCATAGAGGAGATGCTCGCCAACATCCAGTCCGTTACCCAGACGCTGGTAAAAAACGCCGGAAATGTCCGCGATCTTGCCAGCGCCTCCGAAGTGGGCCACGCGGGCCTGCAGGGAATTGTCTCGGATATTCAGGAGATAGCCCACGAATCCGAAGGCCTTCTGGAAATAAACTCGGTGATGCAGAACATTGCGAGCCAGACCAATCTTCTTTCCATGAATGCCGCCATCGAGGCTGCCCATGCCGGCGAGGCGGGAAAGGGCTTTGCCGTTGTGGCCGACGAGATCCGCAAGCTCGCGGAATCTTCGGAGGAACAGTCCAAAACCATTTCCGCGGTACTGAAGAAAATCAAGGGAGCCATCGATAACATTACCGGCTCCGCCGACTCGGTGCTCGACAAATTCAAGGCCATCGACATGGAGATCAAGACCGTAGCGGATCAGGAAGAAAATATACGCAACGCCATGGAGGAGCAGAGTACCGGGAGCCGGCAGATACTGGAAGCCGTTGAGCAGCTTAACGATATTACCCAGCAGGTAAAAAGCGGTTCCACGGAGATGCTTGAAGGAAGCAGGGAAGTCATTGAGGAAAGCAAAAACCTTGAAATGGCAACCCAGGAAATCACCAGCGGAATGAACGAAATGGCCGCGGGCGCCGACGAGATCAACACGGCCATCAGCCGTGTCAGCGCCATCAGCGGGGAAAACAAGGACAGCATCGACATTCTGGTAAAGGAAGTCGCGCGCTTCAAGGTTGAATGACTTTCTTAGGGTAATGCTGATTAGCCACAGTTAATCAGCGTTGCCTTGGGGGAACGTGCCCCGCCGCCGGGCGGTCTGCGGACCGTTACGACGGGTTCTCGTAGCTTTTGTAGAGGAAGCGCCGTATTTTCTGCTGGGCGTTTTTTTCAAAGGACTCCCCTCGTATGACAAAATCAGTTATTTTTTTGTAGCCGGGGAGACGCCGGTTCACTTCCTCTATTTCTTTTTTGACAAGATCCTTTATGAACGCCTGGTCGTTTTCCCTGCCCGGATGATCCTGCGCGATGGTTTCAACATTGGGAACCGCCACGGCGAAGATCTGTTCGCCGCCGAACTCGGGTTCCCTGCGGCCCACCACAAGGATCTCCGCGATGGTGCGGGAAAGCGTAAAGTAGGCTTCTATTTCTTCCGGGTAGATGTTTTTTCCGCCCGAACTTACGATAAGGTTTTTCTTTCTGCCGTTGATGTAAATGTAGCCTTCTTTATCCCGGTAGCCAAGATCGCCGGTGAGGAGGTAGCCGTCTTCGGTAAAGACTTCGCGCGTGGCTTCCGCGTTTTCAAAGTAGCCCAGCATAAGGGAAGGGGACTTGACGGCGATTTCACCGGTTCCCTCTTCATTGGGATCGAGGATCTTTACGTCGGTATAGCTGACGGGCAGGCCCACAGACGCGTTCCGCTTGTGCCGGGGGGTATTCACGCTGATGAGGGGGCTGTTCTCGCTCATGCCGTAACCGTGGACAATGTTGAAGCCGAGCGAATCGAAGAAATCGGCGGTCTTCGGGCTAAGGGCGCCGCCGCCGGCTACCAGTATACGCAGCGAATCAAGGCTGGCTTTTTTGCGGATAAATTTGAATACGTCCCGGCCAAATTCGAACCTGCCCTTTTTTGCCTGGGCTAACGCTATGCTTCGCAGCAGATCAAGGGGAAGCCGTATGATAAACGGAAGTTTCCGGTATCCCTGATCAATGGCGGCCATTACCTTGTCGTAGAGCAGGGGCACCGCGATGAGGAAGGTAACTCCGCCGTCCTTTATGTCGTCTATGACAACCTTGCCCACGATTTTTTCGGTAATGACTGTGGGAATTCCCAGGGAAATGGGGGCGATAAAGGAGCAGGTTGTAGGGTAGGTATGGTGAAGGGGAAGGACATCCATAAAGACATCCCGCGAATTGGGGGTAAGGATGCGTATCGCGGCGCTGGCGTTGGCGATGATCCCCTTGTGGTGAAGAGTGACCCCTTTGGCAAAACCGGTGGTGCCGGATGTAAAGACGATGGAAGCAGGATCATGTTCGCCTATGCCGGAAACTGCGGGCAGCGCCTGGCTTGCGGCGTCTTTTCCGAAGGCGGTAAAAGCCTGGTCCACGCCGCCATCCTCGCCGGATTTACTCACGCATACCAGCGCGTCAAGGGCCGCGTCCCCGGCCGAAAGCGATTCGGCAAACTCCCGCTTCCTCCCGGAGTGGAAGAAGGCCCTGGCCTTTGTTATCTTGATGATGTTGAGGCATTCCTTTTCGGAAACCAGAAAATCCACCGGGACTATGACAAGGCCGGCGATAATGGTTCCCATCCAGATGATCATCCATTCGGGGCGGTTTTCCGCCCACAGCACCACCCTGTCGCCCTTTTTGAGCCCCGCGGCAAGCAGCCCCCGGCCTATGCGCCGGCATTCGGCGGTGAACTGCGCATAACTCCACCGGCCGAATTCCCGCTGTTTTCCCGAACGGTACAGAATGGCCGGCTTGTCCCCGTGTTTTTCTATCGCTTCAAGCAGGGCAATAAAATTGGGGTGGGGAAGATCGGGCAGATTTGAGATGTAATCATCGAACTGTAACATAGTGTTACAGACTAAACGAATTCCGCGATTTTGTCGAGCTTTTTCAAAGGTTTTTGCGGGCCGCCGATATTTACTTTTTAACTTGTTGAAATCCTGTACCGCACGCTGTCCTGAACCGGTTACTGATTGTCCTTGTCGTGGATCGTCTTGACGCGGCTTTTATACAATAACACCCTTTTCCTCCTCCGCATCATCAAGTTTTTGTATCTCGTCTGTTATAAATTTGGTTAATATGCGGTTTACCGCCATTCCGACAGTCTCCAAAGCCGCCTTTTGGGAGTTTTTTATACTGCTTTGAGGGTCAATTTTCTTGCTAAAGAGTTCCGTAGGGTCAATTTTCAGGGCGGAAGCCAATTTTTGAACCATTTCCGACGAGGGAAACTTGTTTTGATTTTCCAGCATTCCTATATAATGAGGTGAAGTACCTGTTTTTTCGGCTAAAACGGTCTGGCTCCAGCCTCTATCCTGCCGAAATTTCCGTAAATTTCCAGCCAAAACTTCCCTAATATTTGTCATAATTCAGCCTTTTCTAAATTTTGGATCATAAAGGACTGATTTTTTATGACAACTTTCCTAAAGTGCTTGTAATAATTTGATTTTTAAGGTAACTTTGGGTGATACCCGCCGTTGGCGGGAACCCTTGCTCTTCCGGGGGCGGGTACATCTTTTTTGGGGAGCTTGGGGAAAAGGGACGAGGTATAGAAGGTTCCGGCGGCGCCGGTTGGCACTGATAACCGTCTGAACCCCACAGCCTAAAACCCCGTCCCCTGCTTTCAGTATAAGGAGTTTTTCGATGAAGAAAAACATTGTTTTGTCTGCGGCAGCCTTCGCCGTACTGCTGGCGCTGGGTCTGATTCTGATGGGGTGCGCCACTGCCAGTTCCATCGGGGGTACGGCTGATACGCACGGCCTTATTTCAAAGGCCAGGGTAGTATCCGACGACAGCCAGGAACTTGCGTCGTACAGTGTGATTCTGGGTCTTTTTGATTCTGGGTATGAAGAGTATGCCGCCGAGGTCCGGCAAGCCGAGGCAGGAGGTAAAGCTGTTACCACAGTGACAACCTCGTATTTTGGTTTCTTTACCAAAATTAAGGCCTACACCAAATAATAAGGCCGCGTTTTTTGGGCTTGAGAAGCGCAAGCGTGTCTTCCGGCGGGGGGCGGTGAAACCGCCTTTCCGCCCTTTTTTTGTCCTGTCAACTGCGGCGCAGGCGCACTCCTTTAAATTTTTATACCCAGGCGTTTTTTCTCGATCTTTTCGATCTTTTCGGCCGGAGGCCCCGCTTCCCGAAAGCCGTGTTTTCCGCTTTTTTTGACTTCGTACATCATCCTGTCGGCAATGTCCACCAGTTCCCGGCCGGACATGGTTCCCTGCGGAATGACTACCGCCCCCATGCTGACGCCGCAGGAAACGGCGTGTCTTCCCAGTTTCCATTTGCCGCCGAATTTTTCAAGGAGTATTTCACGGGTACGGTGGAGATCCCCGGATTTTTTGTTTTCCGCGAGAATCACAAATTCATCGCCGCCGAAACGGTACGCCCTTCCCAGCTCTTCTTCGTTTTCTCTGAGGAATTTTCCTATGCTGTACAGAAGACTGTCCCCCTGGAGGTGTCCCAGAGTATCGTTAATTGCCTTGAAGTCGTCCAGATCCATAAAGAGAAGATAGCCCCGCTTCCCTTTTTTCCGCAGATCGGAAAGGCTCTTTTCCAGATCGTCCGAAAATTTTCTCCGGTTGGGAAGGCCGCAAAGGCTGTCGGTTTCGGCAAGCCGCCGTATTGTTTCCTCGTTCCGCTTGTTTTCCGTAATGTCTATGCGGCTTACCACATGGGCGGTACGGCCGTCCACCCAGCGGCAGGCGGCGTTGAGGATGCGGTACCATGAACCGGTGGCGGCGTTTTGGACATCCCA
This sequence comes from Treponema sp., assembly GCA_031268385.1. Classification (GTDB taxonomy): domain Bacteria; phylum Spirochaetota; class Spirochaetia; order Treponematales; family Breznakiellaceae; genus JAIROE01. The sequence goes on along the minus strand of JAIRXH010000025.1, from coordinate 9,817 downwards.
ACTGTACGCCCGCGTGGGGTTTCCCTTGGTGTCGACAAGCCTGTCCTTCGGGCAGCCGCCCGCCGCTTCCCCCTCGGCGGCAAAAACGGACAGGCAGGTTTTGCCGATAATACTGTCCATGCCGCCGTACCTGGAGGCGATGGCGTCATTGGCGAACAGCAGTTCCCCGCTGTGAAAATCGCTGACATAAATTTCAATGCCGGCGTTGTTGACGATGGTCTTCATGGAATCCAGCGCGTATTCAAGCCGCTGCCGGTACACTCGCGTCTTGATGTATCCGGCCAGAACCGAAAGTACCGCGTCGGCGTCGTTTATTTCCTTCCTGCTCAGGCGGACGGGATTCCGCCTGTCCATAAGACCCGCGAATGCTATGGGGATCTTCCCTTCCAGAATAACAGGCAGCATGATAAGGGTCTTCGCGGAAAAGAGTTCGAGGAATTTTTTGCCCAGGCGGTTCTTGCGGGAATTGAGGTACACAATCTCCCCTGCCTGTCCGGCAAGCTCCTCCGTTTCCCTGGGCGTAAGATAGTCGGAAAGGAGGAAGCTGTCCTTGAGGCGTTCGTTTCTGCACAGATAATGTTCCCTCAGGTGAAAGATCCCCCGGTGATCGGCCTCGTAGACAAAGCCCGAATAAAAACCGAAAAAATCACAGGTTGCCCGCAGTATGCCCGGAACCGGTTCGTCATATTCGCTGCCGCTTATCCGCCTGAAGATGCTGACAAAAAGATCTTTTTCCTTTTCGTTGTCGTTTTGCATGTCTCCGGTTTCCATATCACCCCTTCCTTTTGAAGGCGCGTTCCAGAAGGCGCATCCGGTAGGCGGCGTAGAGTTCCCTGCCGTATCCGGTAATTTCCCAGACTTCCTCGTCTCCCGCGGCCGAACACTTTACCAGCCTGAGCAGGGCGAAATCGGCCATGATCTTCTTGATGGTATTTGACGGAGTAGGGTAATCCTTTCGGACGGTTTTTTCCAGATCCGGATTAAGGACATTCCCCAGAAAACGGGAAATTTCGGCGGTGGTTTTTCCCGGTGAAAGTTCGGGGACAAGGAGCCTCCATATTCTGAGGCAGCGGAACTTCCGGGGGTTTTCCCAGTTTTCCCCGTCTGAATAGTGGAAGCTCAATGTTACCTTGTTAAGCGCCAGCACCTTGAGGGCCTGCTTCATCTGATCCTGCAGTCTTGTCATGATGCCGCTGTTTTCAACCTTGACGCGGCGCTTGAGTTCTTCATTTTCCCCGGAAAGCCTTGACAGCTCGTTCGCCACCGAAGGATCGACGGCCTGCGCCGCGTATATCCAGCCCGGCCGGGGGTTGAGGTTCATCTCCCGGATAAGAAGGCTCTGCGCCTTCTGCCTGAGATCCGCCGCGCCGGTCCATTCGGCAAAGGGGCCCTGCCTCAGTTTTTCCCTGAACGCCTCAAGCCTCTTCGCCGCTTCCGGATCGGTCTCCCGTTTGGAGGTTTTCCACCGCGCCTTTCCGTCCAGTATGAGCGAGATGAAGGGAATGCCCTTCTGTACCGCCCAGGAATATTCGGTCCCGGCCGGGGATGTTTTTGCGCCGTCCGCAAGGTATTTGTGGGCCAGAAGGCAGATGCAGTAATCGCATTCTTCCAGGGTTTTCCGCACAAGGAGCCGTTTGTCACCGTCTTCGGAGCTTTCGACAAATTCCGGCATGACCGGAATATGACCCAGTTCCATGATGAGCCGGGGCAGTTCCCTGCGCTCGTTTTTGAGATCGTCAAGTGTTGTAACGACAAAGATGAGGTATTTTCTGTTCATTGCTGCTCCTTGCGGCTTTTGAAATCCCCGTTGCGGATCATCCTTTGATTTTCGGCAGTGGACGAGGGGAACATTATCCCTTATAGTAGTTTCATGATTGGATTCCTTATCAAGAAGACGTTTTTTGACCTGTGGGACAACCTTTTCCGCGTGGCCCTTGTCAACTTGGGCTTTATCGCGAGCCTTGCCCTTCCGGTCTTTGTTCCGGGCCTGCTCATCGCAGTGCCGGCGCTTTCCCTTGCCGTAACCCTTATAGGCGTACTGTGGTGCTGCGTGTACCTTTCCGCCGCGGCGCTTTCGATCAAGGCGCTTTCCGACTACGGCTCCTTCGGTTTCGGCGATTTTTTCAGAAATCTCAAGGAGGGTATACCTGCCGGTATTTTCATGTGTTTTTTCGTCTTTATTATTTTCGTCATGTTCACCGTCGTCATGCCCTTTTATCTGGATATGGGATCGCTGGTCGGCCTGTTTCTCGCCGCGGTAATCTTCTGGACCATGGCGGCGGCGGTATTTTCGTTTCAGTTTTTTTTCGCCGTCCGGTCCCGGCTTGAAGGAAACATCCTCAAATCGGCGAAGAAGTGTTTTCTGATATTTTTTGACAATCCGGGGCTTGCGGTCTTTTCCCTTGTTCACAATGTTGTTATTCTGGCGCTTTCCCTGTTCCTTGCCCTTTTGTTTCCAGGCCCGGGAGGCATACTGCTGTACCTTGACGAGGCCCTGCGCCTGCGGCTCCTCAAATACGACTGGCTTGACGCCAACCCTGTGGAAAACCCCGCCGGGCCGGCGCGGAAGCGGAAAGTCCCCTGGGACGAGATTCTGATTGACGAGCGCGAAAGGACGGGAACCAGATCTTTCAAGAGTTTTATATTTCCCTGGAAAGACTGAATGAGGCTGGCCCTGGGTGATATTCACGGCCGGAATTGCTGGAAATGCCCTCCACTCGACAATTTTGAGGAATACTACATTACCGGTGATTATTTCGACAGCCTTGACATTCCCTTCGACAGACAGCGCCTTAATTTCACCGAGCTCTGCGCGGCGGCCCGCGCGGACAGCCGCATTAAACTGTGCCTGGGAAACCACGATTACCACTACATACGGGGGGTTTTTGGCCAGCGGTATTCGGGTTTTCAGGACGAACACAGCGCCTGCATCGCGGAGATACTCGAAAAAAACATCGATCTGCTTAAAGTTCTTTACGTTACATCCGACCGTTTTGTCATCAGCCATGCGGGGGTGTCAGGCGCCTTTATGGGGAAGATGAAGAGGGCGGGCGTGAAGGACCTTGAAGGAATTAACGGCGCCTTTCTTGAGAACAGGAACGTCCTGGCGTTTGACGGCCGGAACATTTACGGCGACGATGTGACGCAGAGTCCCATCTGGATACGGCCGGCTTCGCTTTGCCATGACGCGGTTCCCGGTTACAGCCAGATAGCGGGACACACACAGATTGGGGAAATAAGGGAAATTCTTCTGGACGAAGACCGCGCTCTTCCCGCGCCGCGCCGCCGTCCTGCCGCGCCGTTTCCCCGCCGCAAGATCGTGCTGATTGATACCGGGGATACCGCGGCGTTCTACCGCTTCTAGGAAAGCACTGATTTATTCGAATGCAGATTAATCGGCGCTGCCCTGGCCTTCCCCCTGGCCGCCCCGGTTTCCATCTGCATCTGCATCCGCGCCTATGCCGATGCACGCCGCGACGCCGCGTTCCCGGCCGGGAATGCCGCCGTGAATGGGGACATTGACTACCCGCACCGTCCCGTCCTTCCCGCGCAGCGCCATGGCGCTTGAACCGCCGCCGTCAAGGTTGATGCCGCTTGAGGCCCCAAGACTGCGCAGGAGCAGCGCCGTTTCCGCTTCCGTGGCCCCTCCGCTTCCCGCCCGCCTTCCGTCTATAACAAGGAGATACAGGGTATAGCCGTCCCGCGAAAAGCCCAGGGCGCTCCGGGGGTAACGCGCGTCCTTTTTCCGCGTCCTTTCAAGAGCTTCCCCGTCCGCCAGTACCGCGTAAAACCCCCCCGCGGCGTGCAGAATCCTTTCCCCCGCTTGGGGACCGGACAGGTCCGCCTGGGATACAACGGCCCCCTTTCCGTCCACGTAAAAAACGGCGGCGTCGTAGGGTGGATGGGGAGGGGCGATCATGACGCCCTCCGAAACAACCAGGCCCACGTTCCTCCGCGCCTCGCCTTCCCGCGCGGAAGAAGGATCGAAAGGCGACGCGTTGATCCCAGCCAGAAGTCCGTTCCGCCTGACAAAGCCGCTTACAAAGGTGCTGGAAACCGCGCCCGGAACGGTTTCGCCTTCCCGCCCGGAATGTTTTTTTGTTTCGCCCGCCGTTTCACCCGCCCCCACGACGATCCTGATCCGGGGAGAAGCAAGACAGGCCCGTACAGCCCAAAATTCCATTACCGGTTCGGCGATCTTTCCGCTGCAAAAAGCAAGAACCCCCGCGCCGCCTGATTCCGCGCCTCCGGCCTCCAGAGCTTCCCAGTCCGGGACCACCGCCTCCACCGACGGGAAAAGCGCCTTCGCCGCCGCCCCGGTGAACGGCGCGGACGAGGCGCAGGAGGCGGCAGAGGAAGCGGCAAGAACGGCGATCAGCGGAAAGAGCGCGGTCCGTATTTTCATACAGTAAAAACCTCTCAAACAAGGAAACGGTTTACCTCTTGTCCTGCTTTTTGCTGCGTTTTTGGACTTCCAGAAGCTGTTTAATCTGTAGCAGAATATATTCTTTGAAAAGCGGGTCAAGTTCATGGTATATATCCAAAAGCTGACGCAATTGTATGTCGGGTAATGATTCGCCGAACATCTCGCCTGTGCCTGTCAGGAGGAATTCCCTGGAAACACTGTATTCGGCGCATATCAGGGCTACAATACGGTCGTTTATAGGGCGGGTTTCTCCCTCTATTTGGGCGTAATAACTTTGGCTTAAATGTATACCCCGGCAAAAATCTCTTTGGGATAACCCTAACGATGTCCTTACCGCAATCAATCTTTTTTGTATTTTAGCAATCACGGATATATTCCATATCAATAAAATAATTCAAAAATGCGGAAAAGACAAGAATTGGACAAAGATCGCCGGTTTCAAAACTGGTCACTTCGAAATAGCTTCAATAACAAAAGAGGGCTTGACTTATACGCTTAGCAATCGTTATAATATTGTTTATCAATCATACGGAGAGGAATAACAATGACCGGTGAAGCCAATTTGAAGCCTTATGATTTTGACAGGGATTTTAAAAATTTATCCCCTGAAAAGAGAGCGGGCGTCATGGAGACAGCCAGAGTCCTGTTGAAAATTCAAAGGAAAAACAAGGCAATGATAATCAGCGATCCCGGAACGAAAAAAAACCGGATTGACGATAAAAAAACCCAAATCTCCCCAAAACAGGGGACAACGTATGCCGGGCGCTTTTGAAATGGGATGAAGGGGAAAAAAGGAGTTCACTGATGAAATCCATAATAAAGCTTATCATGACGGCATTTTGTCTGGCGGTCTTTTCCTGCGATCTCCTTTCCAACAAGTCTGAAATAGACGTAGAAAGGGCGATTGACGAAGCGGTGCGGATAGCCAACGCGCCGGTGATCAATGTGGAAGTAGCCAGAACAATAGCAGGTATATCAAACCCCGCCGGCAGTCTGGCGGGAATCAAACAGGGCGTTCCGTTCAGGATCAATTTTTCGGTCAATCCGAATTACGGATTTATACACTGGGCGGCATCCCTTAACGGCGCGGCGCTGGGGCGGGATCAGGTTGAATTTTCCGCGCCCGGCCAGCTTGAAACAATGGTAACGGTACATATCAATCCCGGCGCGGAAACAGTGCTTGTCACTCCTTTGGGTGAAGGGGTGAACAGCGTCGATGATTTTTACGTGTATCCTGAACCGGTAACAGCCGGAGCGGAGCGTCTTGTACCTCAGGAACACTACGTTCAGATCCGGTTTTCCAAATCCATAGCTCCTGGTTCACTGCGCTTTTCGGACGGCGGGAATTTCGGGGGAAACTATATTGATGTATGGCCAGCGTATAGTGAAGGCGGTGGCACCCCATACTTCCTGCCCTTTGGCGACCCCGGCAGAAGTTTTGTTCCCCAAGGTGTTTTTTCAGTGGAAATTAAACATATTACCCTCCGGGGTTTCGTGAGCCCGCCTTTTGGGTACAGCGGATTTTATCTTGAAAATTTCTTTTACCCCCCGCTGCTCAGTGCGGACGGCAGGACCCTTACCCTGTGGACAAGGTCCCTGCGGGGCGGGGCAAACAGCGGGAAACCCGCGTTTCAGGCCCTGGGATATGCCAGTAATTCATGGTGGGACGGTACCCATCTTGGAATTACTGTAACTGCTGACGGTTCGATTCAGGACGAGTCCGGGCTGGCTATGGGAATATCCAAATCGTTTTCCTATCAGGTAACGAGAAATTCGGGAGTAACAGAAGTTCCCGCTTACACACCGGGGCTCAGTTATAACTCGGGAAACATTTTCCCCAACTCCGTTTATGGCAATGCGTGTATGATTTTGGAAGAAAAAACCAGGGGGAATGTGATTGACGGCGGTGATTTGATAAATGTCGCCTCCAGTCTAACCCCTCTGGAAGTTCCGGCCGATGGTCAGGCGCGGTGGGTGTATATTATATTTCAGTCGTACAATACCCGCTGGCGTATCGCCGGGGCACGTATAGTCGACAAGGGGGGATTCGGTTCTGCCGACGCCTATGTAACGCAAGGGCCGGGGCAGGAAAACGGCTGGATAACCGGTTCGGATGTCCCGCTCCTGGGAGAAAATCTTCTGGGGGAACAGGCCGCCGCGTCCCTTTTGACGGATAACATTCTGCGGGACAAACTTGCCGCCGCATACCACCAAAAGATGAAAAACAATCCTCTGGGCTATTCGGATATATTACCGGTATACGTGGTCAGATACCGGCTGCGGGGACACGTGCCCGGTGATTTTACCAACCCGGCATGGAATAAAAAGATAGTGCTGGCCTTTGCGAGAGTAGTAGTCGAACCGCCGCTTGCTGCTTTTCCTGCCGGTATAACATCGGAAGTCAGCTTTGGTGTCAATGTGAACCGGGCGTCGTATCCTTCGCTAAGCGCGGCATGGCTTCATGTCCGCTATGCGGCGCCGTAAAGGAAAAGTGAAGAATTATGCATAAAAAGATACTGCCGCTTGCCGCGCTGGCATTGACGGCGCTTTCCGCCTTCTCCCTGGATTTCTCCCTGCGTCCGGGGGGCTTTGTGTTTATTCCCGCCGGGCCGGGGAACAAGGCTGCGGACGGCAATGAACGCTTTGCTGTCGGCGGTGGCGGGGAACTGGGTTTTGAAATTGATCTGGCAAGCCTTTGGCCCGGTCCCGAAGGTAAACACAGCGGGTTTTTATCCGGGCTGGGCTACACCGCTGGTATCGAGGGAGGATTGCTCTACAACTCTTATAAACAGCCCGCGCCGGGAAACACACAGATCTATTCTTTTGGCGGCGTACTGGGACTTTATTACTTCCCCCTCTCCCGCATCTTTACCCGTCTTGACGGCGGCATCGGCGTGTATCAGGGAGTCATCGAAGAAGGCAAGGGGCGTCCGTCCCTGTGGTGGCGGACTGGCGGCGGAACGGGCTTCCGGTTTACTCCCATGTTTACCCTAGTGATTAACGGCGGTTGGCGGCAGTTTCAGAGTGCTTCCGGCGTATTCAGTTCCGGCATATACACGGGTCTTGGCCTGCACATCACCTTTGAGACCGGAAAGAACGCACAGGGCGAAGGGGCCGCCGCGGTGTTTACCCAGGACGACGGGGTGTACCCGGCCTTTCTTTCCCTCTACCAGCGGAACCCTGCGGGAACCATCACCATACGGAACAACGAAAACGCGGAGATCCGCGATGTACGGGTAAGTTTCCGTGCCGCCTCCTATACGTCCAGTGAATTTCCCTGCGGAACACTTCCCTTTATCGCGCGGGGCCGGAGCGCGGAGTTACCCCTCTACGCGGATTTTTCCCCGGAACTGCTGCGCTTCACCGATACGGGAAGGATTCTCGGCGAACTGGTGATCCGTTACCGGTTTTTGGGAAAAGAGAAACAGGCGGTACAAACCGTACCGGTACAGGTACATAACCGGAATGTGTTCCCGCGGGCGGATGCCAGGGGACTGGCGGCCTTTGTGTCCCCCGCCTCTCAGGAAATTCTTGAGTACGCCAAATATAGTACCGGGCTTGCCCGGTCCGCCCGGCGGACGGGCCTGAACTGGAATATGCAGGCGGCGGTGTGGCTTTTTGAGGGACTGCGGGCCGCGGGTATCCGGCTTGACGATACCCGTACCACACAAGGCGAAGTGCAGTTCCCGGCGGAGACATTGGGTTTTCGAACGGGAAACCGGAGGGACATAGGCCTCCTCTGCGCGGCGGCGCTGGAAGCGTCGGGTATCTCCTGTGCGCTTGTTCCCCTGGAAGAAAATCCCGGCGTTTCTGAAAGCGGCGAAGATTCCCTTCCAGCCGATTTTATCGTCGCCTGTTATCTCGGGATACACGAAGAGGAAGCGGCGCTGTTATTCAATGGTCTTGACCGGGTGCTGACGATAGATGGAGAGGTGTGGCTTCCCCTTTCCATGAACGCCTTTAACAACGGATTTATGGCAGCATGGGACGGCGGGGTCCAATCCCTGAACGGCGTTTTTGCACGGGGTGCGGAAGCCGATGTCATCATGCTGGAAACCACCTGGGGGATATACCCTCCCGCGCCCTTGCCGGCCCAGGGTCCTGTCAGGCTTGGCGGCGGAGATCTGGCGGGTGTCGCGGACAGCGTTATACAGCAGTACATCAGCCGGGAAATCCAGCCCCAGGTACGGAATGTCGAGCGGCAGATAACGGCCGGTCAGGACGCCGGTTTGTCCTTGGCAAGACTGTACAACAGGCTGGGAATACTGCTTGTCCGTTCGGGGCGGATCCCGGACGCCAAAGCCGCCTACGAGCGGGCAGCCGGTATGGGGCTGGTTCCGGCCATGACCAACCGGGGGAACCTTGCCCTCATCGAAAAAGATTACGCCGCGGCGGAGCGGTGGTTCAAAGAGGCGCTGGCGCGGGAACCTGGGAACACGGCAGCTCTGCAGGGCCTTGAAAAAGTATCGGCGGACGGGATGCAATAATCGCCGCGCCGTATTGGGGTAACGCCGATTACCTTGTGGCCAATCAGCGTTCCTTGGCCGGAGAACTGAACACGGAGACGCAAATCATGAAAATAAAATCGTCCGGCGCCATGTTGGCTTTGTGCGTGGTTCTGGCCGCGCCGGTATATGGGAAAAACGAATTCGCCCTGTCCCTGGCTCCGGCCCTTGAAATCCCCGCAGGGAAAAAACACTTTGGACCCGGCGCGGGAGCCGCCGTTACCCTTGACTGGGCTTTTCTTCCCTTTATGGGACTCAGCGCCGCTGGCAGCTTCGGAAGCCTTTCCACAAAGGCGGGAAGCGGCTTTACTATGTACCGGGGCGGCATAGGCCCCTTCTTCCGGTGGCGGCCCTTTGACCGCTGGACATTCCGCGCCGGCGCACAGGCCGGAGTATATCAGTACCAGTGGGAGAATTACAGTAACGTCCGGCCCTTCGCCGGGGGCGGCCTCCGGGCGGACTTTCACCTTTCCCCCTCCATTGCCCTTTACGCCGGAGGGGAATACCTGCGGCACGCTTTTTCCGGCGCGCCCCTCAACGTGTTTGCAATGAGCGCGGGAATCAAGCTGAACCTTTCCGAGATCATGGGAGGAGAAGCGCGGGTCCGGGGCGAGAAGATTGAACAGCGGCGGGTCTTTCCGGTTTCTTACGCCTGGTACAAGGATAACCCGGTGGCAACAGTGCGGATTACTAACGGCGAACCGAACACCATTACCGGCGTGAACCTTTCGCTCTTTATGGACCGTTACATGGGGCAGCCGGAACCGTTCGCGGTACTTCCCCGCCTTGCTCCGGGGGAAAGTGTGGATGTGCCGGTTACGGCCCTGTTCAACGAAGTCATGCTGTCCTTGACAGAGAACGCCCTGGCCAACGGGCGGATACTGAT
>JAIRXH010000177.1 GCA_031268385.1 Treponema sp. | reverse complement strand
ATTGGACTTGTTCGACAACCCGGTGGGTTGTCTCACAAGTCTCGCAAAATGCTCCGCATTTTGCTGTTTTCATAAGGAATTTGGGGCTGTCCAGGAAGTTTGAAAAACTTGTTCGGACAGCTTCCTTGATGCGGCATTTGCGCACCGTTTCAACGAAACGGGAGCAAATGCAAGGGCTGTCCGGGAAGTCGCAAACGTAGTTTGCGCACCAACTTCCTGGACAGCCCCAAATTCCTTATGAAAACAGCAAAATGCGGAGCATTTTGCGAGACTTGTGAGACAACCAACCGGGTTGTCGAACAAGTCCAATATGCAAGTTTGTTTCCGCCGCGGTTTTCACAAATTCCAGGTGAAGCACAATCCGGTGGAAAACCGCAGTCCTGCGCAGATGTCGGCGTTCCAGTTTTTTCCGGCCGAATCGCTGAAGTAGGACTGCCAGGCAAATTCCCCGTACAGCGCCAGGGCGCCGTGTTTTACATTCCAGGAAAACGGGGCGGCGGAAAGGCCGGCCGTTCCAAACCACGCGGTTCCTCCCCGGTAGCGCCGTTCCCCGTTTTCCGTCCGCAGCGCCGGATCGCCGAAACTGAAAGACGGGCCAAAGAAGATCCTGAGCCTCTCGTCAAAACCCAGGGACAAGGTTACAGGAAGGCGGAACACGCCCAGCGTCTTGTCCCATTCCGGCCGCAGTTCCAGTCCCAGAAGTACGGGCCGTTTCCATGTGTGCGTTTCGGCGGCCACGCGGATAAACCCGGCCGCTCCCCGTATGGGAAATCCGTTTTTGAGGAAACCGTTCCATGAAGGGGCAATGCCTATTCCCATGCGGTATGTTCCGAACTCGAACGGACCTTCATCCCTGTCTTTTCCGCCGTCCGGCAGCGCCGTACCGGGCCTGACCCTGCCGCCCGCAGCGTCAGCCCTGGCGTCCGTGTCCGTCCGTACCGCGCCGCCCGTTTCACCCGCGCCGTCCGTTCCGCCATGACGGACCTCTCTTATAACGGCCGTTTCCCCGGAGGCTTGCGGATTGAGGCCTGTTCCCGGCGGCAGGGCTCTTCCCGCCCCGGCGTAAGTTCTGTTCCAGTATTTCTCGTCCAGATCTGAATATATTACCCCTGTTTGGGGACCTTCCGAGGCGGCATGGATAAAGCGGCCGTTGCCGGCGTAGATTCCCACATGGGAAATGGTCCCAGGGGAAGTGGTCCTGAAAAAGAGCAGATCGCCGGCTTCCATTTCCCCGTCGCTTATCTTTTCCGCCCAGGCGTAGAGTCCTCCCGTGGTGCGGGGCACAGAGACAGCAAGGGCGTCCCTGAAACTCCGGTAAACAAGGCCGGAACAGTCGAACCCCTGATCGTCGATGCCCCCGTAACGGTAACGGACCCCCCGGTATTTTTCCGCCGCCGCGATTACCCTGAGGCGGGTTTCCGCCGCCCTGGCTTCGGGCGCGGACGCCGATTCCGCCGCGGAAACGTGCGTTTCCTGAAGCAGAATGGGGGCGGCGGCAAAGAGACGCCCCGAAAAAAGAAGGCCTATGGCGGCAAGCGCCGCGGTTTTTCCTGAAAACATGATCTGTGTCATTATCGGCATATTTTGGCGGACAAAACCCAAAAAACAGCGTTACCCCGGCTTCAATCAGGAAGGCCGCCCGCCGGCCTTTTTGCCAGCGCCCGTTTCAGGACCTCAATATCCGCCTTTGTTCCAGGCCCTCCGGGCTGGAGCTCTTCGGCGCTGGTATCCAGCTTGAAGGGGCGGCGGGCGACATGCTCGGGGTAGTGGGCGTCCGAAGAAGTGGTAAGGGGATAGCCGAGCGTGTCAAGCAGCGGCGCTTCCCCGCCCGCCGGAGGCGCTCCCGCGCGCGGCGGAATGCGGACGCATTCAACCGCCGCCCAGGGGCCCTGTACCATGACGCCAAGCTGGCTTGTCATGGAAAAGGCCGCGCGGTCCACATGGGCGGGAATGACGATGCCGCCTCGGGCGGTTACTTTCGCGCCTATATCGTCAATGCCCAGATCCAGCGCGTTGGGAAGAAAATATTCAACTTCACCTTCAATATTGTCGTCTTCGTCAACATAGACCTGATCCCCCGTTTTTTCGGGATCGTTGGGCAGGGGCATGATAATGCTGTAGGCATATTCGCCGAACGCGAGGGCTTCCTCCAGGCCCGCGAAGAGGCACAGGACATGGATTTCTTCCTGCGTGGTAGCCTCCATGCCGAAAAGGGGGATAATTCCGTAACGGGGACAGAGCTTTGCGAACGCGGGACAGTTGAGGCTCGAGTTATGATCCGTCAGGGCAAGAAGGCGCACCCCCTTTGCCGCGGCCAGTTCGGCAAGAAGCCGGGGCGAAAGATCCAGCGAACCGCAGGGGGAAAGGCAGGAATGGTTATGCAGATCGGCCAAGAGCGGCATAGAGTTTTCCGGAAACGGTAAACTGGTTTTCCTTTGTCAAAAGTACGGCTATTCCCTCATCCCTTGCCGAATCCAGCATGTCCTGGGGAATGGGACGGGAATTGCAGACGATGATCGCCGTAATATTTACCAGCGTTGCCACGGCCACCGTATTCTTGTGGGCCTGTATGGTGATAAGGGCGCCCCCGTCTTTCGCGTTTGCCATGACATCGGAAAGAAGATCTGAGGTATAGGCGCCGGAAAGATCCGCGTCGTCGAACTGATCCTGCACGATCCCGCATCCCAGGGCCGAGGCGGCCTCTCGTATGGTCATGCCGGGCCTTCCGTCCTGCCGCCGCGCGTGCGTACCGTCATGCTTCATCCTTGGGGGAATTGACGTACATTACGGATCGCACCCTGGTCCCCGAGCCGGGCGCCGAATTAATCGTAAATTCATCGGAGACGCGCTTGGTATTGGCAAGTCCCATGCCGGCGCCGAAGCCCAGGGAACGTATCCATTCATTTGCCGTCGACCAGCCTTCCTGCAGGGCAAGGTTCACGTCTTCTATTCCCGGTCCCGTGTCGGCGGCGATGATTGTGATCTTGTCCGGCTGTATGGAACAGCCGATTGTGCCCCCGTGCGAGTGGACCACCTGGTTTATCTCCAGTTCATAACTGGCAATGGCCACTCTGCGTATCACCTTGGGATCAAAATCCCGCTGTTTCAAGGCCTTTTTTATCTCCGTGGAGGCCCGTCCGGCGGTCTCGAAATCGTAACGGGTTGTGGCAAATTCCATCTCCGAATAGGCCGATGAAGTCCCGCCCGAGCTGTTGTGCATCTTTTCAAGCCTTAGTACCTCACGGTTCATTTCCGCAAGCAGCGTACCGATGACATCTTTGGATGTAAGAATGCCGGCAAGCTCCTGTTTTTTGTTGACCACGGGAAAGCGGCCGTAACGGTACTTGTTAAGGTAGGAAATGGCGAAGGAAAGGGGCATGTCCTCTTCAAGGACAATGACATTCCGCGTCATGTGTTCTTCCGCCGTATGTTCAATAAACCCCTGATCCAGGGCGTTGATAATATCCTCTATGGAGATAATCCCCATAATGTGCTGTTCCTCGACGATGGGCACACCGGTAATGTAATTCTCCCGCATGACGGCCTGTATATGGCGGAGGGTGCTGTTTTTTTTGGCGCAGATTACCGCGCTTACCATGACATCCTTTACCTTGAGCTGGTAGATAAGCTCCAGAACCGCGGAAGGGGAATCGACAGTACTGATGGGAATGTCGGGAGTTTCGGCGTTCATGCCCGTCTTTTCTCCAGAACGTACTTTTCGATAACCTCGGCGACGCCGTCGTCATCATTGGACTTTTCGGTTACAAGACTCGCGATATTTTTGATCCGTTCATCCCCATTTACCATGGCAACTCCCCTTCCTGCCCAGCGGATCATTGCCTCGTCGTTCATCGAATCCCCGATGGCAAGAACTTCCTCCCTTCCTACGCCGAGCAGCTCCGCCACTCTGGCAAGCGCGCAGCCCTTGTCGGTTTCCGCGGGAAGGATTTCCAGGAAGTAGGGCTTGCTGGTAAAGAGGGTTATTTCCTTTCCCAGATAGGTTCTGATAATGCTTTCCAGCGGGGCAAGCAGCATGGGATCTCCGGGGATGATCAGCTTGTAGACTCCGCCGGCTACCATGGCCCTGAAATTTTCCACCACCACCTGCCTGAGTCCCGTGAGCTTCTGATCCGCGTCGGCAAATTCATTGGACCGGGAAATATAGATGATGTCGTTCTCGTAGATCTGGACGGCGAAACCTTCCGCCGCGGCCAGATCGTAGGCGGTAAGGGCCGGCCCTTCTTTTATGCGCGATTCGTGCACCACGTTTCCCGTGTGGCTTTCCCGTATCACCGTTCCGTTGCCGCAGATAAGGTAACCGGGGTTCTTGTGCATTCCCAGAAGGCGGGAAAAACGCTCCATAGCCGCCGGGGCGCGGCCCGAGGCCAGAACCACGGCGACCCCTTCCGCTTCCGCCTTTTTGATGACGTTGCGGGTACGGTACGAAATGGTAAGATCCGAACGGAGCAGAGTATCGTCCAGATCAAGTGCCAGCAAACGAACGGGCGTCATGCCTATAGAATAACCCCATCCCCACTGGTATTCAATAGTATTTTTTGGCCGGTTTGTATATACTGTCGGCATGGGAAGGATCCATGTTTTTGTAAACCAGAAAGGGGGGGTGGGAAAGACAACTTCCGCCCTTAATATCGGGGCATATCTGGCGGAAGCGGGAAAATCCGTACTGCTCGTGGATTTTGACCCGCAGGCGAACCTTTCAAGCGGCATAGGGGCCGTTCCTCCCAGGCCGGGGATCTACGAACTCCTTGCCGGAACCGCCGGTGTGGGAGAAACGATACGGCATACCAGAATTCCCGCCCTTGAAGTGATCCCCGCCAGCATAGACCTTTCGGGAGCCGCGGTTGAACTTATCGATCAGAGCGACCGGGATCTTTTCCTGAAGAAGGCGCTGGCCCCCGTCCGCGACCGCTACGAGTACATCCTTATTGACTGCCCCCCCTCGCTGGGGGTTCTTACCATCAACGGCATGGCCGCCGCCGACGCGGTGCTTATACCCATGCAGTGCGAGTACTTCGCCATGGAGGGGCTTTCCCTTCTCCTGCAGACCGTTAAACGCATTCAGAAAAGCGTCAATCCTCCGCTTGTTATAGGGGGAATCTTCTTTACCATGTACGATCCCCGGACGCGGCTTGCCCAGGATGTTGTAAGGAATGTCAGCGCCTATTTCAAGAACAGGGTTTTTTCAACAATTATTCCCCGGAATGTCCGGCTTTCCGAGGCGCCTTCGCACGGGCTGCCCATTTCGCTCTACGATCCCCAATGTTCGGGCGCAAAGGCGTACAGAAGCCTTGCCGAAGAGGTGGTGCGGCGTGGCGCCTAAACACGGTCTGGGAAAAGGACTTGACGCCCTGCTGCCCCAGGGAGAGGACGCCGTCTCTTCTTTCCCCGAAGCGGCAGGTCAACATCCGGGCCGGGAATTGTTTATCGCCCTTGACAGCCTGCGGCCGAATCCCGATCAGCCCCGCAGGCATTTTGACGAAGCCGAACTGCGGGAACTGGCCGATTCGATACGGGAACACGGAATTATAGAGCCGGTTATTGCCGAAGACGCGGGCGAGGGAATGTACACCATTGTGGCCGGGGAAAGGCGGTGCCGGGCCGCGCGTATCGCCGGTCTTTCCCGTGTGCCGGTGATACTCCGCTCCTATTCGGAAGAAAAGCGCATGGAAGTTTCCCTTGTGGAAAACATACAGCGTTCGGATCTTAATCCCATAGAGGAAGCCCTTGCCTACAGGCATCTTATGGAAGCCGCCGGTCTTTCCCAGAACGAGGTGTCCGCCAAAGTCGGCAGGAACCGGTCTACCGTGGCAAATGCCCTGCGGCTCCTTAAACTTCCCCGCAGGATCAGGGACAGCCTTGAAGACGGGGGCCTTTCGCCGGGACACGCCAGGGCCATACTGGCCGTTCCTGATGAAAAGGGCCAAGAGCGTCTCTTTGACAAAATAATCGAAGGGGGGCTTTCTGTCCGCGACGCCGAAAAACAGGCGCTGGCCCTTAACCGGGACGCTTCCAAAGACCCCGTACCGGGCGGCAAAACCGGCCCTGCGGGAAGCGCGAAACGCCGCGCGCCGGAACTGGAGGCCATGGAAGAAAAATTTATCGGAAAATTGGGGACCAGGGTTGTCATAGACGGCGATCTTGACAGGGGCCGTATTCACATTGACTATTACTCTATGGAAGATTTGGAACGGCTTTACGAAATTCTGGGGGGATAATGGCTGGGGGTCTTTCGGTCAAACAAAAATTTGGCTTCGGGATCTGCGATCTTGGAGGAAACCTCTTTTTTACCCTCATGGGTTTCTGGACCCTCAAGTACCTTACCGACACGGCAGGCATTGCCGCGGCATGGGCCGGCGCCGCCGTAATGGCGGGCAAGGCCTGGGACGCGGTTTCGGATCCGGTTATGGGCTATATTTCCGACAGAACCGTTACCCGCTGGGGAAGGCGCCGTCCCTATCTGCTTTTTGGGGCCGTTCCCATGATGCTTGCCATGTGGCTCTTCTTTTCAAGCCCCCAGGGAGGCCCCGCCCTGCTCTTTGTCTGGGCCGTCTTTACCCTTATCCTTCTTAATACCGCCGCCGCGGTACTAAACGTTCCCTATTCTTCCCTTACCCCCGAGCTTACCGACGATTACCATGAAAAAACCGTCCTTAACGGCTACCGTTTTGGCTGCGCGGTTTTTGGAACCATACTTGGGGCGGCGGCGGTGCTTCCCCTGGTGAATTTTTTCGCCGCCGCGGGCGGCGGCTTTGCCTTCCCTGTCAGGTTCGGCTGGTCGGCTACCGGCCTTGTTCTGGGAATCGTCGTGGCCGTTACCGCCCTTGTTACCTTTTTTACCACAAAAGAAAAGCGCCGCCAGGCCTTTCCTTCGGAAGGGTTCTTTGCGACATACCGGGAAGTCTTTACCAACAGGCCCTATGTAAGGCTTGTTACCGCGTATGCCCTGCATATTATGGGGATCTCCTTTGTTCAGGGCATACTGGGGTATTACACCGAGTATGTATACCAAAGGCCGGATCTTGCCCCCCTGGCAATGCTCATACTCCTCCTTGCCGCCATGGCGTGTATTCCCGTTTCGGTGCTGGTTTCCAAACGCATAGGGAAAAAACGGACCTACCAGATCTGTTTTGCCGTTCTTTCTTCGGGCTGCCTTGCCATTTTTTTTCTTGGCCGGCTTCTGGGGCCGGTTTTTTTTCTCTGTCTTATGGTCTACGCCGGCGCGGGGGTGGGTTTCAGCTATGTTTCTCCCTGGGCCATGGTGCCTGACACCATAGAATACGACGCCGCCAGATCGGGCGAACGCAAAGAAGGGGCCTATTACGGCATGTGGACCTTTGTTTCAAAGCTGGGAACAAGCCTTGCGGTGTTTGTTTCGGGCCTTGTTCTTGCCGCGGGCGGCTATAGCGCCAATACCGGCCAGGGCGAACGGGCCCTTTCCGCCATTGCCATTCTTATTGGACCTGTTCCGGCGCTTGTTTTCATTGCCGCGATGATCTGTGTGCAGTTTTATTCACTGGACGAAGGCAACTACCGTAAAATTCTGGGTAAAAATATGTTAAAAAATGATTGACAAATAGTTGTTGACATGGTATGACTAGAGGCGGAAGATATATGAAATAGGAAGGGGTCAAAGTAGCCGTCGGTTGCTTCCCTTTCGTTAAATGTAAGGAGGAAATATGAAAAAGCTTATAGCTATTTCTATTGTTCTCGTTTTGCTCGGCCCTGCTGTATTCGCGGAAGTTGCCGTGTCGGCGGGCGTACATGGGGTGTTTGTTCCCATCGAAGTCGAGACTATTAAAAATGCGGATGATCAGGTTAGCGCCGGTTCAATCATCGGCTGGGGCGGCGACAGGGCCCGTTATGCCCAGATTACCTTTGCCGGGGAAACCGAAGACGGCAAGGCGGGCTTTAAAACCCAGTTGAACGTTAACGAAAACGCTACCGTTTCGCTGGACGACTGGGCCGGTTTCTGGATAAAGCCCATTGATCAGCTCCGCCTTACGGTGGGCCGCTTCCAGCAGGACGACATCCGCGGCGCGATAGGGGCCAACGACGGGTGGGCTCTGGCTGCTCTTGCCGCCAAGAACGAAGATAACATCTTCAGCCGCTTTACCGGCGACATCGGCGCCCTTGTTGACATTTACCCGGTGCCGGGATTTGGCGTCCACTTCCTTGTCAACGGCCTTAGAAGTACCGCTTACGCGGGCGGCGTCGTTGCTCCCGCGTACAGGGTGTACGAACGGTTCCAGCTCGCGGTAAGCTACGAACTGGAAGGCCTTGGACTTAT
>JAIRXH010000115.1 GCA_031268385.1 Treponema sp. | reverse complement strand
TGGACCAGGGCGTCAAAATTCACCCCGTTATTGACCACAAGGCCGTCTTCGTAACCATAATCGCGGTAGCCGGTCCCAAATCCCCGAATGGTGGAATCCCACTGTTCGCCGTTTTTCTCGTCCCTGATCTGTACCGCCATCATGCCGCGCTTGCCGTCTTTGATGTATTCCTCATCACCATCAAAAATCGTCTTCGCCTTTTTTTCCATCGCGTTTAAAATCGCGTTCCTGTTGACTGCCAAATGCTTCTCCTTTAGGTTTTTTTCCTCGCAGCCGGTTTAACCGCGCACAATTCTTCCGCCGCCTTGATAAAATCATCGTCGCCCGAAATATCCCCAATTGAGGCGGGCAGCCGATAGGTCCAGTTGAACTCGTTATAGGTGCCAGGCACGTTTATCCGCTCCGATGCGGGGTCCGCCGCGTACCATTTTGGGGAAAGATGAAGCAGATCCTGAATCTGAAAAACCCGGAAACGAGAGCAGGCCATAGCGGTTTTGTGGAGGATAATCTTGGCCGTGCCGGGATTATACACCCTGGGCAGGGAAGGATAGCCTATAAAACCCGCAAAAACTTCCTGATCCGCCTCCTGTTCCCACCATTCCCGCACCGTAGAACTGTCGTGAACGGCGGGGGTACAGACGGAAAGCTCCGGATAATCCTCAAAATGAATATATGGCTGGCCCTCCTCGTCCCATTTCCTGAACCAGCGGACAACCCGGAGTCCAAGTATGGAAAGTTTCTCCAGCACACGGGGAACACAGGCCGGAACCGCTCCCAGATCTTCCGCGCAGGGAAGCATGGAAGAATTGGCCGTCAATACCGCAAGGAGCTTATGCCCCTGATCTTCCCATATTTTCTCGGATTCGGCGCGCCGCTCTTCCAGAAGGGCCTCAAGTTTGTTCCGTTCCTCATCCTGAAGGCTCGCATAAGCTCTGGAATAACGGTAATACCAGACCGGAAAAAAATGACCCTTTTCATATTCAAGAAAGATACGGTTATGCCAGGCGCCAAAAAGAAAGGAACGCGCGGCAGGATGAAGGCCAAGAGCGTCTATGTCCTTTTCGCCCTGTATTTTTTCCCTGAAAAGCCAGAGTTCCTCGCCGCCTATACGATCAAGAGCCGAAACAAAGACCTTTTCCACAGCGGCGGCAATTTCCTCCTCTTTATACGATCCTTCCCAATTGTTCCGTATGGCGTCCCACACTTCACCGGTGGGAATGTGGGGCATGCTTGTCCACCGCATACGCCCTTCGTCAAACCCAAGATTGACAAGATCCTCCCTGGTAACAGGTGTATAGGGAACGAAACGGCCAAGAGCGGATGAATAATCGCTACGGGTCGAAGCCCAGATGCGAAAGAAACCCAAAACATGATCGATGCGGTACGCCTGATAATACTTTTCCGCCGCCTTTAGCCGTGCTTTCCACCAGGTATAGTTATCCTTTGACTGGGCCTGCCAGTCATAAATGGGAAAGCCCCAATTCTGGCCTTCGGGACTGTACATGTCGGGAGGCGCTCCGGCAGAAAGCTCCGTATGAAAAATTTCCGGGTGAGCCCATACATCGCAGCTGTCTTCGTTCATCAGTATGGGAAGATCCCCCATAAGGAATATGCCCATGGCCGCTACCGCCCGAGCGGCCCGGCTGAACTGGGCGTCCAGAATCTCCTGCAGCCAGACCCAAAAGAGATGCTCGCGGCGGAGTTTCCCGTCCATCCAGATGGCTTCTATATCCGCGGCGCTAATCTGCATATGGCTTGACCATTCCTGCCACCTTTTCTCCCCGTTCACTTCCTTAAAACGCCTGAAAACCGCGTATTCTTTTACCCAGGGATTTTCCTCCGTCCAAAGAGCCAGCGCCCCACCCGGCCGGGCTTTTTTTTCAATGCTTTCATAATGCGCGGTGTAAATGTCCCGCACAATTTCCATCTTGGCCTTGAGGATTCTGCGGTAGGGATACCGGACCTCTTTTTCAAAGACGCGCCCCAGTTCCGCTATTTTCTGTTTTACCGTATTGGAGGCGGACTGTTTATATTCCTCAATTTCCTCAATGCGGATGTACAGGGGATGCAGGGCAAAGGCGGTAAGGCTTGAATAGGGAGAACTTTCGTAACCCGTGTCGTTCACAGGCAGAAGCTGAATAAGTCCAAGGCCCGCCTTCTTACACAAAACGGCAAATTCTTCCAAATCGAGGTACTCGCCGACTCCCATGCTGTTACCGCCCCGCAGGGCGCCCACCGGAACAACAACTCCGGTTAACCGCTCGGAATACCGCCTGTTTTTCAGCATATTGTCCCCCTGTCTTCCCTTATTATAATATCATTTATTTTATTGGTAAACAAAAATACCTTCGATTTATTTGACAAATTTACCCATAAAGACGTATAATCATGACATGCTTCCCCCAAAACTTTCCCCGTCCATGATGTGCGCCGATCTTTTTCGTTTGGGCGAAACTATAGATGTTTTCAGGGCCAACGGTATTCCCTGGCTTCATATTGACGTGATGGACGGTTCCTTTGTTCCCAATCTTATGCTGGGAACCGGAACGGTACGGCAGATACGGGAGGCCGCCCATATTCCCCTGGATATACACCTCATGATTGAGGAGCCGGGAGAAAAAATAGCCTGGTTTGATCCCCGGCCCGGCGACTATGTTTCGGTACATGCCGAAAGCACCCGGCATTTGCAGCGGGTTCTGGCAAAAATACGCGATCTTGGGGCAAAACCCATGGCGGCGCTGAACCCGGCAAGTCCCCTTTCGATGCTGGAGGATGTGTTTCCCGATATAGACGCGGTGCTGATCATGACGGTAAACCCCGGCTACGCGGGTCAGCGGCTTGTTCCCCAGACGCTGGACAAGATAGAACGGCTGCGGACCATGCTGGACGACAGGGGCTTTTCGCATGTGGAAATAGAAGTGGACGGTAATGTCAGCCTTGAAAATGCCCTTAAAATGCGGAACGCCGGCGCGAATATCTTTGTAGCCGGATCGTCACTTTTGTTCAAACCCGGCAGCCTGGCGGATCATATCAAACTGTTTAACGAGAACATTCGGTAACGGAAAGGACAATCAGGGCTTTACCACAACCCGCATTCCCAGGTGGCCTTCGGCGGCGGCGAAGGCTTCATGTATCTTTTCCAGGGGAAAACGGTGCGATATGTAGGGTTTAATATCCGGCCTGCCGGCGGAGATCAGGTCCAGCGCCTGCCGGTGATGCCGGGGCAGGGAACCGTGGGCCCCCATGACGCACAATTCCTTGTAGTGGATAATGTTGGTGTCCAGCGTTACGGCGCTGCCCGCGGGGAGCCCGCCAAACAGGTTGATCCTGCCCCGGTTTTTGGCCATTTTCAGGGCCTCGGCGTGGGATTCGGGCGAAGGATTGGCGGTAAAAATAACATCCGCCCCAAGGCCCCCCGTCTCTTCCAGAACGCGGCCCGCGGAATCCTCTTCCAGGGAACAGATATACGTGTCGGCGTTGAAGCGCCGCGCCGCCTCCATGCGGGGCCGTGAACGCTGCACCACAATCACCTTTGCCGCCCCGGACATATAGGCAACAGGAATGATCATGCAGCCTATGGGACCGGCCCCTATGATAACTACCGTATCCCCCAGTTTTATGCCGGTCAGCTCCACCGCGTTAAGTACACAGGCAAGGGGCTCGGCCAGGGCGGCTTCGTCAAAATCAAGGTTTGCCGGTATCAGATGGACGGGACCGTAATTGACCACCGTTCTGTCAAGCAGCACATATTCGGCAAAACTGCCCGCAAACTGATACCCCATGGCGTAATTGATCTGGCAGTTGTTGCCTATTCCCGCCTCGCAGAAACTGCATTCCCCGCACGGAACATCGGCGCCTATGGCAATGCGGTCACCTGTTTTGAAGCGCCTTACATTGGCGCCCACCGCCGCGACTTCACCTGCGGCTTCGTGTCCCAGAATCTGGGGCGGACGAACCCGTGAGTTGCCGTGATGAAAGATCCGTATATCGGAGCCGCAGACGGCGCAGGACCGCACCTTTACGAGAATACTGTCCGAATCCGCCTCCGGTGTGGGAACCTCCCGTACTTCCATCCGGTCCTTTCCAAGGTAAACCGCCGCCTTCATGTTCCGCCTCCTTCTTGTATAAACGGGAATCTCCGCCAACCGGAGTTTCCGGACATTGAACCGGTTTCAAGATTTCGGAATTTAAAACCGCCTCAATTGAGCTTGTTCCATCGCAAACAAAGTTTGCGCACCAATCGGGTTTTGGAACAAGCTCAATTCCCAAACATTATTTTGATATAAAATTCTTCCCGCAGGCGGGCCAGTTCAAAGGCCCTGCCGCACTCGGCAAAGCTGAACCGGCGGCTTATCATCCTTGAAAGATCGAATATCCCCCGCTCCATACACTGAAGGGCAAGCCGCCAGTCGTTATGGGCGTCATTATAACTGGAATTCCAGGTTCCTTTCAACAAGAGTTGTTTCCTTAAAATTTCCCAATAGGCTTTTTGGGAAATATTCATGTCTTTGGCCGGGTTTCCCATGAGTATAACCTTGCCGGAAGTCTTGACGGATTCAAGACAGCCTTCAACTGCCGGGGAAACCCCGGCGGCTTCAAGGGCAATATCCGCCCCCCGCCCGCCGTTTATACTCCGTATATATTCGGCGGGATCATCTTCCAGAGTATTTACCGTACAGGTAAACCCGAGTTCCCGGGCAAAGGCGAGCTTCTTTGCGTCCACATCGGCAAGGATCACCTTTCCGGCTCCCCAGCCGCGGGCAATCTGGGCCGCCAAAAGACCGATTGCGCCCGCGCCGAATACCGCCACCGTATCTCCCAGCGATATCCCCGTCCGGGAAAGGGCGTGAATGGCCACGGCGCAGGGTTCACACATGGCTGCGTGTTCAAGGGGAATTGAATCGGGAACAAATACAAGGTTCCACTTCTTTACCGGGGCAAACTCCGCAAAACCCCCGTCACGGCGGGAGCCATAATAGTCGTAATCGCCGCATTGGGGGTACTCCCCGGTTTGGCACGCCTCACATTTTCCGCAGGGAATAAGGGGAAAGACGGCGGCCCGTTTTCCCATGAGTTCCTCATCGCCCCTGTTTACGGCGGCGACTACTCCGGCAAATTCATGACCGGGAATGGTGGGAAAATGATAGGTCCCCTTCTCAAACACGCGGGGAATATCGGAGCCGCAGATGCCGGCAGCTTTGACCTCCAGCAGCACTTCATCGTCTTTAATACCGGGAACCGGGACTTCTTCATAACGAAGATCTCCCAAACCGTGGAGGTTACAGGCCATCATGAATTTTTTCACCGGCGGCCGCCTATTCGGGAATCACCGGACGGAAATACGCGGCGCTTTCCTTCAGATCTTCGATGATGCGAAAATCCGTATCCCAGTGTTCCCGGTGGCCAATCTCAAAGGCAAAAAGCGCGTCGGTACATCCGGCCTTCTTTACCGCGTCCATTACCTTTTCCCGCGTGATAATGCCGGTCCTGTTTGTCCCGGCGGTAAAGGGCGCGTGATTCGACTTGTGCAATACCGTCTGCTGCAGATGAATAACCGGCGACAGCGCCGCCAGCGCCTCTATCCAGGGATAGGGATCGCGCTGTGAAGGATGGGGGGCGTGGCCCACATCAAGACACACCTTGAGCGGCGCCCCGCACCGGGCGTTAACAGCGTCAAGAAGCTCCCGCGTTTCCTCGATGGTATTCGCCATTTCCCTGGGAACGCTCATAGGCTCAAAGACAAGGCAGTCGTAGCCCAGATCCTGCGCGTAGAAGCTGAGTTCCTGCCAGCCCCTGACCGCCTGGTCCAGAATATATTTCCTCTTCTGGGGATCATTGTACGTGTCGAATGTCATGATCCCAAAATGGGAACCGGCGTTCTTTGCCCCCAGGGAGCGGCCCATATCCAGCAGGCGCTTAAACCAGTCAAGCCAGAATTTCCGCGCCGCTTCATCGGGGTTCATCAGATGGTTCACCCTGGTAAAGGCGCTTGTGAAAATGCTTTCCACAACGATGTCGTACTCTTTGACCGAAGCCCTGATGCGCCGCAGTTGATCGTCAATGTATTCCCGCGGCCAGAAGGGGTTAAGAAGATCCGCCACAAACTGTACATAACGGAGCCCAAGATCTTCCCTGACTATGCGGGACCAGACCTCAGGCTCCGTGTACTTGTTAACCGCAAAACCAAGATTAATGCCCAAACGGTAACTCATGGATCATTTCCCGAAACAGACTTTGAACATGTGAAACAATTCCAGCGGAGGCAGATCGAAACACACCCTGCCGTCCGATTCAGTGTATTTGATTTCGGCCTGTTTTGGAAGCAGCACGATCCTTTCACACGATCTTCCCTTGAGGTCAACCGTCATGCGAAGACCATGAGCTGTTACCGGCGGCAGGGTTGTCTGGGTGGTAAGTACGCTGACGATGATCCCGTCTTCCTGGGCAAAACAGATCGCTTCCACCGCGGGCGGCGCCTCAAAAACCACCGAACGGGTATGATCAAGAAGATCTTCGACGCAGGCGGTGAACACCCGGTCCTGAACGCCCTGGTTATGGGCCTCAATGGGTCCCGCCGCCCAAATGACCTTTCCCTTGCCGAAATTGCCGCAAACCATGGCGGGATTATCCGTCACGGGTCCCGGCGGGTCCGAATGTATCGAAGCAAAACGCGCGGCGGTGGTGCTTTCGGTGTAGGGAAGCGCAAGGAAGGCCAGCACACGGATTCCGGGCCGGGCCTTTACAATCTGCTGGGCGCCGTGAATGGCCAGAGGATACCGGGAACTACAGCCGGCAAAATAACGCCGGCCTTCTCCGGCGGGCGCCATATAGGTGAACTGCTGTTCCGTTTCACCCAGCGGCTCTATCCCGAAAACATCGGCAAGATTGGAAAGTCCGGTACGGCCCGAGGCGTAAACCCGGCCGCCCGCCTGCACAAAAGCCCTGATATCCCCGGCAGCTTCATCGGAAAGGCGGAGAATATCGGGCAGTACAATAAGCCGGTATTTACCGATTGCGTTTTTCAGATTCCGCCGGCCTATGACCGTATAGGGAATGTGCTTCTCCTTGAGGGCGCGGGCCGCGCTTACCACCGCGTCAAGATGCGGCATCCTGACGGTGGCGGAAGGATCAAGAACGCTTTTCCCCGAATCACGCGGATCGAATTTGGACCACATATCAAAGAGGATGGCGGCGTCGGCAATGATTGTTCCCCCCAGATATGTCTCGTATTCCTTGAATTCACCCAGAATGATCCCCATCTGTTTGTAGAAATCCGGGTTCATGGTTCCCTGGGGATCGACGGCGTCTATAAAAAGAAAGGCGCCGTTATGGGCCAGTGCAATGCAGGACTGAAGTTTGAGATGTTCCGCCGTTTTGGAGGTCGTATGATCCCTTAGGTCAAGGCACCGGGAAGTATGAAATTCAAAACTTCCGGCAAGTGAATTGAAGAGCTTGCAGACAAGCCCCTGCTCGGTAGGACCGGCGTAAAAATCGCCGCCCACATAGTCGCAGGGGTCGGTATGATCTTCGGTAACGCCCCGCACCCAGTTTTGGGTAATAAGCGAATACTGATGGTTTACCGTAACGCCGGGCTTGACGGATTTGACAAGGTTCGTGCAGTAAAAGGCAAATTCGTTAAGCCATTCTTCCCGCTTTGCCTGAAAAGCGTTCCATACGGGATCGTGCCAGTTGATGATCCGGGGCATGATCCCGCCTGTCTCCTTTTCATAGCGGCGCTTGCAGTTGTCGCAGTAACAGACATGGGGCCAAAAAGTCATATCGAAGAAGATGCTTTCGAAATTGTATTGTGTGACAAGATCGGTCACCTGTTTTCTGGTAAATTCCCGGTAACCTTCCGAATTGGGACAGGCATGCCCGTAGCGTCCGGTACGATCTCCGCATTCCATATCCGAAATCCCGTCGGCCCTGACAACCCGCCATGAAGGGTCCCGGCCGTAAGCCCAGTTGTCAAAAATCAGGGTGTAATAGGCGATAACGTCAATGTTGTTTTTATGGCAGAGTTCCACTATTTCACCAAAGACATCCCTTCCGGCGGCGCCCGGATGCCGGTTGCCGTCCGGGGCGGGCCAGTAGGCATAACCCGCGTGGGAATTGGCGTAAACCATGCAGCAGCTTACATTGGCGGCGATCATGCAGTCCACGTATGCCTTTGGATCAAATTTGGTCATGAATTCAGGATTCCACGCATTGATATGCATGTCCACCAGATTTCTGCGGTAGTTTTTTTTGTGCCAGTTGGGATTATTCATGACGATACTCCTTTCTTTACAAGATGGGCCGCATCCGGATTTTCCGGGCCAAAATGCTTAAGCATGACGATATTCTCGTAATCACTGTTGTTGATAATCGTCACACCCTTTTTCGCGGCGGCTTCGGTAACAAACATCTCGTCCGAGGTAAGATCCCCGAACCGTATCATGACGGGGGTTTCTATTTTGGCCTTGTTCAGGGTTCCGCGACCCTGCATCATGATAAGGCCGTAGGCTTGGGCGTCGGTTATGACAGCGCTCCTCCCCGGGAAGACCGTCAGCTCCTTCGCGCAGAAATCTCTGCTGCCGTAAACCACCCATTTTTCGCTGAAGCCCTTTTCGGCCATTATTTTTTCATCCTCTACCGGTACGGGCCTGAGGAAGCGATTTTCCTTGAAATTCGGATCAACATTGAGATCCCAGTCCAGTATGCTGAAAAGGTACTCATAGTCGTAATGCCTGTCTTTCGGAACATCCTTTACCAGGGTGTCCCGGCTGTTGTGCCGGCCTTCCACCTGCGACTGGAAGAAGATTGACACATCGCTGGCCCGCTGCGGTTCGTAGGTAAGAAGGGAACCCGGCGCATGCAGCACGCCGGGGGGCACATCCCAGCCGGTGCCTATTTCAAGCCGGTACGCCCGGGCCAGATCCAGAATGTTGTTATCTCCCCGATCCGCCCATTCCTTGAGGCAGCGGATAACATCATCCTTTGTAACCCCCGGATTAAGGCCGAAGTAGGTATGGGGAAAATTGTTATATACATTGTTCTGCTGGGGCGGGAAATAATAGCCTTCCGGCTTGCCAAGCATGTTAACCTTTGCCGCATGCTCGTCTTTCAGATGAACATGATGGGCAATGGGGCCCATGTTGTCAAAAAATTTGGAGAACATCATCCAGCGGCCGTATTTGTTCATCATCCGTTCACCGATAATTTCGTCCCCCATGCTGTCAATAATTTCCCTGAAAAGAATTTTTTCCACGCCGCCTGAGGTATGTACCACAACAAAACTCAAACCTTCATTTTCGATGGTAAATTCCGCGTTGTCGGCCGGGGTTGTGGAAGCAAACCAGCGTTCGTCAATGCCGCCCTTGGCGCCTCCGTAGGCATAGTAATCGCGGGGATCAAGTTTAAGCCTGCGGCCGGGCTGCATAAAATTACGGGCAACCCAGCACGGAGCAAAACGCAGAACGCCGTCATTCTTCCGCAGTTCTCCCTGAATCAACTGTTTTTTTTCGCTGCCTGTCATGGATGTCCTCCTCAAAAAAAAGATTCCCGGACATTGGATTCGGAAATGTCCGGGAATATCACATTATTTTCTGGCCCGTTCCGTAGCGTGGGAAGCTTCAATGTTTCTCAGCGCCTGATCCACTGTTGAAGAGCCGGTCATGGCCTTTTGCAGCTCAACCTTCATCACCTCGATGGTGGGAATGGGGAATGCGTGATCCATATAGCCCATCTTGGGAAGGTTCGCCTGCATGGTAAGCGGCTCTGTCATGAAGATGGGGGCAAGCTGTACGTTGCGGTTGACCGCCGGATTGAACGTGTAGGTTCCGTGATCTTTCATATACGCGCGGGCAAAATCTTCGGAAACTATGTAATCCACAAAGTCCAGCGCGGCCTGAATATTTTTTGTTTTGGAATTAATGAAAATAACCATGTCACTCCAAAATTGTGCACCTTTAGGACTGGAACCGGCGTTGATCAGGGGCAGAGTAAAAGATCCCATTTCAAAGGGTACAGCGGCGACGCCTCCGTCAACATTGCCGCCCCACCAGGTGCCGTTGTACAAAAACGCGCAGACGCCGCCGACAAAGGACTGTATCGCGGCATTGTGATCCTGCGATTCCCAGCCGGGCACAAAGGCGCCGCCCTTTGCCATGCGGACCATGGCGTCGACCGCCGCCCTCGCTTCGGGGGAAGTATCCCAATGGGCCTGCCCGTTGTTCAGCCGGTCAATCAAGGAAGGATCGCTTGACTGCAAAAGATAGTCGCCTATAAGGAGAATGGCGGGCCAGCCGTCCCTGTCCCCAAAGGCAATGGGCTGTACGCCGTTCGCCTTGACCTGGGCGGCGATTTTAAGAAAATCGTCAATAGTGATCCGGTTGGGTATTTTAATGCCCATGGCGTCAAGCCTGGTCTTGTTGTAGTACACGGTCTGCCACAGGTGCATCCCGGTAAAACTGATGCCGTAGACGCGGCCGTTTTTGGAATTGCCCTCCTGGAACTCGGGATAGGTCCGTTTGTCCCAGCCGCGTTTGAAGTATTCGTCGGTAATGTCAAGCACAAATCCCTGGTCTATATATTCGTGAAACGTCTCGGCCGCATTTGTCTGGGCTACATCGGGAGCCGCACCGCTCTGAAAAACCAGGCGGGTCTGGGTTTTCAGATCTTCACTGGAATAACGGACCATTTCCACCGCATATTGGGGATATTTTTGGGAAAATCCGTTTTCATACGCAAATACGTTCGGCTGAATCGTAGTCTGCCACATAACGGTCAATTTGGGTTTCCCGCTGTCCGCGCCGGGTCCCGCGAACACCATCGCGGGCGCCAGAGTGACAATAACCGCAATGGCCATTGCCGTAAAAATGCTGTTTCTTTTCATTTTCTTTGCCTCCGTTACCATGAATTCAAAAAAATATTCAATCACACTGTTCCGGATTGCCCCGCCCGGTTCCGGCGTACATCTTCCGGGATTATGTGATTCCTTCCTAAGGAAGCACTGATTTATTCGAATGCGAATAAATCAGTGCTACTTTAATGTAGTTTTTTCGCAGTTTTCCGCAGGAAAACGAGAAAAAACATAGGGTAACGCTGATTAGCCACAAGTTAAT
>JAIRXH010000203.1 GCA_031268385.1 Treponema sp. | reverse complement strand
TTTTTATCCGGTGGATGTCGAGGGAACGCGCCTTGAGGTTATCGCGGTAAAAGCGCCGGACGGCACCATAAGGACCGCCTTTAATACCTGCCAGGTCTGTTACGGTTCGGGCAGGGGGTTTTACAAACAGCAGGGGACGGTGCTGGTGTGCCAGAACTGCGGCAACCGGTTCAGGATGAGCCAGGTGGAACTGCGCTCGGGCGGCTGCAACCCGGTCCCCATTGCGGCGTCAAACAAAATTGTGAATGACAGGAACATTACCATTCCTCTGGCTTTTCTAACCCAGGCGAAGTCCCTCTTTGCCCGGTGGAAGAGGAGTTAGGGTAACGGGGGGATACAGCATGGAAACACAGACATTGGGCATAGGCGGCATGACCTGCGCGGCCTGCGCCGGCCGTATAGAGCGAACCGTCAGGAAACTGCCGGGGGTAAGCGCCGCCACGGTGAACCTTGCCGGCGAAAAACTGTTTGTCGAATACGACAACACCGTGACGCTTTCGTCAATCAGGGACGCCGTTGTCAAGATAGGCTATGAGGTTCTGGAGAAGTCCGAAGCCGGCCGCGTAACCATTCCCATAGGCGGCATGACCTGCGCGGCCTGCGCCGGGCGTATAGAAAAAGCGGTGGGCAGGATAAACGGCGTAAAGACCGTTACGGTGAATCTTGCCTCGGAGAAGGCGTTTGTCGCCTATGATCCCCGTGTACTGCGGGTTTCGGCCGTGAAGGAAGCCATCGAAAAGGCGGGGTACAGGGTACCGGACATAACCATGGAGGACGGGGACAGGATACGCAGGGAACGGGAAATAAAAATCCTCCGGATTAAATTCACCGTCGCCGTGATATTTGCCGCCCCGCTTCTCTATATCGCCATGGCTCCCATGATCACCTGGTTTACGCTGCCCTTCCCAAAGGCGCTCTCGCCGATGAATTTTCCGCTTGTGTACGGACTTGTCCAGCTTGCTCTTGTAATTCCGGTTATCGCGGCGGGGTATAAATTCTACACCGTCGGATTCAGGGCGCTCCTCGCGCGCAGTCCGAATATGGATTCCCTTATCGCCCTGGGAACGACGGCGGCTGTTCTGTACAGTCTTTACAATATCTGGCAGATAACCCTCGGCCGCTTCATGGCGGTGGAATCGCTGTACTTTGAAACGGCCGCCGTGATCATCGCGCTTATACTGCTGGGAAAATCCCTGGAGGCGGTGTCCAAAGGCAGAACCGGCGAGGCGATAAGAAAGCTCATGGGGCTCGCGCCCAGGACCGCCGTTGTTGTCGAGAACGGGGAGGAAAGGGAAATTCCCATAGACGAGGTGATCCCCGGCGACATTGTCCTTGTAAGGCCGGGGGCCAGGGTTCCCGTGGACGGGACCGTTATCGAGGGCCGCACGTCCATTGACGAATCCATGCTCACAGGGGAAAGCATGCCGGTAGACAAGGATGCCGGGGCGGACGTGTTTGCCGCGACGATAAACACCACCGGCGTTATCCGGTTCAGGGCCACGAGGACAGGCGGCGATACCGCGCTTGCCCGGATAATCAAACTTGTCGAAGACGCGCAGGGGTCAAAGGCGCCCATAGCCAAAATGGCGGACATTGTTTCCGGGTATTTTGTTCCCATCGTGTGCGCCGCCGCGGTAATTGCCGGTACGGCCTGGTTTGTCGCGGCCAGCGTTAACCCCGCGCTCCTTCCCGCCGGTTACTTTCCCCTCAAATTCGCCCTGACCATTTTTATTTCCGTACTGGTCATCGCCTGTCCCTGCGCGCTTGGCCTGGCGACTCCCACGGCGATTATGGTGGGAACCGGCAAGGGCGCCGAAAACGGCATTTTGATCAAGAGCGGCGAGGCGCTTGAAACGGCGCACAAGACAGGGATCATCGTGCTTGACAAGACAGGCACCATTACCGAAGGAAAGCCGGAAGTTACGGATGTGGTGGCCGCCGGGGAAAGTACGGGCGGCCCCCTTATACCGCCCGAAACGCTTCTGCGGATTGCCGCCTCCGCGGAAAAAGGATCCGAACATCCTTTGGGGCAGGCCATTGTAAACGGCGCCGAGGAAAAGGGGCTGGAACTCTTTGCCGCGAAACATTTTGAAAGTCTTACCGGCCGGGGCATAGAGGCCGAAATAAACGGTGAAAGGGTGCTGGTTGGAAACAGAAAACTCATGGATGAAAGGGGCATAAGCCTCGCGGAAATGGAGGCCGTCTCGGACAGGCTGGCCGGTGAGGGGAAAACCCCCATGTACGCCGCCCTTGACCAGGGAAGCGGCGGGTTCCGCCTGGCCGGCATTATCGCCGTCGCCGACGTGGTAAAGTCAGGCAGCAGGGCCGCCGTCGAAAGCCTCCGCGGAATGGGGATAGAGGTTGTCATGATAACGGGGGACAACAGGCTGACCGCCGCCGCCATTGCCAGACAGGTTGGCATAGACAGGGTTCTTTCGGAGGTGCTGCCACAGGACAAATCCAGCGAGGTGAAAAAATTGCAGGCCCGCGCCGGCGGGGATAGACGCGGGAAGGTTGCCATGGTAGGCGACGGAATCAACGACGCCCCCGCCCTGGTTCAGGCGGATGTGGGCATTGCCATCGGGTCCGGTACGGATGTCGCCATGGAATCGGCGGATATTGTTTTGATGCGCAGCGATCTTATGGATGTTCCCACGGCGATCAATTTGAGCAAAAGGACAATCCGTACCATCAAACAGAACCTGTTTTGGGCCTTCGGCTATAATGTGGTAGGCATTCCCGTCGCCGCGGGGCTGCTTTACCTCTTCGGCGGCCCCCTTTTGAATCCAATATTCGCCGCCGCCGCCATGAGCATGAGTTCCGTGTCTGTTCTCACAAACGCCCTCAGACTCAAGCGTTTCAGGGCGGAAAGAGGCGGCCAAACCGGGGCCGTAAAGGTTATGACCCGCAAAGGAGAACCGGCATGAAAAAAACAGTGGTACAGGCGGCGGTTTTTGCCGCGGCCGTTTTCGCGGTCCTTGTCTTTGCGGCCTGCGGACAACTGGACGTGGTGGGGCGGGATTCGGTACGGGCCTTCCAGGCGCTCCTTGATACTGTTCCCCGTGAAGTAACGGCCGACGGGGCGGCCGGGGGATGGATCCTTTCCGCCCCCGACGGGAGCGCGAGGTTTGTCTGGAGCAGTGACTACAGCAGAAGCCCCCTGTACGACGTGATGATCGTTTTTGAGGCCCGGCCCTTTACCGGCGCGGGACTTGACGTAAACCGCCTGCCTGAAAACATCACGGTCTCGGGCGGAGAGATCATCGCGGGGACAAAGCTGGGAAATGAAGCCCCCCGCCATTCGGGCGTTCCTACCCCCATCTCCTCCTACGAGCAGATTGTAAAATTGAGGCGGGACAGCATAGGGTATCACGGGGCGATGGATCATTACGGGGTAAGCCTTTCGGGCGGCAATCTGTTTGAATGGGCAAAGGACATGGACGCGAACGACAAGGACATTGTCTTTGTGCTGAATCCCGAACCTTTCATCAGCGCGGGGGTGGATCCCCGGAACATTGAAGGGTGGGTCTTTACCAAAGTCACGGTTGACGACGCAAACGGGAGGCCTGTGGAGGTGGACAGGATACTGAAGTTCTTTGACCTGCGGTAGGGCGTTTGTCCGCGTTCGAATAAACCGGCGCTTCCCCGCCCGGACATTGCCCTCCTGGCGGTAAAAGGGTATCTTTAATGTAGAATTTATCCAAAGATCCATACCGGCCGGGTTTTGGAACAGACCGGAAGACAATGACCGGTTCCGGACGGGCGGATTCGTTCAAGGGGCGATTGTTGTACCGGATGGAAAAAAACAAAAGCACTTTTTTCAGCGACATGGTGGGGCCGCGCTTCAATCCCGACGCGGTGCTGGACCTGCGGGGCGGCGCGAAGATCCTTGTGACAGGCGATTTTCACATGGGTTCAGGCAGGCGCGATGATCTTGCCGGCAACGGTGAACTTCTTACGACCCTTTTGTCCGATTATTACTTCGAGCGCGGCTGGCATCTTGTTCTGAACGGGGACATTGAGGAACTGATGCGCTATTCCCTTGAATCCATACAAAAACAGTGGCCCCGCCTGTACCGGATCTTCGACCGTTTTGCCGGGGCGGAACGTCTTTACAAGCTCATAGGAAATCACGACGAGGCCCTGCTTTTTCAAAAGTCCTACCCCTACACCCTGTACAGCGCTGTCCGCATAGAGACGGGGCTTGTACCGGTGTATGTATACCACGGGCACCAGTCTTCAAGGGTGTACACCGAGTACAACAACCTTGTGGGGGCCAGCATACGTTATTTTCTCAAGCCTTTCGGAATACGGAACATATCTACCGCCCGCAGTTCCCACCGGCGTTTTTACGTTGAAAAAAAAGCCTACGGATTTTCCATCGAGAACAACTGCATCTCCGTCATAGGCCATACCCATAGGCCCCTCTTTGAGTCGCTGGGGCGTTTCGATTACATCAAATTCGAAATAGAACGGCTCTGCCGCGATTATCCCGCCGCC
This sequence comes from Treponema sp., assembly GCA_031268385.1. GTDB lineage: Bacteria > Spirochaetota > Spirochaetia > Treponematales > Breznakiellaceae > JAIROE01. The sequence continues at coordinate 9,581 of JAIRXH010000203.1, read as the reverse complement.
GATCCGGTCGAAAAGGAAAAAATAGCCTCGGAAGTCGCCGCCCTTTCAACCGATCTTGGCAAGCTCCGCAGAAAGGAAAAGCGGGATGTTCTTCGCCAGAGCCTTTACGGGGATACGCTTCCCGTTCCCTGTCTCTTTAACTCGGGCTGCGCTATAGGAAAAAACGGGATCAACGCCATAGAACTGGACAGGGATTCAATTTCCCTGGTCTACTGGTTTACCGAAGGAAACGGCAAACGCTTCATCAGCCGGGGGGGCTATCCCGTGGAAAACATGGGATCATACCGCCGGGCCGTACTGAACCAGGACAGAATGGACTATGTAGCGGCGCGCATAGAACTTTTGGGAAAGAGGGGAGATAATAATTCAGGCGGGGTAAACAGTTGATTCCTGTTAACCGATACTGTAATCAGATAGGAGGGTACTGGTGGCCGGCGGCGCTCGTATTTTCGGCAGGGTAATTGTCCTCTTGCTCCTCATTCTGGTCATGGCGGGGGGCAGCCTGCTCTGGTTTGATTATCTCAATATTATAGACGCGAAATCCGTTCTGTCTCCTCTGTACCGTTTTATCGGGAGGGAAGGCCGCACCCAGGCCGAAACGCCCCCCGGCGAAACGCTCGACCTCGACGCCGAAAGGCTCGCGGTGCGCCTTGAAGCCCTGGATCTGCAGGAGCGGGAGCTTGCCGGCCGGGAACAGGAACTGCAAAACTGGTACGGCGAAATAGAACAGATGGCCCAGACGCTTGCCGAACAGCAGAAAGCCCAGGACGACAGGGAAAAATCCTTCAATGCCGCGGCCGAACAGGCCGACATTAGAGAGAGAAACATTGAAACAAACGCCAGACTGTTAACCGGAATGCCGCCGGAACGGGCTGTGGGCATCATGGCCGCCATGGACGATCTGGATGTTATCAATGTTTTCCGGAAGACCGGGGAAATCGCCCAGGCCGAGGGGACCCAGTCCATTGTGTCCTACTGGCTTTCGCTCATGGAGCCAAACCGGGCGGCCGAACTCCAGCGGAAAATGGCCGGGATGCCCCCCGGCCTGAATTAGGAGCGCCCGTCCGGGCGGTTCCGCCGGCTTCCGGGACATTTGCTGCAAGGAGGCGGGCGGTGATTGAAATATCCCCCCATATTGAAAATCTCCATATAGACGGCGCGGATCAGGGACGGCTCCCCGAAGACGCCGGAAAAAAAGGCGTGGATGCCCTCGAAAATTCCGGCGTCCGCGCTCCCGGTGTCTTTGCCGCAATTCTCGCGGGTCTTTCTTCCAAAACCGCCCCGGACGGCCGGGAGGGGAACCCGGAAAATGTCCGGGCGGTTCCGCCTGACGAAGGCTCTGAAGCCGGAGAATACGGCGGGGCGGAAGATCTTGTGCGGGGTCTTGTGCGCGAAAAAAACGCAGGGGGAAAAACCGGTCTCCAAAAAGCAGGGGAAAAAGCGGCCGTTTTGGACGCCGCCGGGAACGCGGCCGTGCCGCCGTCAAAAACCCCGGACGCCGGGGAATACGGGGAAATGGAACGGCCGGCGGAACGGATCTTCCCCGGACGGCTTTTGGACCGGAAACCGCGGGCGGTACAAGCGGAAGGGGATGACGGCAAAGGTTTTCCGGACGCCTCCGGCGGGGAAGCGTTCCTTTCCGCCGAAACGGAGGCGGAGGAGAAGCGTACCGGCCTGTCCGGGACCGTCGTCCCGGAAATTCCCGCGCCCGCCCTTGCCGGCGCCGTATTCCACGGCGAATCTCCCGTTCCCCGCGCCGGGGACAGGTCCCCGGAAACCGCCGGAGAAACGCCCCCGGATTTCCCCGCCGCGTCTTTCCCCGCCGGGGACGGAACGGCCGCCGAAAAGATCGCCGAAAAGGCCGCCGGTCCCGCGCGTGAAAACAGGGGAGAGGCCGCCGGGACGCGGGGGAAAAAGCGGGAGAAGTCCGCCATGGTGGTGGAAGATCTCCGTACCGCCGGGAACGCGGGCGGCGAAACGGCTTTTTCCCCGGATAAAGAGCCCTCCGGCGTTCCCCGCACGGCGGCGTTTTCCCGTGAGGCGGAAATGACCGTCGAATTGCGCGGCCACAAGGTCCCCGCGGGGGAGCGGGGAAGCCTCCCGGACGGAAATTCCGGCACATTTGAACATTTTCTGGCCAGGGAGCTTCAACAGGGTCTTTCGGACGGCATAGTCCGCGAGGCCCGCCTTGTGCTCCGTGACGGCGGGGAAGGGACCATCAGGCTGTCCCTCAAACCCGAATCCCTGGGAAATGTAAAGATACGCCTTGAAATGACCGAAAACAAGATAATGGGGCATGTCGTTGTCGAAAGCGAGGAAGTCCTGCGCGCCTTTGAACGGGAAACGCATTCCCTGGAGCGGGCGTTCCTGGATTCGGGTTTTGACGGCGCCGAACTTGATTTTTCCCTGGCCCAGGGAGGAGAAGGGGGGGAAGGACGGCGGGAGGATCTTTTTTTCCGGGAATGGAGAAGGGGAGTTCCCCTTCCGGAAGATCCGTTCCGTTATGAGGCCGCCGGGCTGGAAGATTCGGAATTTTTTGCTGACGGCGTTTTCCGCCTGAACGGGCGGACGCAAGTCAATATGCTGATATAGGAGTTATACATGGCAGCAGCGATAGAGTCGGTTTTGAGTCCGCGGGAAAAAGCGGCGAATGACAAAATAGCCGCCGAATTTAACAAGACCCTGAACGACGGAAAGATCTCCGCCCGGAATCTGGGGAAGGATGATTTTCTCAAGATCCTTATTACCCAGCTTTCCTATCAGGATCCAACCGCCCCAATGGAAGACAAGGAGTTCATCGCGCAGATGGCCCAGTTTTCCACGCTGGAACAGATGACCGGCATGGCGGCCGATTTTGCCAAATTGACCCGCATGCTTGACACGGCAGGGGCTTCATCCGCCCTGGGGCGCCAGGTACAAATAGTGGACGGTGAAAAGATGGTGGAAGGCGCCGTAATGGCGGTGGAACGGGGAGACATTCCCTCGGTTATGGTAAACGGCGTGACTTACTCCTGGGAACAGGTGACAAGGATCTATGAGGAGTGATGCGATATGATGCGATCGTTATTTTCCGGTGTATCCGGACTGCAGAACCATCAGACAAGAATGGATGTTATCGGTAATAACATCGCCAACATCAACACAACGGGCTTTAAACGCAACAGGGTAAACTTTCAGGATATCCTGTACCAGCAGCTTCAGGGGGCGACCCGTCCCACCGAGGAACTGGGGGGCGTTAACCCCAAGGAAGTGGGCCTGGGAATGTCCGTCGCCTCGATAGACACGATTCACATACAGGGAAGCCTTCAGAGCACCGGGGTAGGGACGGATCTTGCCATTCAGGGAACAGGGTTCTTTGTCCTTCACGAAGGAGAGAGGGAATTGTACACCAGGAACGGCGCCTTCAGCATAGACGAGGCAGGCACCATGGTGAACCCTGCCAACGGCATGAGGGTACAGGGCTGGATGGCGCGGGATGTCATGGGCGTACAGTTCATCGACGTTTCGCGGCAGATTGAGGATCTTGTTATTCCGGTGGGTTCCAAAGATCCCGCGCGGGCCACCACCTTTGTCAATTACGCCTGTAACCTTAACAAGAACATTCCCGAAATTCCCGAAGATCCCACGGAGCTGCAGACGCGCGAGGGAACATGGGCAACGGCCATCAACATATACGATTCCTTTGGCGACAAACATATACTGCAGGTGGAGTTCAGCCGCGTACCGGGAACCAACAATAGCTGGAACGCGCAGCTTCTGGTAGACCCAGAAACGGACAATGTCAACAACGCTTCGATAGGACTGGGCGCCCTGGCGCCCGCCGCCGGCGGTCCCGCGAATTTTACGGTCAACTTCAACAACAACGGGACGCTCCTTTCCGCGGAAGACGGGGCGGGGAACGTGTCGGGCCCGGATGGCGAAGTGCTTATGAACGTGGCGTTCGACATTCTTGCGGCCACTCCCAACGAGGACGGCACGCCGGTAAGGCAGGAATTTGCCCTTCGCCTGGGAACGGTCGGGGGCGTCGTCAATTCAATTACCCAGTTTTCGGACGCCGCGTCCACAAAGCCCGTGGAGCAGGACGGTCATTCCATGGGGTACCTTGAAAACTTCAAAATTGATCAAAGCGGCGTCATTACGGGGGTCTACGACAACGGAACGGCGCGTATTCTGGGCCAGGTCGCCATGGCAAGTTTCCCCAACCAGGGGGGGCTTGAAAAGGCGGGGGACAACAACTATGTTGTGTCCAACAACTCCGGGGCTGCCAACATAGGCCCTTCGGGCATAGCCGGCAAGGGCAAAATAGTGGCGGGCTTTCTTGAAATGTCCAACGTGGACATGGCCGAACAGTTTACCGACATGATCATTACCCAGCGCGGTTTTCAGGCCAATTCCCGGACCATACAGACTGCCGATCAGCTTCTGCAGGAACTGTTGACGCTGAAACGGTAATGAAAATCCTGTATGATTAAGGTAACCAAGCTTGACGGTGTTGAATATTATGTCAATCCTCATCAGATTGAAGCAATAGAGATCAATCCCGATACAACCCTGGTCATGCTGTCGGGAAAGCACCTTATTGTGCGGGAAGAAGTAAAGGATGTTTTAAAAAAGATTGAAGAGTACCGCAGGCGGTTAAGCCCATTCAAAGACGGGGAGTAGTGGTTTATGGACATATCGAGTTTAATAGGTATTTTCGGCGCTATCGGTATGGTTGTCATGTCCATTTACGCTTCGGGCGGTTCCATAGGGACTGTCGTCGACCTGCCGTCTTTTCTCATGGTTGTCTTGGGTTCCTATTTCGCCCTGATGCTTGCCACCTCCCTTTCCGAAGCGCTTGGAATATGGAGCCTTCTTGGCCGTACCTTCCGCATACCGGTTTTCAACGAAAAGGGAATCATACAGAAAATGGTGTCTTTTTCCGAAAAGGCCAGGCGCGAAGGACTTTTGGCCCTTGAGGACGAGCTTGAAGATCTTGACGATGAATACATGAAGAAGGGTCTGCGCCTGGTGGTGGACGGCACCGATCAGGATGTGATACGCAACCTCATGGAACTGGAGCTGTCCCAGATGCAGGGCCGCCATGCCGACAAGATAGGCACGGTGAATATGTGGGCGACGCTGGGACCGGGCCTCGGGATGCTGGGCACCGTCGTCGGCCTTATCGCCATGTTGAAAAACCTGGAAGACAAGGCGTCCATAGGCCCCAACATGGCCCTGGCCCTTGTTACCACTTTTTACGGTTCCGTATTGGCAAACCTCTTCATGACCCCGTTCGCCGCGAAACTCAGGGCGCAGGACAACAAGGAATCAATGGTCAAGGAAATGATAATAGAGGGAGTTCTTTCCATCCAGGCGGGCGACAATACCCGTATTCTTGTCATGAAGCTTCTTGCCTATCTTAACCCCTCCGATCGCAAAAGTCTGGAAGCGGAACTCCTCAAGGATTAGGCATGGCGAAAAAAAAGAGAGAAATAAAAGAAGCGACACAGGAATGGCTTACCACGTATTCCGACATGGTTACTCTCATGCTCTGTTTCTTCGCCATCATGTTCAACCCCGACGAATCCAGCTCCGCCCAGATGCAGGAGATCGCCGCGTCCATGCGGACGGGGGGGCTTGGGGCGCTGGCCGGCGGACGCACCCTTTCGGCGGGCCGCAGCGCGGACCTGGGAAACACGATCATGGCGCTGCCGTCCACGGAACGGGGCCGTTCTTTGGGAACCGCCCTGCGGAGGGCGGTGAGCCTTTTTACGCCCGAGATCAATTCCAACAAGATCCGTGTTACCCACGACGAACGGGGCCTGGTTATAACCCTCGCCTCCGACGCCTTTTTCAGGCCGGCCAGCGCCCAGATCAACATAGAGGCGACGCGGGACATCCTGTTAAGGCTCGCGACCTTCCTTGCCTCGCCGGATCTTGTGGACAGCGACGGACGGCCGCGGAAGATACGCCTCGAGGGCCATACCGACGACGAGGCGGTTGACCCGAACGGTCCCTGGACCTCGAACTGGGAACTTTCGGCGGCCAGGTCCATTAATATACTCCATTATCTTGCCGATATAGGATTAGACGAGCGGAGATTTCAGGTTGCGGGCTTTGCCGACACGGTTCCCCTCGCGCGGAACGATACCCCCGAAGGCAGGGCCATCAACCGGCGGGTGGATGTCATCGTACTTGACGAAGGGCACCTGTAATTTGAATGAATATCCCTTGTGTGTTAGGATCAAATAAGGGGAGGATGTATGTCAGACAGTGATGAGCTGGAACTTGGCGACAGCGACGCCGCGGGGTTGGGCAGCTCTCCGAAAAAAACATCCGGACTTGGCGCTATACTTCCGACTATTCTCAAATTCGCCGCCATAGGGCTTGGGGCGGTCTTTATCATCGTTACCGTGTCGTTTTTTACCGTGAAAATAGTAACGGGCGGCGGAAAGTCAAGGACGGTGGTAACGGATCCCACCGATCCCTACCTGGGCAAGCGTCCCGAATACGCGGCGTTCACCCTCATAGGACCGGTGACAACAAGGACAAAAGGTCCGGGCTTCTCGGTTACCGTCGACATGATCATCCAGTACGATCTGAACGACAACGCGGCCCAGACCGAATTGACAGGCCGCCAGTATGAACTGCGGGATTTTGTGAGGAACTACTTCAGCCAGAAAACCGTCGCGGAGCTTGTCCCGGAGAATGAGGCCGCGCTGAAACGGGAGATACGGGATCAGCTTAACACCCGTTATCTCGACGCCGCCAAGGTACGGAACATTCTCTTCAACAAGCTCGACGTGATGGAGATGTACTAAGACCAGGGAAGCACTGATTTATTCGAATGTGAATAAATCAGTGCCACAAAATCAAGACCGCGGTTGTTGCGTGAGGGGACAAAAGATGATACTGTAAGGGTGTATAAAGGATGCCGCATTGACCGAAGTCTTGTCCCAGGAGGAAATTGATCAGCTTCTCACCGCCATAAACGCCGGCGATACGGAGCCTGAAGATTTCAGGCCCGCGGCCGATACCCGCAAGATCAAGATCTACGATTTCAAAAGGCCCGACAAATTCTCCAAGGAACAGATCCGCACGGTTTCCATCATGCACGAGACCTTCGCGCGTCTTACCACCACAAGCCTTTCCGCCCAGCTCCGTTCCATGGTTCATGTCCATGTGGCTTCCGTCGATCAGCTTACCTACGAGGAATTCATCCGTTCCATTCCCACCCCCACAACTCTCGCCATCATCAACATGGATCCCCTCAAGGGGAACGCCATCCTTGAAATAGATCCCGCCGTTACCTTTTCCATCATAGACCGCCTGTTTGGGGGCACGGGGGAAGGAACAAAGGCCCAGCATGAATTGACCGACATCGAAACATCCGTCATGGAAGGGATCATCGTCCGCATTCTGGGAAACATGCGCGAGGCCTGGACTACGGTCATCGATCTCAGGCCAAGGCTGGGGCAGATAGACACGAATCCGCAGTTCGCCCAGATAGTTCCCCCCACAGAAATGGTGGTCCTTGTAACCCTTGAAACGAAGGTCGGCGAGGTGGAAGGAATGATGAACTTCTGCATCCCCTATATAACCATAGAGCCCATTATCGGAAAACTTTCCGCCCAGTTCTGGTACTCCTCGGTGCGCCGCGGAGCGACCACGGAAAATCTCAGCGTGCTAAAGGACAAGCTCTCAACTGTCGATGTTAATGTAGTGGCCGAAATAGGAAAGATAAATGTCCCCGTGCGGGACGTTCTTTCCCTGCAGATAGGGGATGTTGTGCGGCTGTATAACACCCGCATAGGCGACCCCTATTCGCTTAACATCGGCAGCAAGCGGAAATTTCTGTGCCGTCCCGGCGTAATCGGGAAGAAAATGGCGGTGCAGATTACCAAGAAAATCGCGGAGCTTGAACAGGAAGAATTTGAAGAGCTCGCGTCCGAAGGGGAGGAGATGACATGAGCGACGGCGCACTTTCTCAGGATGAAATAGACGCATTGCTGGCCGGTGTGGATTCTTCCGGTTTGACCGCGGCGCCCCAGGCGGCTCCGTCCGCCGCCATGACGGCAGGTCCCCCGGAAGGCGACCGGCAGGCCCTGCAGGGTTTTTTGGCGTCCACGGTCGAGGCCCAGTCCTCAAACCTTGCCATGATGACAGGCGCCCCGGTTACCATCAGGGGCCCCCAGGTATCTTTTTCCAGCAGGGACGCGTTTCTTTCATCCCTTCCCGATACGGTAACGGCGGTCAAGGCCGACTTCAGCTCCGGTTTTCCGGGGGAACATTCCTTCATCATTCCCGAAGTCACCGCCAGGGCCATTGCCAGCCTCATGAACAAGGAAGAGAACATTACGCTGGACGAAATGGCCATGTCCGTAATAGGAGAAGTCGTTTCGCAGCTTGTGGGAACCCAGATCACGAGCCTCACCGGCAAGACCGGCAATAAATCCATCGCGTCGGTTTCGCCGGAAGCCGCGAACGTGCCCAAGGCCGCCGCGGCGCTGCCGGCGGGGGAATTTCCCTGCGCGGTGTATCAGCTTGATCTGGGAGACGGAAATGTCCATCAGATATGGGAAGTCTTCGGCGCTTCCGTCGCCGGCGATATAGCGCGCGCCCTGGGCGGCCAGGCGTCGCCCGGTATGGGCGCGGCGATGCCCGGAATGGGCGCCATGCCGAACATGGGAATGCCGGGCATGGATATGGGAATGGGCGCGGCGATGCCGGCCATGGGCGGCATGCCCAATATGGGAATGGGCGGTATGGGCATGGGTATGATGGGCCAGCCGGCCAGCGTACAGTCCGTACAGTTCCCCAATCTGGTGCCCAGGGCTTCCTCGCAGGAAGCCGGCAACATAGGTCTCATCATGGATGTCTACATGGAGATGACCGTGGAACTGGGCCGCACCCGGAAGCTTATCAAAGAGATCCTGGGCATGGGGGAAGGTACTATCATCGAATTGGACAAGCTTGCCGGGGAACCGGTGGATATTCTGGTGAACCACAAGCTTATTGCCAAAGGGGAAGTGGTGGTTATTGATGAAAACTTCGGCGTCCGGGTTACGGAGATCGTCTCTCCCATGGAGCGGATGAGTGAGATGAGCTAGGAGCCTTTGCATTTTTGTAGGTTTTTGCGGCACGAAGCGGCGCAAAAACCACGGTAAACGGGCTCCTGGCTCATAGATGGTTTTGCGGGTAAGGGCTATGCCCAACCCGGCAATTTTACAATCCGGCGCTGATTCAGTTTGTACTTGGGAGGGGAAAAACTGAAGAAAATTCTGTTTGTCCATAAACCCTGTCTCCCCGGCCCTTGCCGCGCCTTGCGCGTGAAAACCCTTCTGTCCCTGCTCGTCCTGGCGGCGGGGCTCTGTCTGTTCCCCCGGCCTTTCCTGGACGCCCAGGAGGTTCCCCCTTCCGGCCTTCCCCCTTCTGCCCAGGAAGCTCCCCCCCCGGTTTCCCCCGAGGAGAGCCTGTTCCTGGAAGGGGAAAGGCCCCCCCTTCCCCTTGCCGCCCAGGGAACGGTTTCCCTTTTTACGATCCTCCGCACCATAGCGGTTCTCCTTCTGGCCGCCGGGGCCATCTACGGGCTTGTCTAT
>JAIRXH010000196.1 GCA_031268385.1 Treponema sp. | reverse complement strand
CTTGAGCTTGACGGCCACCGCCGCTATGCAGCCCTCGCGGATGTCCTCGCTGCGGTAGTCCTTTTTGAAATAGGTCTGTATCCCCTTGAGAAAGCCTTCCTTGAAGGCCGAAAGGTGGGCGCCGCCGTCGGAGGTAAACTGGCCGTTTACAAAGGAAAAATATTCTTCGCCATAGTTGTTGGTGTGGGTAAAGGAAAACTCGATGTGCTCGCCCTTGTAATAGCCCATGGGGTAAAGACAGTCGTCGCCCGTTTCTTCGGCGAGAAGATCGTAGAGCCCCCGTTTGGAAACATACTGTTTGCCGTTAAACGAAAGGGTAAGCCCCGTGTTAAGATACGCGTAATTCTGCATGCGTTTCTCTATAAATTCCATGTTAAACGCGTAGTCGGGAAAGATGTCGGCATCGGGGGTAAACTCCACATAGGTGCCGTCCTTCTGTTTTTTCGCGGGGGGAAATTTTCCCGTGCGCCGCGATTTGAGTTTTCCCCTTTCAAAGACAGCCTCGGCAAATTCGCCGTTCCGCACCGCCACCGCCCTGAAATGGGAAGAGAGCGCGTTCACCGCCTTGGTGCCCACGCCGTTAAGGCCCACGGAAAACTGAAACACGTCGTCGTTGTATTTTGCCCCGGTGTTGATCACCGAAACACATTCCACAAGTTTTCCCAGGGGAATGCCCCGGCCGTAGTCGCGGACCCTGGCGGATCCGTCCTTTACGACAACCTCAATGAGCCGGCCGTTTCCCATGATGTACTCGTCCACCCCGTTGTCTATCACTTCCTTGAGGAGCACGTAGATGCCGTCGTCGGGATTGGAACCGTCGCCCAGGCGCCCTATGTACATGCCGGTACGAAGACGTATGTGTTCAAGGGACGAAAGGGTCTTTATCTTCGATTCATCGTAGACCGTGCCGGCCGCTTTTTTTGTCCGGGGCGCGCCCTTGTCCGCGCGGGACCCGGCGGCCTTCCCCGGGGACACCGGGGCGGCCTTTCCGTCTGTTTTTGTTTTTGCTTTTACCACGTCAAATTTTCTCCAGTTCGGCAATGTGCCGTTCCGAGGCCTCCACGCGCCCCTCAAGTTCGCCGACGGCGTTTTTTTCCCCGGCTATACGTTTCAGGCGGTTTTCAATTTCCCGCTTCATTTTGTTGACGGCCGCCTTTTCCGCGTCAATCGCCAGTGACGCCCGCAGTTTCGCCGTCTTCGTTTCAAGATCCCCTATGGCCTTCCGGGCCGCCTGTATCCTTTCCAGAGCGGGTTCGTCTTCGGCCTCAAAAAGATCCGCAAAACGTTTCTTCCGCCCCTCCGTGACACGCCCGGCAAACCCGCCGCAAAAGCGCCCGAGTTCCGCCTCCGCCGTTTTGGCGCGGACCAGAAGAAGCCGGAGGCGCCGCTTCAGATCCGCGTCACCGCCCCGCAATTCGCGGATCTGCCGCCTTTCTTCCCACAGGCCCTCAATCTCCGCGTCAAGGGCCCGCAGGGCGGAACGGGCGCCGGCCGCGGCCTCCACCGCCTGAGGCGGCGATGTTTTTCCGTCTTCCGACATCCAGAACACCCCCGCCTCCTCATGGAGCGTTTCAAGCGCCTTCTGTTTCCGCGAAAGGACGGTCCGGTCCACTATGACCCTGGCGTTTTTTCCAATCAGGGCGATGACGCCGGAAGACTCCCCTTCCCCGTCCATGCGGCGGGAAAGCTCCTCCACCCCGGCCGAAAGGGAATCAAAACGCTCCCGGAAAGAAACGGTCTGTCCGGCGAAACGGGGATCTTCCAGAACCTGTTTTCCCAGTTCCCGGTGCAGGGCCGAAAGGCGTTTTCCGGCGGACACCACCTCTTGTTCCTTCGCGCGTATCGTCTTTTCCAGTTCCCGCAGGCGAAGATCGTCTTTCCCGGCCGCTTCCGCGGCGTCCCTGGAAACCTCCGCTTCCCGCGTCAATTCCCTGAAACGGACAAGATCGTCCCCGGCGGTTTTCTTTTCCCCGAAGGACGAAGCGTCCGCGCGCCGCAGCAGGATTCCCCCAAAATCCTCAAGGAGAACCTCGAGGGAAAGGCGGGCCTCCCGCGTCTTCACGCCGAGGTCCGCGAGGTTTTTTTTCCTCTCATCCATATATTTTACTATATTATAAAGACATTTTTCTTGACAATCAGGGTCCACCCGTACCAATATAAATGATACTTACGCAACAGAGGAGCCCCCGTATGAGTTACAGTACCGAAAACATCAAGAATGTATCCATCGCCGGCCACGGCCAGACCGGCAAAACGAGCCTCTTTGAACATTTGCTCTTCGCGGGCGGGGCAATTTCCCGGGCGGAAACGATAGAATCGGGAAAAACCGTCAGCGATTACAGTCCCGAGGAAATCGAACGAAAAATATCGATCCACGCGGCCTCGGCCCATCTTGAACGGAAGGGCAAAAAAATCAACTTTTTCGACACGCCCGGATCGTCCGATTTTACCGGCGACGTGATCCTCTCTTTCAGGGCCAGTGAATTCGCCCTCCTTGCCGTGGACGGACGTTCGGGAGTACAGATAGAAACGATCAAACTGTGGCGTAACCTTGACGGCAGAAACAAGCCGCGGGGAATTTTTGTTACCAAAATGGATGAAGAGAGGACCGACTTCGGCAAGGCCCTTGCCGATGTCAGGGAAAAATTCAGGATAGACGCGGTTCCCTTTACCCTGCCCATGGGATCGGGCGCCGATTACAGGGGGGTTATAGACGTTCTTAACGGAAAGGCCTGGTTCGCCCAGACAGACGCCCCCGAAAAAGAGGGGGAGATTCCCCCCGAATACCAGGCCGCCGCGGCCCAGGCGCTGGAACGGCTCATAGAGGCCGCCGCCGAGGGGGACGATACCCTCATGGAGCACTACATAGACAAGGGCTCCCTTTCCCCCGAGGAAATGCACAAGGGGCTCATAGAGGCCCTTTCGGAAAACAAGATAGTTCCCGCCTTTGGGGGCTCGGCGCTCAGAAATTCCGGCCTCGTTCCCTTTCTTGATTTTGCCGCCGACATAGCCCCAGACCCTGGAACCGCCAGGGACAGCGGAAAAAATACGGAAGGCAAAGAAGTTGACGTTCCCGTGGATCCCGGAAAACCCCTTTCGGCGCTGGTCATCAAGACTTCCTACGATCAGTTTTCGGGTAAACTTTCCTGGGTCAAGATCATAAGCGGAAAACTTTCCGCCGATTCGGAAGCCTTCAACGTTTCCGAAAACAAAAAGGAGCGGATAGGGAAACTCTACATCTGCCAGGGGAAAAAACTCGAGGAAGTGAAGGAACTTTTCGCCGGCGACATGGGTATAGTCGCCAAATCGGCGACATTCAGAACCAACGACACCGTTACGGCGGGAGACAACTCGCTGCAGTTTGTCCCCCTGCGCCTTCCCGATCCGGTGCACGCCGTGGCGGTAAACGCCCTGGCGAAAAAGGACGATGACAAGCTCGGGGAATTCCTCGTAAGGGCCGCGGAGGAAGACCGGACCTTCCGCTACAGCTTCAACGCCGAAACAAAAGAGGCGGTCATCTCCGGCATGGGCGAGCTGCAGATCAACATCATCCTTGACAAGATCAAGGCAAACCAGAAAATAGAAATGGAAACCCATGTTCCCCGCGTCGCTTACCGGGAAACGATCACCAAAAAGGCGGGCGCGGAATACACCCACAAAAAACAGACCGGCGGCCACGGCCAGTACGGCAAGGTAGTTCTGGAAATCGCTCCTCTTCCCCGGGGCGAAAAATACCATTTTGTCAACGCCATATTCGGCGGGGCCATTCCCAAAAATTACATTCCGGGCGTTGAAAAGGGAATCGCCGAAGGAATGGCCGCGGGCACCATGGCCGGCTACCCCGTTGTCGATGTTGAGGTAAAAATAACCGACGGAAAATACCACCCGGTAGATTCTTCGGAACTGTCGTTCAAGCTGGCCGCGCGGAACGCGTTCAGGGAAGCGATGCGGCAGAGCGGCCCCACGCTGCTTGAACCGGTCATGAACCTGACGGTCTTTGTGGAGGAAAAATACCTGGGAGACGTGATGAGCGATCTTTCCGGCAAGCGGGGCAAGATACTGGGACAGGATTCGGTAGGCGGCATCGCGGAAATACGGGCGCAGGTTCCCCAGTCGGAACTGCTCCGCTATTCCATAGACCTCAGATCCATTACGAGCGGCACCGGTTCCTTCAGCGTCGAATTTGATCATTACGCGCCGGTCACGGGCAAGCTGGCCGACGAGATTGTCAAGGCGGCGGAAGCCTTCAAAGTACAGGAAACGGAGGAATAGGGGTTTTTTCCGTTTTACTCCCGCCCGTCAAGGGGCGTGTAAACGCGGCGGGGCTGGACGCATTTGTAGGCGGGACGTATGATCCTGCCGCCGGAGACTATTTCCTCAAGCCGGTGGGCGCACCAGCCGGCGACCCGGCTTACGGCGAAAAGCGGGGTGTACAGTTCGTGGGGTATTCCCATCATCCTGTAAATAAAGCCGGAATAAAAATCCACGTTGGCACAGATATCCTTGGGGTTCCCTTTTACCTTTTTGAAGACCTCCGGGCCAAGCCGCTCGATGAGGCGGTAGAGGCTGAACTCCTGGTCAAGTCCCTTCTCGGCGGCAAGGACTTCGGCCTTGTTCCGCAGAAGCACGGCCCTGGGATCGCTTTTGGTGTACACGGCGTGGCCCAGGCCGTAGATGAGCCCCGAATGATCGTACGCCCTGCCCCGGAGCATCCACTCAAGATAATCGGCCACCTCTCCTTCGCTGTCCCAGCGCCTGACATTCCGCTTGATGTCCTCCATCATTCCCATGACCTTGATGTTGGCGCCGCCGTGTTTGGAGCCTTTGAGTGAATTGATTCCCGCCGTGACGGCCGAATAGGTGTCGGTATCGGCGGAAGAAAGAAGATGTACCGCGAAGGTTGAATTGTTTCCGCCGCCGTGTTCGGCGTGGAGTATGAGGGAAAGATCGAGGATCTCCGCTTCAAGCCGCGAGTACTGCTGGTCGGGCCGTATAAGGGAAAGGATCGTCTCGGCGCTCTGGCAGGAAGGGGCCGGCAGATGGATGATGAGGCTTTCATGATCGTAGTAGTGCTTCTTTGCCATGTAGGAATAGGCGACAATGGTGGGGAAACGCGCGACAAGCTCTATGCACTGGCGCAGTACATTTTCAGGCGAATTGTTGTCGGGATCTTCATCCCAGGAATACAGGGTCAGCACGGAACGGCCGAGCTTGTTCATGATGTCCCTTGAGGGGGCCTTTATGATGGAATCTTCGGCAAAATTTTCGGGAAGGCCGCGGCACTGCCCCATGAGGGCGCAGAACCGGTCAAGCTCCGCCCTCTCGGGAAGATGGCCGAACATGAGGAGGAACACCGTTTCCTCAAAACCAAAACGCTTTTCCCTTTCCGCGGCGGCGGCGAGATCTTCCACGTCGTAACCCCGGTAGTAGAGCTTTCCGTCAACCGGAACCTTTTCCCCCTCGTCCATGATATAGCCGTGAACATCGCCGATGTGGGTAAGCCCCACAAGAACCCCGGTACCGTCCGCGTTCCTGAGCCCGCGCTTTACATTGTATTTTGCGTAGAGTTCCGGTTCAATGCGGTTGTTCCCGGTAATCTCCGATACATAATCCTCAAGCGCGTTCATAATCCACACTTATAGCGGAAAATGAACAATGTTACAAGTTGATTTTGGAACAGCCTCAGTTTTCCGGATGTTCCCCGCGGATTTCTACCCGTCGTATCTTCCCGCTTATGGTTTTGGGAAGTTCCGTCACAAATTCAACAATGCGGGGGTACTTGTAGGGCGCGGTAACCTTCTTTACGTGGTTCTGGAGTTCCAGCTTGAGGGCCTCCGACGCGACATAGCCTTTGGCAATGACCACGGTGGCCTTGACCACCGCGCCCCGGTCGGGATCGGGAACCCCGGTTATCGCGCACTCCAAAACGGCCGGATGCTCCATGAGGGCGCTTTCAACCTCGAAAGGGCCTATGCGGTAGCCTGAACTCTTGATAACGTCGTCGGCGCGGCCCACAAACCAGTAGTAGCCGTCTTCGTCGCGCCAGGCCATATCGCCCGTGTAATAAACGTCATCGTGCCATACCGATTCGGTAAGGGCGCTGTCCCGGTAGTAGCCGCCGAACATTCCGGCCGGTTTTCGTTTCGCGGTCCTTACCACGATCTGGCCTTCCTCGCCCATGCCGCAGGAGGCGCCGTCTTCACGAACAAGGTCTATATCGTAACCGGGAGACGGTTTTCCCATGGAGCCCGGTTTCGGTTCAAGCCAGGGATAGGTGCAGAGAGTAACGGTAAGTTCCGTCTGTCCGTAACATTCCCTTAATTTGATCCCCGTCGCTTCCCTGAATTTGTCATAGATCTCGGGGTTAAGAGGCTCTCCGGCGACGGCGCAGTTTTCAAGGGCCGAAAAATCGTACACTGAAAGATCTTCTTTTATAAAGAAACGGTAAATGGTGGGAGGGGCGCAGAATGTCGTGACCCTGTTCCGCGTGATTACCTCCAGCATGGCGGAGGGAACAAAACGGTCGTAATCGTATACGAAGATCGCCGAGCCGCAGATCCACTGTCCGTAGATCTTGCCCCAGGCGGCCTTTGCCCAGCCGGTATCGGCGACGGTAAGGTGAAGCCCGCCGGGCCTGACACGCTGCCAGTATTTGGCGGTAAGTATGTGCCCCAAAGGATACGCGAAGTCATGGCGGACCATCTTGGGCATGCCTGTCGTCCCTGACGTAAAATAAAGAAGCATGATGTCGTTATTGCTGTTAACGTGTTCGGGGCGGACAAAAACGGGGGACGCTTTTTCCATGAGAACTTTGAAATCGGCCCAGGGAACAATGGCGCCCGGGGCAGGCTTTCCGCCCAGGGCAGGCGCGGCAGGAGGGGCCTCCCCGGCGGGAGGGGCGCTTCCCGAACGGGCGGCAAAGAGTGCGGCCGCATCCCTGGCGGGAAAGGCGTCAGGGGGGGTGTGAACGGAACGGACGAAGGCCTTGAACCTGAGCGCGCTCTCGCCGGCCCCGGAATGCCGCTCCAGTTCCGCTTCCGCCTGGTCCACGCGGTACATAAGCTCGGGATCGTCCACGCAGACTATGCCGGCTATATCGGCGGCCGCGCAGCGGTACACGATATCCTTGGTGGTAAGAAGATGCGTCGCCGGAATTCCCACCGCGCCGAGTTTGTGGAGGGCAAGGAGCACCGGCCAGTATTCATGGCGGCGCTTCAAGATAATCATCACCGGATCCCCTTTCTTTATGCCCGCCTCGAAAAACGCGTTGGCGGCCTTGTCCGAAAGCCGTTTCATGTCGGCGTAGGTAAAGACCGCGCCCGCGCCCTTTTCGTCGCACCACACCATCGCCCGCTCCTGTCCCTGCCGCTCGGCAAGGACATCGACCACGTCGTAGGCAAAGTTGAAATTGGCGGGAACGCTTACCGAAAAATTGGCGTAAAAATCCTCATAGGATTCAAATTCGCTTCTGGCGAGGTACGTTTCAAGCAGACTCACATTCTCCTCCTACATAATCATGGCAAGAAAACGGGCCCGCTTTCCGCCTGTGGCTTTCATTCCGTGAGGTTCGCTTGAATCGTAATACACGCTGTCCCCGGGCCCCAGTTCCATCTCATGGCCCCCTATGGACATAAAGAGCCGTCCCTCAAGCACATAGTCGAATTCCTGGCCGGGATGGGTATTGAGGCTCAGGGGCTTACCTTCCGTTTCCGGCTTCGCCTCGACAAGAAAGGGCTCCGCTTTTTTCCGGTGGAAATTGGCGGCAAGATTCCAGTAGGCGTACATGGGCCGGCGGCTGACCTCGGGGGCCTCCCCCGCCCTGCCAAGAGAGAAGGCCCTGAGTTTGGGAGTTTCTCCGGTGACAAGTTCCTGAAGATCCACCTTGAAGCGGGAGGCCAGCTCCACAAGGGCGCCGATGGGAAAATCCTTTGCCCCCGATTCCCAGTCGTTGTATTCGGCCGGATCAAACCCCAGCTCCAGGGCCAGCGTTTCCCCTGATAGTTCCTCGATTTCCCGCAGCACCTTTATCCGCCGGATAATTTGACACGCGTCGTCGGTCATGGCTCCTCCTCAATCCGGAAGAACCGTACCACGAACGGCGTGTTTTTTCAAGTAATACAGAAAAGAGGCCCTGAAACATCCGCCTGGGGGCCCTGCCGGTGGAAAAAACACGGGGCCCTCCGGGGGCCCCTCCCATGTTTTTTCCACCGCCACCCCCCTGTCACCTTTTATGGGCCTCTTTTCAGCCCGCAGACAATCGGGAAGAACCGGGGTCCCTCCCGCGTGCCAAACCCCCGCCCGGCATGAAAGGACACCCAATGATTTTTCAGGGGGTAGGCGAAGGCGAAGCAGAGCTTCGCCTTCGGCCCAGGACCCCTGATGCATCTATATGGTGTCCTTTCTTACGTGAATTACGGAATAACCGCCTTGAGGATGGGGCCGAAGGGGCCTTCCCCTTCCTCCCCGCCTTTTTCGTTCTCGTATTTGAGGCTTGATGAAATCCGCTTGCGGATTTCATCTTGGGAGTTTTGGCGTTGCCAAAACTCCACGAACCAATGCAGGGAGTTTACGCAAGCGTAAACTCCCAAGCCCAAAAGCCCCAGGCTTTTGGGCAGTCTTGCCGCTGTCGCCGTCAAAGTCGAAGCGGTGCTTCTTCTTGTGGGTAAAGAGCGAGTGCGGCAGGTCCTCGCCCTTCGCGGGCGGAGAAGCGATACGGTGCCTGGCACCCATATTCGCAGGGTCAAGGATCCCGTAGTGGATGCGCACGCCCCAGTCTTGCTATCCGCCGGAGGCGGATAGCTTGGGAGTTTCGGCTATGCCGAAACTCCATACAAACAATGCTTGGAGTTTTTGCCACGCAAAAACTCCAAGCTGTCCGGCATTGCCGGACAGCAGTCGTCCGTGCCGCCTGTGACGGAGCGGATGTGGTCAAGCTCGATGAGGTGTTTGCCGGGGTAAGTGATGTCGGCTTCCGGCTGGTTTTTGGGGGCGGGAACCGGGGTGTGGATGGTGTCGTGGACGGGGCAGCCGAGTTCTTTCCGCTGGGCGTTGGTAACAAAGCGGGAATGGAGGATGAACTCGTTGTTGAAATCCCGGAGGATCTTTTCGTCGCGTTTCCGCGCTTCGTCCTTTGCCAGCACGTCTGCTATCCGCCTCCGGCGGATAGCTTGGGAGTTTTGGCTGCGCCAAAACTCCACACACTGCGTTCCAAGGGTGGCGGCATGGATGCCACTGAAACTAATGCTGCCCGCCACAGGCGGGCAGGTGAAGTTTGCCGCAGGCAAACTTCGATGACAAAATCCGCCAGGACGGCGGATTTTGTCAAGGGATGTGGGTCCACACGGGGCTTTGGCCCGTGGTGTATTTGTTGACCACCTGGCAATAGTTCTTGAAGAACGCGTCGAATTCGGATTCCGCGGCGGGAATCCAGTCGTCACTGTGCGACATACTATGCGCTCCTTGTACAAGAAACGATACAGGGAACCTCCAAAAACCCCGGTCGGGTTTTCAGAGGTTCCTTATAGTGTCCGGCAACGCCGGATAAATTCCTCACGTATCCGCCGCCGCACGCCGTGGATCTGCCGCCCCGCGTGGCGGATCTGCCGCCGCCTGTGGTGGATCTGCCACCGCCCGTGACGGATCTGCCCCCGCCCGTGACGGATCTGCCACCGCCTGTGGCGGATCTGCCGCCCCGGAAGGGGGCTTTGCCGCGCCGCGCGTTGTTTTCAGCGGGCCATGCCTTGCGGCGCATGGAGTTTTCGCCCCGTGTGCCCAGACGAAGCCGAAGCAGAGCTTCGACTTCGCCCATTACCGGTAGCCTTCAAAGTCGTCGG
>JAIRXH010000184.1 GCA_031268385.1 Treponema sp. | reverse complement strand
CTGCTTTCAAAGTACAATCACCGGGTGTCCTTTCACCTTGTAACAAACATGAGCATCGCCGGCCCTCCGTGGAAAATTGAAATAGAATTATTCAATGAGGCTGTTCCAAAACCCGGTTGGTTTTGGAACAAGTTCTATTCTCTTCCCTGCCCTCCCCGTCTTGTCTTCCCTCTCTCATCCGTCCATGTTATGCTTTTTCAGGTGGAAGGCTGAAAAGATTGATGAAGGCTGAAAAAGTTGCGGAAGCGTTGATAAACGGCGCGGAACGTGTCATCAAGGGGAAACGCGCTTTCCTTGAACTGCTTGTTGCGGCCATTCTTGCCGGGGGCCATGTGCTTATTGAGGATAATCCGGGCCTTGGCAAGACGACGGTGGCAAAGACCCTGGCGCGGCTTGTTGGCGGCGGAAAGAAGGGGCTTGTGTTCAAGCGTATACAGTTTACTCCCGATCTTCTTCCCTACGACATTACCGGCGTTGATGTCTTTGATCCGAAGAGCCGTTCCTTCCGTTTTATGCCGGGGCCGGTGCTGGCCAACATAGTTCTTGCCGACGAGATTAACCGCACTACTCCAAAGGTGCAGTCGGCCCTGCTTGAGGTAATGGCCGAAGGCCAGGTAACCATAGGACAGAAGACGCACCGGCCGCCCGATCCCTTTTTTGTTATCGCAACCGAGAACCCCATTGAAAGCGAAGGAACCTTTCCCCTTCCGGTCGCGCAGCTTGACCGCTTCATGATGCGCCTGTCCCTTGGCTACCCCGACCGTGACGCGGAGCTTGCCATTCTGGAAGAGAACCCCGGCCGGGCCGTCCAGGACGGGTCGTGCGGGCTTGAACCGGTAATCAGGATTGCCGATTTCCTTGCCGCCCGCAGGGCCGCCTCGGAGGTTTTCTGTCACAGGACCCTCATGGAGGCGGCCGCCGACATAGTTCGTGATACCAGAATACACCGGGGTTTTATTTTGGGGGCAAGCCCCAGGGCGGGCCTTCATCTGCTTGACGCGTCCCGCGCGCTGGCTCTGGTACGGGGGCGCGCGTATGTTACCGACGGGGATCTTGCCGCTCTGGCGGCGCCTGTTCTTGCGCACCGGCTGAAACTCCGGGACCCCAGGGCCCAGGGGGACAGGCTCATCCGGGAGATCTGCCTTGCGCGTATTGACGGCATCAAAACGGCCTGAAAAAAAATCCGCGGCGGCCTTTCGGGTTCACATGGCGGGCCTTTTTGTTCTTTTGATTGTTGTCCTGGGTTTTGCTGCGGGCGAATTCCGGGGGGAAGGCGTTCTTACCCTTACCGCGGCGGTGTTTCTTGTCCTGTGGATGTACTTTCTCTGCATGACATTCATCTTTCTCCTTGTGTACGGAAGCCGCGCCCGGAACACAAAGGCCGTGATAAGCCCGGAGGAAGTTGCCGCGGGCGGCAGGGCCGGCGTTGAATTTGTCCGTTTCCCGGAAGACGGATATTCCGGCCGTTTTTTCCGCGTCCCCGGCATTCTTGTCCGCTATGTTCTGGATCTCCGCACGCGGGACGGCCGCCGCATCCGGCGTGAATTCGATCCCGGATCCGGCGCGGGCAGTTTTGAAGTGAAGGAACGGGGGGCGTGGTTTTCTTGTCATGATGAATTTGCCGTCTTTGACGCGCTGGGTCTTTTTCGTTTTTCCTTCAGGGTTCCCCAGGGAGACCGGCCGCGTATCCTTTCCGTTCCCCGGCGGGCCGAAGATGTCCTTCCTGTATCCGTCCGCTCCGGGGGCAGCCGGAGGCGTTCCGAATTCAATTTTGAGCGTACCGACAATCTTACCGAACACAGGCCTTATGTTCCCGGAGATGATCCCCGAAAAATAAACTGGAAGCTCTACAGCCACAGCGGCGGGCTTTTTGTCCGCGAGGGTGAATATGAGAGGCCGCCCCATTCGCGGCTTCTTGTACTGGTGGATACCGAGGCGGACCCCGTTCTGTTCAGCGCGGAAGCGGCCCGCCGGGGGGTCGATCTGCTCTGCGAAAACGCCCTTGCCGCGGCGGCGGTCTCCGCCGAATCGGGACAGGAGGTGATCACGGGATTTTCGGGCGGTAAAATATACGGGGAACCGCCGGCTTCCGTTCTTGCCCTGCCGGCGGCCCTGCCCCTTTTTGGCGGCGGCGCCGATCTTCCCGATGCGCCCGGTGAATGCGGCTGCCTTGTCCTTGCCCTGCCCCGGAGCGTGGTGGACGGAACAAACGGTTCCGGTCTTGACCGCTTCATTAACAAACGGACGCCGGGCCGGGAGATCGATCTGATGTTCCTTTATGGGACGGAACGTCTTGATGAATGTGGAAGAACCTGCGCCGCGCTCTATGGTCGGAAACCGGGGATACGGGCGGTGAATTTTTTATGCGGAGGTCCGGTGTGAACCGTGCCGTAAACCCTGTCTTTTCCCTTAATCCGGCGCTTTTTTTCCGTTCCGTCTCGCTCATGATTATCCTCTATCAGTTTCGCTTGCTCGCGAAGGATCTTTCCGATACCCTCGTGTTTGCCGTCATCCTGTTTACGGGTTTTCTTGTGCCCGTTTTTCTTGCGGGTTTTGGCCGGAATGTTTCCCGGAAACCGGCCGTTTTTTCCGCTGTCCTTGTCATGGCCCTTGTCCCGTGGACTGTCCGTTTTTTTATCGGCGCGCCGAGGATCTTTTTTCCGGGAGTGGCCCTGGTTCCCGATGCCCTGCTTCTTAATCTGGACCGCAATATCTTTTCCGCCCTTCTTCCCTACTACTGGGCGGCGTTCACCACGTATTTTTCATGCCGGTCCAGGACGTTTCTCAGGGCCGACATTATAGCGGGAGCGTTTGTCCTTCTCGCGGTTTTTTCCGCCGGCAGTACGGCGGATATAGCCCTTTACCGCTGGCCGGTGGTGATGATAGCCGTCTTTGCCCCGGCGGCCCTTATGCAGGCGCTGGCCCTCATGCTTTCCATGCCTCCGGCCCTCAATCTGCGGCGGAAGGAGGCGGTGTCAGGCGGAGCCGTTTTTCTGTTCCTTGTCCTTCTGGGGAGCCTTTTCTTTCTTGAACCATCGCAGGAAAAGGCGGTGGATAAGGGGGGCGGCCTTCTTGAACCCAGGCTTTTCAGTTTCGATTTTTCCCGGATTCTCAGGCTGGACAGCGAGATAAGCATGAACGATGATCTTGTCCTCATCGTGAAAAAAGATCCCCAGGACGATCATGTTCTGCTTCGCCGTTATGTGCTTTCGGGTTACGGCGGGAAACAGGGGTTTTACCGGCTTCCCGAAATTGACGAAGCGTCGCATCCGGCTCGTCTGCCGGACAGGCGGACACGTTTTGCCGCTGGGGACGAAACCGGAAGGCGGGCGCCGGACGGGCAATTTCCCCAAAACTTCACGCGGATTACTAGTCAGGAATACTATCTGGTCAATTTTGACGCTTCCGCCTTTGTCGCCATGAACCGGCCCGAGGAGGTAATTCCCTTTGAAAACCGGGATGCTTCTTCATTCAATTCGGCTTACGCGGTACGGAGCGTTACCTTTGGCGCGGGTTTTTTTGAGCTGTTTGGCGCCGCCTCCTGGCCGCCCCGCGCGGAACAGCTCGGGCTCAGTTCCGGGGAATACCGCCTCTACACCGATTACGGCGGCGAGGAACGGATACGCGCCTTTGCGGAAGAAATTACGGAAGGAATTGACGGATACGGCGAAAAGATCCAGGCGGTGTACAACAGGCTGAAATTCGGCGAATACCGCTACAGCCTCAAGCCGGGCGCGGCCCCCGACGGGGATCAGCTTGCCTGGTTTCTTCTGGAATCAAAAAAGGGGTACTGTTCCTATTATGCCTTCGCCATGACGCTGATGCTTCGGTCCCTGGGAATTCCCGCGCGGGTGGCGGCGGGTTTTGTTATTGATCCACAAGCCAATACTTTTGGTTATTACCCGGTGAGGGCCAACATGGCCCATGCCTGGGTGGAAGTTCCCTTTCCCGGCCAGGGCTGGATAGAGTACGATCCTACCACGGTGGAATTTGCCGCCGGGGAGGAATTCCGTTTTTCGGCGGGAGACCGGGAATTCTTTGAACGCCTCATGAAAGAGATACTGGATCATCATTCCCGGTGGAAGCCCAAAGAGGACAAGACGGACGGAGGGGAAGAATTTCCGGGAAGCCGGGCGGAAAACGCCGCCGTTTTCGCGCGGCGGTATTGGTTCCCCTTTTCCGCCCTGGTCCTTGCCGCCGTCTTTTTGTTTCTTCGCTGCGGTTTTTTCATCGCGTCCTGTTTCGGCCCTCCGGGGAAAAGGGCGGTCCGTCTCTGGAAGCATGTGAAGCGGCGGCTTGCGCTCGCGGGTCTGCGAAAAAGTCCCCTTTTGGCTGAAGCCGAATGGATAGCGGAGCTGGAAAAATCCGCGGACGCGGGAAGCGGAATCGGCGCGCTTTATGAGAGCGTTTCCGCCGCCCGTTTTGCCCCTGATTTTTCAGGCGCCGATTTCGCGCTCATGAAAAAACGTTACCGTTCCTTTTCGGCGGCCCACAGGAACGCCGTTAATCCCGGACGCCGCCTTGCCGGCTGGGTTCTTCCGCCGCTGGCCCTGCTGCTTCGGAAAAACGGCGGATGGGCAAACGGCCGCCGCGCGGGACTTCCCGTCATTATTGCCGCCTTTATTCTTTCGGGCTTCCTCTCCGACGCGCAGGACCGTACCGGTTCAGAAACCGCGGATTTTCTTTTTGACGAAGCCCGGCGCGCGGGAAGCGCGGAAAACTGGGAGCGGGCAATAGAGCTTTTTTCACGGGGAAAAGTCCGGTATCCGGGGGAATCCCGTTTTCCCCTGGCTCTGGGGGATCTGTATTACGACCGCGGACTTTACCGCCTTGCCTGGGATGAATACCGCGGGGCCGAATCCGTATTGAATGAAGACCCGGATCTTTTCCTCAAACTTTCCAAAACCGCGGCGGCGTTAAACCGCGATGAAGTTTCCGTTTCGTATCTGGAGAGACTGCTTGCCGTATCGCCTGAAAACAGGGAAGCCATTGGCAATCTGGGCTGGATGTACTACAAGGTTCACCGTCTTGCCGACGGACGGCGGCTCCTTCTGGACGCCATGGATCGCTTTGGCGCCGATGCCGATTATGCCATGACCCTGGGAACGCTCTATCTGGAAACGCTCGACTATGATGAAGGCAAGCGCTGGTACCTTGCCGCCGTTTCGGGTGGTGAAGAACGCGGCGACCGTACCTTTACCGCGGTGGCCCATTACAATCTTTCCCTGCTGGAAAGCCGCTTCCATAATTACCGTTCCGCCTGGGAAAGGGCCGGCCTGTCGCTGCAGTCCCTCAGCCGTTCATCGGGGTATCTTGTCCGGGGCGAAATGTCCCTTCGCCGCCTGGACTTTGCCCGCGCCCTCCAGGATTACAGAGCGGCGTATGAGCTTGACAGTTCCCCCCTTTCAAAAATCAATCTGGCCCGGGTGTATCTTTTTACGGGCAGGCTGAAGGAAGCCATGCTGTATGCGGAAGACTGTCTGGGCAGTGAAAATTTTTCCTGGATGGCAAACTTCGGAATCGATCCGGTCCGTTACCGCCGCGATCTTCACGAAGTGCTCATGAAAACCTGCGCGGGCCTGTACCGGACAGAATGTCTTACTCCCTGGGGAGGGACGGGTGAAAAAATACAAAGCCTCTTCCGCCGTAGCGGCCTCCGTTTCAGGGAGACGGTTCACAGGCTCCTTTACCGGAAGTACAGCCTCGCGGCGGCGGACAATTACCGCGCCGCCGGGGGCGGGATGAATCTTAACGCCCTCATTCAGTATTGCGGCGCTTTTGAGGATTATCCGGCAAGGGCCCTTTATTATCTTCGTGAAGCCGCCGCCATTGAAACCGCCCTGATACCCGAAACGGGGCCTTCTTACGATCTTGAGGAAGGAATATTCATGAAAAGGGCGGATCTTGTAGCCCAGGCCATTGACGGCCTTGATCCCTGGTGGGAACGGGACATGGCGGTCTACGGGTATTCCATGCTGGCCCGGCTTGCGCGCGGCCGCTCCGGCGCGGCTGTCCGCCGTGACGCGGCCGAACGGCTCTTTGCCCTGAACCGCGGCGCCTTAAGGCGGGAAGGAATTGTTCTGCGGGCGGAGGTCCGCGTGGAAGGCGCTGACGGGGAAGGCTTTGAAGAAGCGCGGGCCGCGGAGCTTGTGCGCATTCTGAGGAAAGCGGGCATTGATTCCGTTAACCATAATCAAAACATGATTAACGAAAAAAACAGTCCGGTTCCCCGTTTTACGCTGACCATACGCATACGGGGCGGGGAAGGACCTGACGCCCTCTGCGAAGTTTACGACAGGAGCCGGGGAACATCCGTACTGCGCCGCGTCATTCCGCTTGCTTCCCTGTCCCGGGCGGATCTGTATGCTTTTGTCCGCGCGCTGTCGGATGCGGTTTTTACGGCGGAGTAGGGCAACGCCGAACCGTCCCGTGTCCGCGCCGCTTCGTTGCTTTTTTTTGAGCCTTGCTGTATAGTTGTTCATCGTGATGAAAACCCTCCGGCCTCCGTTTTTTGTCTTTTCGGCTGTCTTCATCGCCCTCCTGTTGAGCGCCTGTAATTTATTTCAGACATCCCTGACGGCGTATCTGACGGAGGAGCCCGGGGGAAAGCCCCCTGCGGGAGGCGGGAATGAAGGCGGAGACGACGGCCCCTGGGTGTATGTGGCGGCGGATACAGGAGACGACTTGAAATCGGGCTGGTCCGCCGGCGAAGCGGTAAAAACCATAAGCCGGGCCCTCGCGGTATGGTCCCT
>JAIRXH010000142.1 GCA_031268385.1 Treponema sp. | reverse complement strand
ACCGTATAATCTACAGGGCCGGTAAAGTTCGTATTTGGCGAACCCGTTACCGCGCCGGGACCGTTCCCCGAAACGCCGGATCCGCTCACCGAAACTCCCGTATGGGTAAGCTCCGGGGTAAGGTGGGACACATCGGTCCCATAGGGAACCGTTACCATAATGGACAGCTTCCCTTCCGACGGGCTGGAACCGATAATCGCGCTTTCGCCGCCTATATTGGCAAAACCAAAGGCGGTAATCGCCTTGTCGCTCCGTTTCGCCGGGTACACCCGGACCGCGTAGTGCGCCGTGCTTCCGTCACGGGCCGTTACCGTATAGTAGACGGGAACCGACGCCGAATTGGAAAAATCAGCCTGTTTCCCGGAAACGGGGCTTACCGATACCCCGGTATGGTAGACCGCCGGGGCAAGGG
The DNA here is from genome assembly GCA_031268385.1 of Treponema sp. Classification (GTDB taxonomy): domain Bacteria; phylum Spirochaetota; class Spirochaetia; order Treponematales; family Breznakiellaceae; genus JAIROE01. The sequence goes on along the minus strand of JAIRXH010000142.1, from coordinate 33,818 downwards.
TCCTCAAATCCGTCCCCGGCGGAACGGTGACGGTAATGGTTTTGGCCGCCTCGTCGATAATGCCCGCCGGCGCTCCGGTTCCCTGGGTGTTGTTGAGGAAGGGGAAGTAAAAGCCCGTAATCTCCTTGCCCGTATTGAGGTCGCCCTCAAAGACCGTTACCTCATATACCTGATAACTCCCGTCTTCCGCCGTTACCGTATAGTTTTGAATGACGGAAAAGTCGACGGCCGAACCGCCCGTTACAGGAAGCGCCAGGGTTGTGTCCGCGCCTGGAAGCCGGGTTTCCGAAACCTGCGCCCCGGAAATCGAAGCCCCTTTATAGGTAATGCGCGGCGTAAGGGAGGCCAGGTTCGTATCGGCCGGAACCGTCGCCATAATGGGGATCTTCCCGTCCGCGTCAGGCTCCGCGCCTATTATCAGGTGTCCTGTCTCCGTCTCGCTAAAGGAAAGCGCCGTTATCTCTTTTACGGAAGATTTATCCCTGAAAACCTGGACGTTGTAGTATTGTTTGGACCCGTCAGCCGCCGTTACCGTATATATTACCGGACCGGAAAAATTACCGGTCAGGGTCACGGCGGTTCCCGAAGCGGACCCGCCGCCGCCGCTCACGGACTGACCGGTCTGGACAATTTTCGCGGTAAGGTTCGCAAGGTTTGTCCCGCTGGGGACAGTGAGAATAACTTCTCCCCACTCTTCCCCCGGCGGAGGCTGATGCACTGTCCCTTCGGCCATATATGATCCCGCGGCATTCTCAAGGTCAAACCAGATAATTTCGGCGGATTCCTGTTTTTTTACAATTACCTCTACCTCGTAATCACGGGTGCTTCCGTCCTGGGCGGTAACGGTATACGGTACAGGATCGGTAAAATCCCCCGGCGTCCCCGAAGCGGGGCTCACGGATTTGCCGGTAAAGGTTATGGCCGGAACCAGACCGGTCTTTGGCGTACCCGCGGGCAGCACCACGGTAATGGGGGTCCTGCCCATCACGCGTGTGTGCGGTTCGGCCTGTATCGCCGATGTCTCTCCGGAAAAGCCGAAGGAAAAGGTTTCTATCGATTTGGCGGAAAGCGGCACAGACGAGGAGGAGGCGGAACCCGAATTGACAGTGATATCGGCGGGCGTATCTATCCATTTTAACAAAGGGTTGGAACAGGCGGCAACAAGCGCCGCCAGCATCGCCGGAACCAGAATGTGCTTTTTCATAACAAACCCTTTTTTGACAGTCCGGAAGCGCCGAAAGAAGCCGGCCCCTTTCCGGCTATTCCCCAAAGCGCCCCGGACCGGGGAACCGCGTTTTCGGGAGTACGGTTTTACAACATATCATGTTGAAACCACCCCGCTTTTTTCCAAAAAAAGTATATAACACAATGTAAAGAAAGTATATCAATTTCGTTCGAAACGATAGTACAGATTGTTTTTCACTGTCAAGTGGGATAATATTGCAGCCGATTGACTAAGAGTGTCCTTTTCATGAAACTGTGTGATACATGAATCATCTGGCTCTTGAGCTCAATTCAGTTCTTGACGGAACCGTCGCGGGGCGGCTGCTTTCCAATCTGGGACGCCGCCTTTATTTTCCCAGGGGAATAATTGCGCAGTCCGCGGAAGCGAAAAAGTCCGCCCATACCGCGGACGCGACCATAGGCATGGCCTACAGCGGCGGAACCCCCCTGATCTTTTCGGTCATAGCGGAGAACATGCCCGGTCTTAGCCCCAGCGAGGCTGTCGCCTACGCCCCCACCGCGGGAGTGGAAAAGGCAAGAACCGTCTGGAAAGAACTGATCATACAGAAAAACCCGTCCCTTGATCCGGGGGGAATTTCCCTTCCCGTCGTCGTTCCCGGACTTACCGCGGGACTTTCCTATACGGCGGATCTGTTTGTCAGCAAGGGAGGCAGAGTGCTCGCAAGCGATCCCTGCTGGGACAATTACGAGCTTATTTTCGGCGTCCGCCGGGGGGCGGAACTTGCGGGCATTCCCTTTTTCGCAAACCCCGAAGCGGACGGGCCGGGAAGCGGGCTTGACATGGACGCCATAGAGAAGGCGCTGGCCCAGGCGGCCGCGTCGGGATCGGTGCGCGTCATCTTCAACTTTCCCAACAATCCTTCCGGTTATTCGCCCACTCGCGCCGAAGCCCGCGCCCTGGCGGCCCTTGTCCACAAGACCGCCGAAGGAGGCGCCGATGTTCTTGTTATCTGCGACGACGCCTACTTCGGCCTCTTTTACGAGGAGGATATTATACAGGAATCCCTCTTTGGCCGCTTCGCATCTCTCCATGAAAGGGTGCTCGCCGTTAAAATAGACGGTCCCATCAAGGAAGACTACACATGGGGACTGAGGACAGGCTTCCTTACCTTTGGCTCAAAGGGGCTTGACGGCGGTCACTACGACGCCCTCATCAGGAAACTCACGGGGGCAATACGATCATCGGTATCCTCGTCCAATACTCCGGCCCAGTTCCTCATGCTCAAAACGGCGGAAGACAGCCGTACCCCCGGCGAGAAGGAGCGTTACCGCAGCCTGATGCGGAGCCGTTACAACAGGGTAAAGGCGATAGTCGGAGAAAACGCGGATCATCCCGTGCTGATTCCCCTGCCCTTCAATTCGGGGTACTTTATGAGTTTCTTCTGCAGGGGGGTAAACGCCGAAACCCTGCGCCGGCATCTGCTTTCGGCGCACGGTATAGGAACAATAGCGCTGGGCGAACGCTACCTCCGAATCGCCTTTTCAAGCATAGACGAAGAGAAGATCCCGGACATATACCGGACCATTTACCGCGCCGCCGAAAAACTTTCGAAATGAACCTGTACGCGTGAGGATCTCAGCCGCCGACAAGCTGCCGGCCTATGTCGCCGAGTTCGGGCATCTGCAGGTACAGGGGCATGTGTCCCTTTGAGTCGGCCTTGTCCAGTTCCACAAGGCCCACGTACAGTTCGTTAACCAGATCGGCAAAAAGCTGAAGGTTGGAGCCGAAATTGTTCACCGCCATGTCGCGGAGCACCTTGTCGGGGCCGGAATTCGCCCCGCCGCTCAGGCGGTTCCTCAGCGTGGGAACAAGTTCGCGCCTGGCCAGCGAAACAAAGCGGGCGGCCGCGGCAATCTGACGGTACAGTTCATCCAGATGAAAACCCTGGTAGCGGTACTGCTCCAGCTTTTCCGTGAGTATTTCGATAAGATCAAGACTCTGCTTTTCCAGGGGAAGCTGAAGCAGCGCGGGACGTATGTAACGGTTGGAAATATTGGTGCGGTAATGCTCACCTATCCGTTCTATAAGCCTGATTACCCTGGCGTCTCTGATCTGCATTGGTATAATAATAGTCCTCTTGACGAGGATTGACAAGCGCGGAAGTGCAAAATAGGATCGTACCATGTCCTTCCGCCGTTTTACCGCCGCGCAGATCTCCGGCGTTTTCCTTGCCTTTTTTCTGTGTACCCTCTCCTGTTCTCCGGGAAGCGAAGTCGCCGTCATCTGGACAGACAGGCCCGAATTCGCCCTGTACGCGGAATACTTCAACTCCGTCCAGGATCAGTTCAAGGTGGAAATCCGGTATTTCCCCTTCCCGTCGCAAGAGATCGCCGAGGGAAAACGGCCGCCCGATATTATCGCGGGAAGCTGGCTCAAAAACGCCTCCACACGCGTCCATTTCAAGTCTCTCGATGATTTTTTCAACAACGGCATTGTGCCGAAAAACGACTTTTACCCCCGTCTCCTGGATCTGGGCAACATTGAGGGAAAGCAGTACCTGCTTCCGGTTTCGTTCAACCTTCCCGCCCTTGTCTTCGCGAGGGACAGGGAAACGCGCCCTTCCAGTCCTTTTACCATAGGGTTTGATGAAATAAAGGCGCTGGGAAAGGCGTACAACCTCGAAAGAAGAGGCGTGTATACCCGTATGGGATTTTCCCCCGCGTGGAACACCCAGTTCCTTTTTATCATCACGGCGCTTTCGGGCGTTTCCTTCCGGGAGGCCTCTCCCGTCGCGTGGGATGCCGCCGCCCTTGAAAGGGCCGCCGGCCTGGCCTGTGAATGGACAAACGGGGCGAACACCGGCGTACGGGAAGAAGAAGATTTTGTCTTCAGGTATTTTTTTGAACCGCCTGAAAAACTGGCCCTCTCGGGCCGCATTCTCTTTACCTATATGGACAGCGCCGATTTTTTTACCCTGCCGGGGGGACCGGCCCTGGATTTCAGGTGGATTGCCGAAGAGAACGTGATCCCTTTAAACGAGGAAACCGTCTATTACGGCATCTGCAAAAAGGGCCGGGCAAAAAAAGCGTCCAACGCGTTTACCCGCTGGTTTTTTCAGACCGATACGCAGCGGAGCATACTGGAAAAAAGCAGAAACAACCGTCTCATGGAAACCAGTTTCGGCATAGCCGGCGGTTTTTCGGCAATGCGGACCGTTACCGAGGGAATATTTCCAAGGTTTTACCCCCACCTCCTTGACCACATGCCTCCCGGCGATTTTCTTTCACCGCCCAACATCCTCCCCCGCGACTGGACCGCCATCAAGGAACAGGTGATCCTCCCCTACCTCAACGAACGGATACGCGGCGGCGGAAACGAAATCCGCCCGCTGGAGCGGCGCGTCGCCGACTGGAGCCGCCAGAACAGAAAATAAGATCAGAACGGCGCCGATTGGCCGCAGCTTAATCATCACCCTAATACACGTTCCTTTATTTTCCGATACTTGAAACAGGAGAAACGGAAAATGAAAATGGGACCGGCGCCTTCAGGCGCATTTCCCAGTGTAGGATACGCAATCACCGCGGCAAGGTCGGGCAGAATGTCCCTGCCGGTCGCCCCTTCCGCCTATATCTATTCCCACTTCAGGCATGTTTCAGGCGTTCCCGCCCCCGAAGGAGTCCGGGGAGTAACAATCAACAGGCTGAAAATCCTCGACACCCTGATTGAACAGCTTGCCAGGCTCAAAAAACAGCCGGAGCCTTCCTGGGGCGCTTCAGGCAGGACCAGCGAAGAACGCATCAACGCCCTCATAGAGCAGTACGAAAACCAGATCCGCGCCGCGAAGGCGTCCTCCGCCCAGGCAGCCGGCGCGGCCCTCCCCTACAGCCCCGCGGCCGCCGCCGCCCCTTCGGGCGCAGTCTTCAGCCTTAGCGCGTAAAGCCGGTTTACGGGCGGAACCGGTAACGGCCGCAAAATCAGGTACAGACAATCCCCTTTCCGCAAATATTCTTGATGATTTGTTTTTTCCGTAAATTTTCACAAAATACGGAAAATTTATATTGCATTTTATAAATTATATGATACAATATAGTCCATGTCGCGACAAAAGGATGCGATAAATTTATCTTCGGAGGAATATCATGAAAAAGGGGCTGCATGGTATATTTTTACTGTTTTTGGCTGTTTTTATAACGGGAAGCTGCGGAAAAAAGTCTGAAACGGCCGCAACTGATACTGTTGAGATCCATATTTTCGATATGGTTTCTAATGCCAGCCGGGACGCCCAAGCGATAGCATACACATCTCAATATGAAAAATTTGTGAAAGATTTCCCGGATATTAAAGTCATCAGGGAATCGGTAGCCCATGATGAATACGAGACAAAACTTAAAACCTACATTGCCGCCGCCGAACTTCCCGACGCCTTTATGACCAAGGGTACCGTTCTTCCGGAACTCGCCCGTGACGGTGAAATCATGGAAATCATGTCCGTTATACGATCCGTCCCCGGATGGGAACAGGAATATCCTGGGGGCGTTTATGAAGACTTTATTGTCGACGAAAAGGTTTACGCGATTCCCTACCAGTCGGGGGTGAATCACTGTATCTTCTATAATGTAAAAATATTCACCGAATGCGGCATAGACGAATTTCCTGTTACCTGGCAGGGCTTCCTTGACACAATAGAGAAAGTCAAGACCAAAGGCTATGTACCCATTCTGATGGGAAATAAGGAACAATGGCCCCTTCCTTCCCTGTTCTTCAATACAGTCGTATATCGTTATGCGCCGGTTGAATGGTATTACAATCTCAGGGACAACAAGGGTGCTAATTTTACCGATTCCCAATTCATCAAAGCGGCGGAAACTCTGCAGGATCTTGTCAAAACAGGGGCTTTTAATTCCGATCTGAATTCCATCGACAATCAACAAAAGGACAGTGTTTACTTTAATGGAAAGGCCGCGATGATGGTAGACGGTTACTGGGAAGTCGCCACCCTGGACATGAACTGTCCAAAGGACGTCCTTGACGCTACCCGCATAGGCATATTGCCGGCCATACCCCGGGAAATGGGAGGTACCGGCGTTGGAGGCATTAATCAGGCGGCTTCGGGTTGGGGTTTCGGGATCAAAACACGTGTTAATGACAGCGCCCAGAGAGCACTTGCCGATTACCTTCACTATGTATGTGGTTCTGATTTTGCCACTACCATGGTAGAAGTCGGCGGCGGACCGGCGGCAAAACCCAAAAACCCCGACGAATCCAGACTAAGCCCTCTTTACAGGGAACTACTTCGCCATACAGGCGCAAGTACGCTGGCACCGGTATTTGATGTACAACTTAACGCCCAGATTGTAGACGCATTCTATTCCAATCTGCAGGATGTGGCGGTAGGACGTATGACCGCCCAGCGTTACGCCGAACTTTTACAGGCTGAACTTGAAGCCACCCGTCGTCAGTAGGGTACAATTTTTACATATCTGGCCGGACGATTTTCGGATCTCTCCGGACAGGTATTTTATGGAGGCAAAAGTTCCGTGGCAAGAAAGTTATCCAATCCCAAGCCGTATGTTTTTTTCCTTTTTTTGGGGCCGATTATCATCATATTTTTTCTTAACGCCATACTGCCGGTGTTTATTTCTTTTTACTACAGCTTCTTTAACTGGACAGGCGGAAGAACAAAGCAATTTGTGGGATTGGCAAATTATATTACCCTCGGAAAGGACCTTGAATTCTGGAAAGGCGCGTATAACAACCTCGTTATTGTCATGATCTGTACCATTGGACAGGTTGGATTGGCCCTTGTCATATCTTTTCTGCTTATTTCAGACAGGCTGAAATTCAAGGAATTTCACCGTACCGTTATTTTCTTTCCGGTAACCGTATCGGCCCTGGTCATAGGCTTTATCTGGTCAATAATGTACAACAAAGATTATGGCCTTGTAAATTTTCTCCTGCGTTTTTTACATCTTGAAAGGTTCATTCTGCCCTGGCTTGATAATCCCGATTATATTCTGATTACCGTTTCAATTCCGGTGGTACTGCAGTACATAGGGCTGTGGATGATCATGTTCATGGGGGCCATCAAGGGTATACCTTCCGAAATTCTGGAATGCGCAAGCCTCGACGGCTGTAACGATATACAAAAATCGCTGCGTATTACCCTGCCGATGATTTACAGTACTTTCAAGGTAACCATAATGCTCTGTGTCTCGGGAACAATGAAAATTTTCGATCATATACTGGTTTTAACCAAGGGCGGACCGGGGAAAAGCAGCCAGGTTTTGGCGCTCTATTCGTACTCGGTTTCATTTGATCGCCTGAGAATAAGTTATGGAAGTACCATTTCCATAGGGCTCCTTGTCCTGAGCCTTGTTCTTGTCCTCTCGTCACGAAAGCTCCTTGGAGGAAAACGATATGAATAAGACGCTTAAAATTTCAAGGCTCGCCGGATCAATAGCCGTCAATGTCCCGGTCACGCTCTTTTCTTTTTTTTGCGTATTTCCCTTTGTCTGGGTTTTTTATTCATCCTTCAAAACCGCGGAGGAATTTTCGCTGAGCATTATAAATCTTCCCCGTAAACTGAATTGGACAAATTTTATTGACGCGATAGCAATAGGCAGAATGGGGGATTATGCCTTCAATTCGTTTTTTAACAGCATCATAGTCCTTGTATTGGTTGTATTTGCCTCTTTCATTACGGCTTATTTTCTGTCCCGTTTCAGCTTCAGGGGACGCAACCTGATTTACGGAATGTTTCTTACCGCCATCCTTATTCCCATGCCTTCACTCATGGTTCCCGTTTTTATTGAATACAGAAATGTCGGTATGCTGAACAACCGTTTTACCCTGCTGCCCGTGTATTTTGCGTTCGGAATCCCTACCTCAATTTTTCTTGTTGAAAGTTTCATCGGTTCCATTCCCGTTGAACTGGAAGAGGCCGCCATCATAGACGGGAGTTCTCTGGTCAGAACAATGTTTACCATTATCATGCCCCTCTGCCGTCCTGTTCTGGCAACCGTCGTTATACTTTCGTTCATGGGTACATGGAACGAATTCCCCTTTGCACTGGTTCTAATAAAGGACAATATTCTCAAGACCATCCCCATAGGACTGCGGAATTTTCAGGGCGCCCATAATGCGCAATATACCGAATTCCTTGCCGGAGTTGCCATCTCGCTGCTTCCGGTAATTATCGTATATTCGGTTTTTTACAAGAAAATAATTATTGGCATGACCGAAGGAACTATAAAAGGTTAAACAATTCGTTTTAAGGAGGAATTATCATGTGGATTGAAGGAAATTACCGCCGTATTTTTATGGACATGCATCTGGATGACTGGAATGACGAATTCCTCTCAAGGCTCGACCCGCCCGGACTGGTCGACATGATGAAGGACGCGGGGGTGCAGCAGCTTGTGGTCAAGTGCCGTTCCCATACAGGACTCGCCTACTTTCCGACTAAAACAGGCCGCATGCACAGGGGGCTTCACGGACGCGATTATGTGGGGGAAATGACAGAATTATGCCATAAAAACGGCATTGCCGTCATGGCCTATTTTTCACAGGTCTTCGACAACTGGGCCTATGAAAACCATCCCGACTGGAGGTCAATAAACGGTGAGGGAAAAACCTCCCGCGAATATGAGGATTATTACAGCATCACCATGTTCCGCAGGGGCCGTTACGGCATTGTCTGTCCCAATAACGAAGACTACCGTTCCTATGTCAGGGACTGCCTTACCGAGCTTGCGGAAAACTACCGGTTTGAATCAATATTTCTGGATATGCCCTTCTGGCCCGAACCCTGCTTCTGTCCCAGCTGCCGCAGAAAATACCACGATGCCACGGGACGGGAACTGCCCCGTATCGTCGACTGGAGCGATCCCGAAATGCGCCGCTGGCAGGCGCTGAGGGAAGAGTGGATGGCGGAATTTGCCGCTCTTAATACATCCCACGTCAAAAAAGTGCGTCCCGAAGTAACCATTGAGCACAACATGGCCGTCGCCACCGCCCCTTGGCAATTTGGTTCCACGGATCTTGTCGCGGAACAGTGTGATTATGTCGGAGGGGATCTTTACGGCGGCTATCTGGAACAGACCTTTATCTGCAAATACTACCGCAACCTCAGCAAGGCCCTTCCCTTTGTGTATATCACATCACGCTGCGATCCGGATCTTTCGTACCATACCACCACCAAAAGCGAGGAGGAACTGCTCCTTCATACAATCACCGCGCTGGTACACGACGGGGCCTTCTCAATCTGCGACGGAATGAATCCCTCGGGGACCATGTGTGAAAGCATATACAGGGGAACAATCAAGAATGTATTCGCAAAATCGGCTCCCTATGAAAAACACGTGGGAGGCCACATGCATGCCAATGTCGCAATATGGTTTTCAAGCCGTTCAAAATACGATCTTGGCGAAAACGGCAATTCTGTCTGTCCCGACACATATCAGAGCAGGCAGAAACAGGAATATCTGCAAAACCCCCTGGGTATGACCAGAATACTCCGGGAAGAAAACATCCCATTCACCGTCATCCCCTCCGGAAAGCTCGCCGCGGTTGAGGAAGATCTTCTGGTTATTCCGGGTGTCGTCAATGTCCGTGATGAAGAAATGAAGGCTATCGAGGATTTTCTTGGCAGGGGCGGCAATCTTTACATCAGCGGCCACTTGGGACACCCGCGCCTGCTTGAACTTCTTGAAGCCGAATACGAGGGAAGAACCGGACATAACGTCACCTACATGCGTCCCACGGAAGCGGGCAGGCGGTTTTTCGCCGATTTTGACGATGTTTCGCCCATGGCCGTCCAAGGCAGGATGGAATTGCTTGCCATGAGGGGAAATTATGAACTATTGGCAACCATTACCCTGCCGTACACCATGACAGGCAAAAAAGAATTCTCCGCCATCCATTCCAATCCTCCGGGAATCCATACGGACAGACCCGCAGCCATTCTTAAAAATTCGGGCGGGGGCAAAATCTTCTGGACCGCGGCTCCCATTGAGGGTTCCCGGCCCTATCTGAGCAGGAAGGCGGCAGGCCGTATCGTGAGGGAACTCTCCGGAGAACTGAAATTCTCTTCCAACGCCCCCTCTTTTGTCGAGATCCTCAACTGGACCAGGAACGGGACGATCTATTTCGCCGCGATTAACCAGCAGGAGGCATCTCCCCTCGCCATCATGACCGGCATTGAGATAACGGTACCGTACAGGGCAAGAAGAGCCCTGATGGCGGAAGGCGGGGAAGAACTTCCGGTTCGGAAAGCGGAAAAGGGATCCGTAATAAGCCTGCCGCCGCTTGAAATATTTCACATCTTCCGGGTGGAAACCGCGTAAAGGACCCGGCAGCAACAGCAGGGAGGCGGACGGAAAAAAAGGACCTATGACCGCTACGGCCTGACTGACGGAATGGTAATGTCGCGTACTTTCTCTGAATCGGCTGAACGTTTTGTTTTGATATAGATTTCGGAGGAACGCTTTCCCATTTTGACGCAGCAGATCATGTAAAGGACATCAATAATGAATATCTGTCCTATGACAAGCGGCATGTCAATATTCATGAACTGGCTCACGTTACGGGGAGTCGTAAACAGGTTGATTGTCGCGAGCCGCGACAGAGGAGAAATCGCGTAATCGGTAAGGGAAATAACATCCGCCTGATTCTCCTTCGCCTGCCGTACACAATCAAGTATGCTGGCCGATCTGCCCGATGATGATATGGCAAAAAGCAGATCGTTTTTTTCAAGCAGGGAGGTTTTCATTCCGTACAGGGTACTGTCTTCCTCGTAATAACAGGGAACGCCTATGCGAAAAAATCTGCTGTAGGCATAGCGCGCGCTGATGCCGGAAAGGCCGGTGCCTATAATGCAGAAATTGCCTGTGGAAAGTATCTTCTCCGCGGCTTTTTCCATTGCCGCGATGGAAATGATATTGTGGCTTTCATCAAGCACCTTGGAAGACAGATCGTAGATATTGTTGCAAATTTCTTCGGCTGTCGCCCCCTGGGAAAGGGTAATAACGTCAAGGAAATCAAGGGAACTGTGACGCAGATTGATTATACTGTTATGATTGATAATATCCCGGTACAGGAATTTTTTTAATTCCTTGAAGCCGGTAAAGCCGATGCGGTTTATCAAACGGTTAATGGTGGCGTAACTTGCCCCCGTTTTGGCGGAAAGTTCAATGATGGTCAACGACAGCACATCTTGGGGGTCGCGGAGAATATAGTCCGCTACCCGGCGTTCAACAGGTTTCAGGGTCTGGAGAACAGCCTGCAGCCGCAAAACGCAGCTGGCGGCCGAATCACTGAAATTCTCTCTTTCCATATGAGATGCCTCTTGGTGTCCCGGGAAATTACAGGTAAATTATATGTCACGGAAGAGGGCTAATGTCAATGACAGGTGAAACTGAAAACAAAACGGCCTATCCAAAAATCTATCTGGCAATAGACAACTGCTTTGCCTGTAAAAGATGGACCACGCCGGAAGAATGGTGCGGCGTTATTTCGGGACTGGGAATCGGTTACGCGGAGGCCAGTGCGGACAACGAACTGGATCCGCTGTTTATGGGGCGGGACTACCTTGAAAGCTGGATAGACGCGGTAAAAAGGGCGGAGGACACTACGGGGGTCAAAGTCGCCAACCTCTACTCGGGACATGGTACATACACAACACTGGGATTAACCCATACCGATCCCCGCGTACGCAGGCGGCTGCTTGATCAATGGTTCAAGCCCATGGCCGATACGGCCGGAAGGATAGGCGCGGGTTTCGGTTTTTTCGCCCACGCCTTTCCGCACCGTGTCCTGCAGGACGCCGCGCTGTACGGGGAAGCGGTCGCGTTATTGACGGAAAACCTCGTGGAACTCAACCGGTATGCCGCCGCATCAGGATGCGGCCAGGTTGGAATTGAACAAATGTATTCCCCTCATCAATACCCCTGGACCATAGGCCAGACCAGGGAACTTGTCCGTACAGTAACAGAGGAAAGCGGCAGCCCCTTTTATTTTACCGAAGATGTGGGTCACCACCGGAATATTTTTAACAGGCCGGACATTTCACGGCTGCCACGAGCGGACGCGGAAAAAAAGGAAACGTGGTTCGGCAGCGACAGGGCTTTCGCCCTGGCAAAAAAAGGCGACACGGCGGAGCTTGAGGAAGAAATACGGAGAACTCCGCATCTTTTTTCGGAACCAAAAGACGGCGACTGTTATTCCTGGCTTGAGGAATTGGGCGCCTACAGTCCCATCATTCACCTTCAGCAGACAAACGGGCACAAATCGGATCATCTGCCCTTTACGGCGGAACACAACATGCGGGGCATTATTGACGGCACAAAGGTGCTCCGCTCGCTCAAGGCATCCTACGATCGTGTCCCGCCCGGAGGAATGCCGAAACAATGCGCCGAAATTTATTTAACGCTGGAATTGTTTGCCGGAACCGCGGCAATTATGCACAATTTTCTTTCCGGCATGGAAGAATCGGTTTCCTGGTGGAGACAGTGGATCCCCAGAGACGGCATGTATCTTGACGAACTCATTCCGGCCGGAAAGACAGGGGAAATTCACCAGTGAAAAAGCGCATCCTCATGGCTTTTGATCTTGGGGCAAGCAGCGGCAGGGGAATCCTCGCCGCTTTTGACGGCAGACGCGTGGAACTGCGTGAGGCGGCAAGATTTCCCAATTCCCCAAGCCTTCTCGGCGGCAGGGCATACTGGAATCTTTTGTGGATAATGGACAACATCAAGAAGGGAATAGCTTCATGCGGCGTAAAACCCGAAAGCATGGGCGTCGATACCTGGGGAGTCGACTTCGGTCTTCTTGACGGCTCCGGGGGACTCTTGTCCATGCCCAGAAGCTACCGTGACAACGCTTTCGACAGGAAAAACATGGAAGAGGCGATAGCCGCGCTCGGCGGGGAGCATGAACTGTTTCTTGAAACCTGTCTTTCGAACTGGGAAATCAATCCGCTGTTCAAGCTCTACTACATGAAAAAACACGGGGAAGAAGCCCTGGAATCGGCAAAAACGCTTCTCATGCTGCCCAACTTGATAGAATATTTCCTTACGGGAAAAAAACACAGCGAATATACCATCTGCGCCACAACGCAGCTTTACAACATGAAACAAAAAAAATGGGCGGTATCACTTATTGATAAAATCGGAATTTCGAGGGATCTTTTTACCGAAGTGGATTACGCCGGAAAGATCCTCGGTCCCTTGAATCAGGAGGCCGCCCGCGAAACGGGCTGCAATACGCGGGTAATTTCCGTGGCGGGACACGATACCGCGAGTGCCGCGCTGGCCGCACCATCCCCTTCCAGAGAATTTACCTTTATCTCAAGCGGTACATGGTCTCTCATTTCTTCCTGTTCCCCGTTTCTGCTGGAGGATGAAAACATCATAAAACAGGGGATTTCCAACGAGGCAGGCTGGGACGGTTCCTGCCGCTCGACAATCAGCATATCCGGACTGTGGATACTGCAGGAATGCCGCAGACAATGGTCGGAGTCAGGTTCGGATTATTCCTACGATGAACTTGACGGTATGGCCGAAAAGGAAAAACCCCTGCAAAGTCTTATCCGGCCGGATGATTTTGTAAAAATCGGCAACTATCCCCTCAAGATCCGCGAATTTTGCCTCGAAACAGGCCAGCATACGCCTGAAGGAACAGGACAGACGGTACGCTGCATTCTCGAAAGTCTCGCGCTCAAATACCGCAAGGCATTCGATCTTTTGCGGCCCCATACACGCGGAACGGACGCGGTGTATGTAGTTGGCGGGGGCGCGAGGAACCGCATGTTGAACCAGTTTACCGCCAACGCCCTGAATACGCCGGTGGTGACAGGCACGTCGGAGGCCGCCGCGGCGGGAAACATCCTTGTACAACTGGAAGCCCTTGGAGAACTCCACGGAGACGGCCAGCGGAAGGAAATCATCGAAAATTCGTTCGAAAGCGGGGTATTTCTGCCCCGCGACAGGGACATGTGGGACGAAGCCTACGGCCGTTTTCTGGGTCTGTACGACAAAATACCATGAACAGGGTAGTCATGACGTCTTCAGCCGCCGTGTCAGAGGACGGCGGAAGACTTGCCATTTATCCCCGCTTAAATTAGTATCAAGATAAGCCCGAGCCGAAAACGGTTGTTTCGCGGCCGGCTTTTGGAACCGTTTCAGGTATATCAAGGCTCTATCAATTTCGTTTTTTTTACAGGAGTTTTCATGAAAGTACAGGATCTTGAACACGCGGGGTTGAAGAAGTGGGTCGAAGACGCTTCCGCCCTCATGATGCCGGATTCGGTGGAAGTCTGCGACGGCTCCCAGGCCGAATACGACAGGATGATCAAAATCACCGTTGACGCGGGGCTTGCCACTCCCCTTAAAAAGCGCCCCAACAGCTTCCTTTTCCGCTCGGATCCCTCGGACGTGGCCAGGGTAGAAGGTCGAACCTACATTGCCAGCAAAAACGAGGGCGACGCGGGCCCCACCAACAACTGGGTAGATCCGGCGGAACTTAAAAAAACCATGAAGGGGCTCTACGACAAGTCCATGAAAGGGCGGGTCATGTACGTGATCCCCTTCTCCATGGGTCCTGTCGGTTCCGATATAGCCAAAATCGGGGTACAGATTACCGACTCGCCCTACGTGGTGGCCAACATGCACATCATGACCAGGGTGGGAACGAAGGTGCTGGATGTGCTTGGAAAGGACGGCTTCTACGTGCCCTGTTTCCACTCGGTGGGGAAACCGCTGGGTCCAGGAGAGGCGGACAACGGCAAATGGCCCTGCGCCCCCATCGAAAACAAGTACATCAGCCACTTCCCCGAAACCAGGGAAATCTGGTCCTACGGCTCAGGCTATGGCGGCAACGCCCTGCTGGGCAAGAAGTGCCTGGCACTCCGCATCGCCAGCGTGCTGGCCCGGGACGAGGGCTGGCTTGCCGAACACATGCTCATACTCAAGATCACCAATCCAAAAGGCGAAGTAAAATACATCACCGGCGCTTTTCCCTCCGCCTGCGGCAAGACCAACCTCGCCATGCTCATCCCCACCCTCCCCGGCTGGAAGGTCCAGACCGTCGGTGATGACATCGCCTGGATGAAGTTCGGCGCCGACGGCCGCCTGTACGCCATCAACCCCGAAGCGGGCTTCTTCGGCGTGGCCCCCGGCACCAACAACGAATCAAACTTTAACGCCATGGAGTCGATCAAAAAGAACACCATCTTTACCAACTGCGGCCTTACCGAGGACGGCGATATATGGTGGGAGATGATAGGCCATGGGGCGCCGGGCAAAGAAATCATAGACTGGAAGGGAAACAAAAAACCCGCGCCCCAGACGGACAAGAGCCCCAAAGGCGAGGAGATCGCCCACCCCAACGCCCGCTTCACCGCGCCCGCCCGGCAGTGCCCGGTTATCGCCCCTGAATGGGAAGACCCCAAGGGCGTACCCATAAGCGCCTTCCTCTTCGGCGGCAGACGGCCCGGCACCATTCCCCTGGTAAACCAGAGCAAGAACTGGGTACACGGCGTGTTCATGGGCTCCATCACCGGCTCCGAAGTTACCGCCGCCGTCATCTCGGACCAGGTAGGCCAGGTGCGCCGGGACCCCTTTGCCATGCTGCCCTTCTGCGGCTACCACATGGGCGATTACTTCAAGCACTGGATCAAGCTGGGACAGACCCACGACGAATCCAGACTGCCCAAAATCTTCTTCGTCAACTGGTTCCGCAAAGATAAAGACGGCAAGTTTATGTGGCCCGGCTACGGAGAGAACAGCCGGGTGCTGGCCTGGATCTTTGACCGCTGCGACGGAAAAGACAACTGCGTGGAAACCCCCATCGGCAATCTCCCCAAGCCGGACGCCATCGATCCCCCCAAGGGCGTCAGCGCCGAAGCGATGAAGGAGATCTGCGGCATGGACATCGAGGGCTGGAAAAAGGAAATCGCCGACGTGCGGAAGAACCACTATCCCAAATTCGGCGACAGGCTGCCGAAAGAACTGTACGCGGAGCTTGACGCCATAGAAAAACGGCTGGGTGTATAATTTTGGGGTCTGCCCATAATGTCCATTGTGGACAGACCCTATTCCCTCTCCGACGCCTTGTCGTCCATGTGCCTGAGGCGGCGGGAAAGGTCCCGCGCGAGGTTCATGATGATGAGGGAAAAAGTTTTAATGTCGAGCCGGTAAATTTCCCGCAGGGATCTGTTGGACATGGACATTACGCGGACGCCGGAAAGGGCCTTGATGGTGGCCGCGGAAGGCATCACGTCAAGGACCTCCATTTCTCCAAAGGCGTCCCCTTCCCTGAATTCGGAAAGAACAATCCCCTTTTTCACCACCGCCGTTCTGCCTTCCACGATAAAGCGGATCCTGTCGTTCCGCTGGCCTTCGACGATGATGTTATCCCCCGCCTCATAGGATTCGTTCTCCATGAGCGGAAGAATCTTCCGTATTTCTTCCTCGCCAATTCCGCCGAAAAGTGAATACCGCTGCAGCGTGTCCGTATCTATCATAGCACCCCCTTGTTTTTACCCCCTTCTCAAATTGACCGGAAACAGGGCGCCCACCATGATGTACACAAAGATCCCCACACCCAGGAGAACCGGAAACCCGCTTGACACCGCGAGGATGCGGGCCAGGGCGCTTCCCACAAGTGAAAGGCCGCCGTTCATTCCCCAGGCCCAGGGCATAAGATGACTCTTGGTTTCCTGAAGGCTGTCCAGCCCGTTCGGGTAGGGCGCCCCCATGAAAAAAGCCGCCGGGGCTATAATCACCGCGGATACCATCACGCGAAGAAAAAGGGATGACGAGCGGAAATGGCCCAGAAATCCGTCAAGGCCGAGAATGTAAAACAAAAAGACGGCGGCCGCGAGGACACAGGCCGCGGGAACCACAAACACGCGGAACCGTTTGACAAGGCCGGAGACCAGGTTCCCCAGTGCGGAAAAAATCAGCATGACGGTAATGACGATGCTGGCCGAATAGGTGGGATTGGAAAGAAAGACCGCCAGGCGCTGAATCAGATAAATTTCAATGAGCATGTACCCCAGCCCCAGTCCGGCGTAGTAGAAGATAACCCCGATGGTACTGCCCGCGTCTCCCCCGCTCCGAAAGAGTTCCTTCCTGTGGCCTATGAGGGGAATGATGATGACGATGAAGCCGAAGATACAGGACTGCACAAGAAGGGCAAGCAGAAGAAGGTGGCCCCATTCCTCGGAAATATCCTGCCTCCTGTCCATGTACATCGAAAGGTTTTCAAGTTTGAGATACCCCGTATAATAGGGCCGGGAATCCCGTATGGGCCTGATGTCGAAAATATATTCCCGTTCAAGTTCTTCCCCCCCGTCCGCGAAAAACCTGGGTATCGCCGCCCGGCACATGTCGGCGTTGGAATAGCTTTCCACATCCGCCTCGCGGCCCTCAAAATGGCTGCGGTACACTCCCATGAGAATATTGATGTTGCGCAGGGGAAGCTCCGTGCCGGGAACATACAGGAATTCGAAGGAACGGGTCCTCACAAAATTGTCCAGGTAATAAAGATCCACTTCGGTAAAGGGACCTTTCTTGACGAGTATGGTCGACGTGGATCGGAGAAGGCTGAACGCGTAAAGGCTCTGTTCCGGCGCGGAAAAGCCCGATTCTTTCATGGCGGTAATAACGGTGTTAAGGAGCTTTGGTACATTCCGGGGAGGGGTAAGACTGTCCCAGACGGTTACGGAAAGCACCCCGCCCTCCCTGAGCGCCCCGAAATACTCCGTAAACGCCTCCACGGTAAACTTGAAATCCTCGTGAATGGGGTATCCTACGGCGCTGGAAAAACCCACGGAATCCACAAGGCTTATTTCTATCAAATCGTAGGCGTTTCCGTGATCCACGCAGAAGGATCTGGCCTCCCCCTGCATGATGTTGATGTTTTCCAATTTGAGGAGATCCCCGTTGAACCGGGAAACATT
This sequence comes from Treponema sp., assembly GCA_031268385.1. Classification (GTDB taxonomy): domain Bacteria; phylum Spirochaetota; class Spirochaetia; order Treponematales; family Breznakiellaceae; genus JAIROE01. Next base: position 15,672 of record JAIRXH010000142.1, on the reverse strand, counting down.
CGGATCGTCCCGCAAGAGACGTATCATCTCGGCGGAAGGCTCCACAATGTCTATTTTTTTGGCCTCCTTGTACCGGGCAAGCTGGGCGTTGATGCCGCCGCTCAGGTTGACAAGCAGAACATCGGGCTTTTTGAGTACGGTGTAGGGAGCGGCCATGGGAAGGTAGTCCATGTACACCCGCTGGTTTTCCCGGAGGCTCCCCATTATTCCTATGGGTCCCCCGCCGTCAACAAAAAGCCCCCAATAAGGCTGAAAGGACGTGTCGGCAGCGCCGTCCGCGTTACCGGACGGGCCCGCGATTTCGCTGTCCGCGTTATCGGAAAGGCCGGGGGCAAAATGAAAATACCGGGAAGCGTAGACGTGGTATTCCCCTCCGGGACCGTAGGAATGGTGAACCAGTTTGGTATCCTCGAATTTCCGCACCCCGCTTACATCCTTGAAATCCGACACCCGTATGTCTCCCATGAAGAAAACAAGGCAGATTGACCCGAAGCCGGTCACTACAAGGGCAAAAAGGCCCGGCACGGGAAACTCGCCGTTATCCCCGGCGCAGGCAAAGAGGGCGGCGGCGATGGCAAGGACAAGAATGGGAAGGACAAGGTACCGGGGAGGAAGGGCGAACATAAAAAGAACGATGAAAAGTCCTCCCACGCCGGAGCCTATCATGTTCCAGAAATAAACGCGCATGATGCGTTCACGCAGGGCGATAAACGCGACGCCGGTAAAGGCGGCGACGGCGAAGAAGGGAACGCCGTAAATGATGTAGTAAGCCCCGATAAACCAGAGCTGGCGCGGGTCGGAGGCCAAAAGAAGGGGATTGAAGGGAACCATCTGGGCGGTAATAACCCCAAGGGCCATAAGCAGGGGAAGGACGGCGGCGATAACGGCCAGTATTCTGTCCGCGTATTCCCTCACCCATTCATCGATAAAGGAAAGGATGATCCCCGAAAGGCCTATGCCCAAAAGGGCGGTGGAAATAACCAGCGAACCGAAACTCGACCAGCCCCCGACCGAAAAGATCCGCATGACGCACAGTTCATAGGATATTCCCGCGACGGAAACAAGAAACAGGGCAATCAGTTTTGCGTTTTTCATAAATAAGGCGCTCCAAAGATCGGCGTTGTAACCAAAACAGCAAGATTCCCCCAAACCCGGCGGGGCTTCGGGAATGCCTCCAGTATAACCGGGGATTTGACAAACCACAACCAGGCGCCAAGGCACGGCAAACGCCGGTAATTCGCGGCGTTGACATTCATTCCGCAAAAATCTATGATTGAGCACACGGATATGTTTTCTTTTTTCAGGCGGACAGTCTCTGCCTTTAACGTCATTATCATGGTAAGCGGCCTCATGCTGGGTTTCCTGTTCGGCCTGCTTCTTCCCCTCGCGGTTTCCGCAAAATCGGAACGGGTCGCGGCGTATGAAGAGGTGGCGGCGCGGTCGGCGGTGGAGGAAGTTACCAAAATAGCCGCCGAAAAGGGAAAGGACAGCCCGGAGTACGGTCTTGCCTATGAAACGCTTCCGGGAGTCAGAAAGTACAACGGTCCGGGATTTGCCCAGTCCATGCCCATAGAAACCAGGGAGGCCTGGCTTTCCTGGATGCAGGCCAACAGGAGCGATTCCCCCGATTTTCTTGAAAAAAGATGGGAACTGGCGGAAAGTTTTGTCAAGAATTCAAAAGAATTAAAGCGGACGGAAGATTTGCGCGCCTTTCTCCTTGTCCCCCGCGAACATTTTGTCCGCGCGGCGAACCGGGGTTTCGAATACGCCGATACCTGGCTTCCCATAGGATACGGGGCCACCATTACCGACCCGGATGTTGTCGCCATGATGACCACCACGCTGAACATACAGCCCGGCGACAAAGTCCTGGAAATAGGCACCGGCTCCGGGTATCAGTCGGCCATACTTTCCTACCTGACAACCGAAGTGTACACAATAGAAATTATCAAACCGCTCTTTATAGAAACGGATCAACTCTACCGGGATTTCGAAAAATCTTTCCCTTCCTACAACTCCATTAACCGTAAACTGGACGACGGGTATTACGGATGGGAAAAATACGCCCCCTTTGACAAGATCATCGTAACCTGTTCCATCGATCACATACCCCCTCCCCTTCTCAGGCAGCTTAAACCGGGTGGAATCATGGTGCTGCCCCTGGGCCCCCCAAGCCGGCAGTACATCATGGAAGTCAAAAAGGAAGTGACCGAATCAGGCTCCATCGCCATAAGCCGCCGGGATGTCTACAACGGAATGGGTGTCAAATTCATTCCCTTCCGCAATGAGGCGGGCAGTTCCTACAGGGCCTTCCAGACGGAAGAATAAGTGGACAAGCGCGTTTTTCCGCGATATAGTAAATACCGGGAATACAGGGTAACGCCGATTGACGTGCGGCCAATCGGCGTTAACGCGAATGGTGAAGTCTGTCCTCATATTCCGTGTTTCAGGCGATGCGGATTTTTCGGGATCGTTTCGGAAATTCGCGTAGAAAAGTTCTTTTTTGTCCGATAATTGAACGAGGAGTACCGTTTACAATGGAGGGGTTGTTACTGAACCAGAAACCGGCAAAACGCCGGCCGCGCATATCGCCGCGTCATACGGGATTACACGCCGCATTTCCGTTCCGGGGTTTTTGGAAAATTGCCGCGGCCGGTTTAAGGGCCTTCGCGGCCGGCGCGCGGGATCTTCCGCGCGGCCTGGTCCGCGCGGCGTATGGCAATCCGTTTGTACCCAGGGCCGCCTTTATCGCATGTATTGGCCTTTTGGGGGCCGGAGCGGTTTTCCTTGTTTCATTCGCGCTCACGTCCCCGGAACTGCCCCCGGACAACATGGCCGCCGTGCTGAACGGCGCGGCGGATTTCACGGCGGAAGGATCCCTTCCGGACATACTGGTACTGCCCCCCGAGGATCAGGACTGGGCGGCGCTTTCCGCCTGGGACGGCCGCGAAGACCGCACCGGGGCGGGAACCGCGGAAACGGATCGTTCCGTTGATTTTGAATACCGTGTCAGGCCCAAGGAGACACTTTCGGAAATCGCCTACGCGTATTCCATTCCCCTCGATGTTCTGGCCTACTATAACCGCATTGCCAATCCCAACAAGATACGGGTCGGAACCGTCATCAAAATTCCCTCCTACGACAACCAGGAGACGGCCTCCCGGCAGATGGCCCGCCAGCCCCGGCGGAATACCGCCGCTTCGGCGGGGCCGCGGCCGGCGCGCATTTCCTACGAAACAAGGGCCAGCGGGGATGTGGCGGGTTCGGGCCTTACGGTGCATTTCTCCATTGTGGACCCTCCGGCGGAAAACCTGCAGTCCTTTGAGTGGGATTTCGGCGACGGAAAACGCGGGTTCAGGCCCGATCCCATATACGAGTATACCGTACCCAAAACCTATGTGGCCCGGCTTACCGCCCGTGACGCCTCGGGGGTCATTTACCGTTCCAATTCAGTCTATATAGATGTGCCCCATCCGGGATCGGCGGCCGAATACAGCACGACCAAATTCATAACGCTTTCCTCGCCGGAGGATTTCTTTGTGGTAAACGGCGTCATCACCGCCGTGGCCCGTTATCCGTCCGTCGCCGCGGCGCCTCTGGATTTCAGCGAATCGGATCAGTACCTTACCAAGGTCAGGTTTACCAGGCCCGGTTTCTACGGGCTTACCGTGCGGGAGGCAAGCCACCCTGAACAGTACTACTCCATCTTTGTAAGCCCCGTCCCCACCATGCACGCCGCCGCCGCCCAGGAAAATTTCAACTGGTACCGCACCCAGTTCAACACCGGCACAACCTCAAACTGCGGCCCGGCTTCGGCCTCCATGGCCATAGGCTGGTCCATAGGAAAGTACTTCCCCGTTTCCTCGGTGCGCGAATCAGTGGGGTGGCAGGGGGAAGGCGGAACCAGTCTTGAAGAACTGTTCGCCGTCATAAAGGGAGAGGACGTTCCGGCGGTAATTTCCCCGGTAAGGACCGTGCAGCAGGTAAAGGACGTAATCGACGCGGGCGGCATAGCCGTCGTGCTGTTCCACACCAGCGGCGTCAAAACCACCCGCCAGGATCCCTCCCAGGATCTCTTCGGCAAATACTACAATGATTCGGTGGGACACTACATTGTGATCAAGGGCTATTCGCTTGACGGTGAATATTTTGTCATCTACGATCCTATTCCCAGCGACTGGGGATCGAACAGCTTCCGCTATGGGGACGACATCAGCATGATGGGCCGGAACCGGTATTATCCGTCGGTTGAACTGCTGGGTTCCCTCCGCCGGCCGGACATGATAGTGGTTCCCCGGAAAGGCAACTGACGCGCGGCCCGCCATAGCGGGGTGGCCGGTAAGGCCGGCTGTTTCGGCGCGCCTGATTCCTACACGTTGAATTTGAAGAACATCACATCCCCGTCGCGGACAACATAGTCTTTTCCCTCGACGCGGTATTTTCCCGCCTCCCTTATTTTCGCCTCGGTTCCGTATTGTACAATGTCGTCAAAGGAATACACTTCCGCCTTGATGAAGCCTTTTTCAAAGTCCGTATGTATCACTCCCGCGGCGCGCGGGGCGGTGTCGCCCGAATGAATGGTCCAGGCCCGGCATTCATCCGCGCCGGCGGTAAAAAAGGTATACAACCCCAGAAGCCGGTACGCCGCGTGTATCAGGGCGGAAAGTCCCGATTCTTCAAGGCCCAATTCGGCGAGAAAGGCGGATTTTTCCGCGCCGTCCGTGATGTCGGCAAGCTCCGCCTCGAATTTTCCGCAGATACACACAAGCCCGGCCCCTTCGGCGGCGGCCCGTTTCCGTACCGCCCCAACCGGCGCGGATACGCCCGTTCCGTTCCGTATCGTCTGTTCGTCAACATTACAGACATAAAGCTGTTTTTTCATGGTGATAAAATGGCAGTCGTATACGGCGTCTTCCTGTTCGGGGGAAAGCGGAACGGAACGGGCGGGTTTTCCCTGTTCCAGCGCGGGGGCTATCGCGTCCAGCGCGGAAAGAACCGTTTCGGCGTTTTTCTTTTCGTCCTTTCCCTGAACCTTGAGAGACCTCTCCGCCCGCTCCCGCCTTTTGGCAAGCGTTTGCAGATCGGCAAGGGCCAGCTCGATATTGACGGTTTCCATATCGTCTTCGGGATCGACGCGGTTGTTTACATGGATGATGTCGGGATCTTCAAAACAGCGCACCACATGCGCTATGACGCCCACCTCGCGTATGTGGGAAAGAAACTGGTTTCCCAGCCCTTCGCCCCTTGACGCTCCCCTGACAAGGCCCGCGATATCAACAAATTCCACGGACGCCGGCACGGTACGCGCGGGCCTGAAGATTTCCGTGAGTTTTGCAAGCCTCGAATCGGGGACATCGACTGTACCCACATTGGGGTTGATGGTACAGAAGGGATAATTCGCCGCCTCGGCGCGGGCGGAACTCAGCGCCGAAAAAATGGTGGACTTGCCCACATTGGGAAGCCCCACGATGCCGCAGTTTAAAGCCATATCCCATAATCCCACAGAACGCCCCCTGAATGCAATGCACCGTAAAACTTGCTTGTTACAAAACCTTCAACATGGTATTCTTGAGTTGTACCAATTACGTACAGGCTGCGTTTTCAGTCATCAGGCAGGCAGGAGGAATACAATGGCCTTTGCATTAAACAGTTATCCCGTGGTATTCCGGGCAAAATACGCGAACGGGACCTGGAAAGAAGAGTACCTGGAAAAACCCCACAGAAAGCCCGATGAGGAAGCGGCTCTGTCCGGGGATGAACTGGAAAAACTCGGCAATTCCCGGAATTTTTTCAGCGACATGCCGCTGGTAAACTACACCACCCAGTACGGGCTCGGCTGTTTCGAGGGACTCAAGGCGATGCCCCAGAGAAACGGCGGGCTTTCGCTTTTCAGGCCGGAGCGGAACGCGTCCCGTTTTTACAAGTCAATGAAGGGCCTTTTTATGCCTCCTTTCCCCGAAGAGATCTTCGTCAGGGCCTGCGCCGAAACGGTGCGCCGGAACGCCGAAATGGGCTTCAGGCCGCACTACAAGACGGAATGGGAAAAAGATTCCTTCATGACCGCCGATTCTGTGTATGTGCGGCCCTTTACCTACGCCGAAGGGGGCATAGGGGTAAATACATGCCGCGACCCTTGGGTTGTGATAATCTGTACGCCGGTAAGCTCCTATTTTTCCGCGGGCAATTTTGACGCCGTCGTCACGGACCGGATCAGGGCGACGCCCAGGGGAACCGGCTGGATCAAGGCCAGCTCCAATTATGTGATAGCCGCCCTTGCCAAGCATGAGGCCGCCGAATCGGGTTACATGGAATGCGTCTTTCTTGACGCGGTACACCGCAAATACGTGGAGGAAGGTTCATCCTGCAACATCTTCTTCCGCCTTAAATCCGGTGAACTGGTAACGCCCGAACTGGGAGATACCATACTTCCGGGAATAACGAGGGCCAGCATTATAGAACTGGCCCGTGACAAGGGCATAAAGGTCGGCGAGCGGAAGATAGACATTGAGGAAGCGCTTGGTGAAACAATGGAATGTTTTGTCAGCGGTACGGCCGCCGGGGCAACCCCCATAGAGTCCCTTACCCATCAGGGGAAGAAGGCGGTCTTTAACGGCGGCAAAACAGGGGAATTTACCGCGTATATACGGGACACCCTCAAGGGAATCCAGTACGGAACCCTTCCGGACGCCAAAGGCTGGATGACAGGCGTCATATAAAAGGCGGCTTCCGGTCTCAGAAGCGGCTTCCCTTCCAGTCCGTCCTGAAACCCAGAAAGCCCAGTATGGTAAGCAGCGTCATCCAGGCAGGGGTAAAGAGAAGCTGAAGAACATAGCCCGCCGCGTTTCCACAGGGAACGCTTCCCATGCCCAGGACGGCGGCGGTGTTCATGAGCATGGAGCACAGAACCGCCGCCGGCAGCGGCCACAGGCCCGGAAAGAAGGGCAGGAAGGGAATGGCGATGATCCCCATTGATATGGAGATCATGAGGCCGCCAAAGCCTGTCCGGGTCAGGGGATCGGCGCTGAACAGCCCGCCGTTGTTCCAGCGGAGCGTCTGGTTGAGAAAAGCGGCCCAGGAATGTTCCGGCCGGGTAAACACATGGCTGTCCTTCCCGACGGCCGAACGGACCTCAAAGCCCGAAAGGGAACGGATGCGGGATACAAGCGCGGCGTCCTCGGTCGGCGAAGGGGGTACCGATCCGTAGCCGCCTATACGGTCAAGGCATTCCCGGCGGAGGATAAGGTTGTTCCCGAAACCGCCCCCGGCGGCGCCGAGTCCCGTGGAAGCGGCCAGGTACATGTACCGCATCGCGTGATCGATACACTGATAAAAGTAAAAAAAGCCCCTGCCGTATTTCCTGAAAACCGGCCCTATGATCACCCCCACCCGTTCATCCGCCATGCGTCCGGCCATGGCCAGAATCCAGCCGGGGGGCACTTCGCAGTCGGCGTCCGTAAAAAGAAGCAGGTTTCCCCCGGCGGCCTCTATGCCCCGGCCTATGGCGTACTGTTTGTGATTTGGCCCCGGATTCTCGGCAAGAGTGATGACGCGGCAGTCCTTCCTTCCCTCCGTAAAACGGGCAAGCGCGAGGGGGCCGTCGTCGGTGGAACGGTCGTCGATAAAAATATACTCGGCTCCGGGATAATTCTGATCTCCGAGTGTCCGCAGGAGCCCCCCTATCCGAAGGCTTTCGTTGCGGAAGGGGACAATCACCGATACCCTGGGAAGATCCTCCCTTTTCCGTGTTTTCCCGGCGGCCTTCCGGTCCCGCGTCCATTCCCGGAGAAAACCCGCCATAAGGGCCGCGTGGAGAGCGACAAAGACCAGGGCAAAGCCGAAACGGAAAATATTGAACAGCAGCGAAACCATATTGATCAATTATATCAACATTGCTATGATAATGCATCCGAGGCTTTCGGCATGGTCCGTTATGCCATAAGATCCGGCCGGGGAATTAGCTCAGTTGGTAGAGCGATAGGTTCGCAATCTATAGGCCGGGGGTTCGAATCCCCCATTCTCCAGTTTCAAAATACACGGAACAATTTATATCCGCCTGTCCGTACCGTTGCGGTTTCGCGCGCGGCGAAAGTGTTTGTCCGCCGGTCAGCCTGCCGGGGCTTTGGATTTTCGCCTTGTCGCGACAATTTGGGACAGCGTTACAAGGGCGATAAGGCAGAATCCGGCAAGATCGGAGTAGAATCCCGGATCAATCAGCAAAAGGCCCCCGGCCATGGCGGCCAGGCGCAGGGGAACGGAAACCTTTTTCAGCATGTAGCCTTCAAGGCCCGCGGCAAGGCCGAACATTCCTATGCAGGAAGTCAGCACGATACGGATAACTTCAAGAGGAGTGGTATCGATAAGGAGCATGGCCGGACTGAACACGAAAATATAGGGAATGATAAAGGCGGTTATGGCCAGCCGCGTCGCGATGAGCCCGGTCTTGATGGGGTTGGCGCCGGCTATGGCCGCTCCAGCGTAGGCGGCCAGGGCGACAGGCGGCGTTATGTCGGCCACTATGCCGAAATAAAACACAAACATGTGGGCCGCCATGACCGGAATACCCATGCGTATCACGATGGGCGCGGTTATGGTCGCCATGATCACGTAATTCGCCGTGGTGGGAATTCCCATACCAAGAACAAGGCACGCTATCATCGTAAGAAAAAGAGCAAGGAGGAGGCTGTTTTCCGCCACGACAAGCAGGGCGGCGATAAGCACCTGTCCCAGGCCGGACAGTGAAACAATCCCGACGACAATGCCGGCCATGGCGCAGGCCATGGCGACGCCTATGGTGTTCCGCGAACCGCCGGCAAGGGCGTCGACAAAGGACGCGGGGGTAAAGCGCGTATCCTTTCTGAAAAAACTGATGACAACCGCCGCCGCTATGGCGAAGCAGGCGGCGTAGGCAGGCGTAAAGCCCGCGCCCATAAACGCGACCAGCACTACGACGGGAAGAAAGAGATAGCCCCGGCTTATAAGAAGTTTTCCGAACCGGGGAATGGACTCGCGGGGCAGCCCCTTAAGGCCGAGCTTCTTCGCCTCGAAATGGATCATGAGGAAAATCCCCGTAAAATAAAGCACGGCGGGAAGCACCGCCGACACCGCGATCATGGGATAGGGAATGCCGGTCAGTTCCGCCATGAGAAAGGCGGCGGCCCCCATGATGGGGGGCATGATCTGTCCGCCCGTCGAAGCGGCCGCTTCCACCGCCGCGGCAAACTCCGGCCTGTAACCCGTCTTTTTCATGACCGGAATGGTCACGCTGCCCGAGCCGACCGTATTGGCGACGGAGCTTCCAGAGTACATTCCCTCAAGCGCGCTCGCGATGACCGCCACTTTCGCGGGCCCTCCCGACGCGAAACCGGCGACAGAATTGGCAAGATCAATAAAAAAAGCGGCAATGCCCGATTTTTCAAGAAAAGAAGCGAGAAAAATAAAAAGAACGATGAAGGTCGAACAGACGCCCGTCGGAGTTCCAATGATGCCGTCGGTGGTATAGAAAAGCTGATGCACGACACGGCGCAGGGAAAAGCCCGACACCGCCGAATAAACAATAAAGGCGGCGGCGACAACCAGTATGGGAAGCCCCACAACCCGCCTGCACAGTTCCGCGAGAACCGCTATTCCCACAATCCCCACGGCAACGTCAACCGGCAGCAAGAGAACGGCGCGGGCAATTATCGCGTTAAAATTGAACACATAATAGAAAAACGCGGCGCTGCCGGCAATGCCCAGCGCCATATCGTACCAGGGGATATGGTTGATCCTTTTAACCTTCGCGCGGCGCACGGGATAAAGGAGGTAGCCGTTGAAGACAAGAAAACCCAAAAAGGCGCTGCGTCTGACCTGTTCGGGCAGGGACGCGAAAAGGGTTATCCAGAATATGTACACGGCAAAGAGCAGCAAAAAACCCTTGACTATATACGAAGGAAGCCCCGAGAACTTGCGCACATTCGATTCCCGGTCGACGCTGGCAACGAGTTCTTCGGTTTCGCTTTCGCTCAAGGCGTGAAAAGAATCATCCTGACGCGTCACTTTCCGCCTCCTTTTCTTATGCTGAAAACAACCTGGGCGTTTCTTCCGCACAGATCCCGCAGGCCAATACGTTCATCCCCGATAAAAAGAACGTGATCCGAAACGGTTCCCACAATATAACGCAATTCCTCCCAGGTACGCTTTGACCCCGTTATGATCATGCCCTCACCGTCGCGGACAAAACGTTCCCCTTCTTCCAGCGTACTTTGCATACCGGCGCCGAAGGAAAAAAAAAGGACGGCCCGGCCGCGTATCACGCCGCCTTCCACACTGAACATCTCCCGCACCGGGCTGTTGTTCACCGAATGGATAAATTCGACGGCAAATTCCTTTCCTTCGGGAGCTTCCCATTCGCCGTATACCTTCCCCGTCTTTTCATCGGAAAGAACAAGGAAGGCCGAAAGAGCGCCCGGCGCCGCTTCCGCGGGGCTTTTTGCCCGCGCCCCTCCCGCCTGGGCAAGAGAGGCGAGGAACAGGTTAACGGCAAGGAAAAAGAAACCTTTCAACTACCGCATCACGCCTATTTCCCGGAAGTACCGCCGGGCTCCAGGATGGAACGGCACGGAAATTCCGCTGACCGCGTACGATGTGGAAAGTTCGGCGCCTTTGGAGTGGGCCGCCGCTATTTCGGCGCCGCTTTCCATCAGCGTTTTGGTAAGCCGGTACACCGTATCGTCCGAAAGTTTGTTGCTCACGATAAAGGTCGCCTTGACCGCCACGGTCTTTACCGCGCCGGGAACGCCCCGGTAGCTTCCCGACGCTATGGGGTACTGGGTATAAAACGGATATTTTTCCATCAGGACGGCGGCATGGGCGTCGTCTACTTCAAGCACGGTAATGTCCTTTCCCATCGCGAGATCGACAATGGCCATGGTCGGCGCGCCGGCGACGCAGAAAAAGGCGTCTATCTTGTTGTCCCGCAGCGCGTCCGCCGACGCGCCGAAACTCAGGTTCTGTTTGTTGATGCCGTCAAAGGAAACTCCGTAGGCTTCAAGGATCTGGCGGGCGTTGAATTCGGTGCCGCTTCCGGCGTCGCCGACGGAAACATTTTTCCCTTCAAGATCCGCGATGGTTTTTATTCCCGACGCGGAATTCGCCACCACCTGGCATACCTCGGCGTAGAGCGCCGCCATGGCGGAAAACGCCTGGGTCTGTTCCCCGGTAAAAAGATCCGTTCCCCGGTAGGCGTAATCCATGACATCGTTCTGAACAATGGCCAGTTCCACTTCCTCCGCGGCCACAAGCTGTATGTTGGCCTTCGACGCCCCGGTGGATTGTATGACAACGGGTATGCCGGTCTTACTGGTAAAAATCTGGCCCACCGCCGAGCCGAACGCGTAATAGGTTCCCGTATTTCCCCCGGTCGCCATCCGTATGCGCTCTCCGCCCGCCTTTGCCCAGAGGCCCGCGGCAAACACCGTCATCATCAAGAAAAAAACGTATTTTTTCAGTTTCATTCCCGTTCTCCTTGTATATAATATAGAAGCATTGAACGGCCAAAAACAAGGCCGCTCCTCCGGCGTTACCTCACCGTTATGACCGCGCGCACAGGTTCGGCCGCCCCCTTTTCAAGCGCGGCGGGAACAGGGGCGGCGCCGGCGGCCGTTACCGTGTAGGAACCGGGAACAAGGACGCTGCCGCCTTCGGCGTCAACCGATTCAAAGGCGGAGGCGGAAAGCTCGAATTCGGCGCTCACCGTTTTTCCCGCCGGGCAAAAGACACGGCGGAACGCCCGGAGCGAAAAGAGGGGATCGCAGGCGGCGCGGGCATCCTTTGAAATGTAGATCTGGATCACCTCTTCGCCGTCACGCTTTCCCGTATTGCTGATCTTTACCACCGCCTTTACAAGGCCGTCTTTCGCTATGGACGGCGAAGAAAGCCCTATGGAATCAAAGCGGAACGATGTATAGGAAAGACCGAATCCGAAGGGATAGAGGGGCTTTTCCGTCATGTAGCGGTAGGTCCTTCCCGTGAGGGAATAGTCCTCGTAGGGGGGAAGCTGGCTTGTGGAAGCGGGAAAGGTAAGGGGCAATTTGCCGGAGGGAACGACATCGCCAAAGATGATGCCGGCGAGGGCTTCCCCGCCCTTTTCACCGGGATACCAGGCGAAGATAATCGCGTCGGCTATATCCTCGGGAATGGCGATGGGACTTCCCCCGGTAAGAACAAGAATCACGGGTTTTCCGGTATCCTTGACGGCGCGGAGGAATTTGAGCTGCCAGGGGGGAAGCTCTATGGCGTCCCGGTCGCCGTTTGAGTCGGAGGCGATGGCGTCCCCCTCTTCCCCTTCCATGGAGCCGTCAAGGCCCATGACCGCGATAAAGAGATCGGTGTCCGCGCCGGTGAAGAAGCCCGTCTGGGAACCGAAACGGGCGGGGTGGCTCTCCTCATACTGGAGGCAGCCGGGCCGGTATTCAAGGCTGACGGCGTACTTGTCCCGCACCTTCATGCCCAGCCCTTCAAGGAAGGTGACAAAGCGGGGGCTGATCCCGTAGTAGTTGCCGAAAAGCGTCAGGGGATTGGCGGCGCTTGGACCAATTATGGTTATGCGTTTGGCGCTGTCGTCAAGGGGAAGAAGCCCCCTGTCGTTTTTGAGAAGCACGATGGATTTTTCCGCCGCCTCGCGGGCCAGCTTCTGGTGTTTTTCACAGTTGATCACATCCCCCGAAAGTCCGGAATAGGGATCGTCTTCGGGAGGATCGAACATTCCCAGCTTGAAGCGGGTCCGCAAAAGCCGCGCAAGGGCTGTATTGATCGCCTCCTCGGTAACAAGGCCCTTTTTGAATGAAACGGTAAGTTCGGGAAAGGTACAGCCGCAGTTAAGATCGCAGCCGGCGTTAAGGGCCATGGCCGCCGATTCTTCGGGGGTCTTTGTGACCTTGTGATGTTCGTGAAAATCCCGTATGGCCCAGCAGTCGGAAGTTACATGGCCCCTGAAACCCCATGTACCCCGGAGTATTTCCTTTAACAAATATGTGCTGCCGCCGCAGGGTTCGCCGAGGGTCCGGTTATAGGCGCCCATGACCGCCTCAACCCCTTCGTCGACCAGTGCCTTGAAGGCGGGAAGATACGTTTCAAAGAGATCTTTTTTCGATACAACCGCGTCAAAGGTATGGCGCAGCCGTTCGGGCCCCGAATGGACCGCGTAATGTTTGGCGCAGGCGGCGGCCTTGAGATGTTCGGGATCCGGCCCCTGCAGGCCCCGGACAAAGGCGGCGCCTATGCGGCTGGTAAGGAAGGGATCTTCCCCGTAGGTTTCCTGCCCCCTTCCCCAGCGGGGATCGCGGAAGATGTTGATGTTCGGCGTCCAGAAGGTAAGCCCCCAGTACTGGCCCCGGTTGCCCCGTTTGACGGCCTCGTTGTACTTTGCCCGGCCCTCGTCCGAAATGGCCTCCGCCACTTTCCGCACAAAGGCGTCGTCGAACGTGGCCGCCAGCGCTATGGCCTGGGGAAAAACCGTGGCAATGCCCGCCCGCGCCACCCCGTGAAGGCATTCGTTCCACCAGTTGTATTCAGGTATCCCAAGGCGCGGTATCGCCGGACTGGTATAGCTTAACTGGGACACTTTTTCTTCGAGCGTCATTTTGGAAATCAAATCCCCGATGCGTTCTTCCCTGTTCACGCTGCCTCCTTGCCGTATTCTCACTCCATACGGGCCTGTGCTATAGTAATACAAAAGGCACGGGTGCGCCAGAGGAGCTGGAATGAAAATTGACAAATTGATCGCCATAGTGGAAAAGCAGGAAGAACTGCTCCGTTTTCCCCGTTTCAACCGGGAAGACGCCTGGAAGCTGGGGAACGAGGCGGCCGGCATTATTCTGAAAAACGGCTATCCCCTTTCGGTAAGCATACGGCTCACAAGCGGGCTGGCCGTCTTTCAGTACATGGCCGCGGGGACCACGGCGGACAACGAAGGCTGGATGACCAAAAAATTCAACACGGTAAGGGATTTTGAGGAAAGCACCCTGCTTTTTACCCTGCGCCTCGAAAAGCGGAAGGAAACGCTTGAATCGCGGGGGCTTGATCCCCGTTTCTATGTATGGGGCGGCGGCGGCTTTCCCGTCCGCATAAAAGATTCGGAACTTGCCGCGGTTTTTACGGTTTCGGGAATGCCCCATCTTGAGGATCACGCCGTTCTTGTCGACGCCTGCGCGGCCTTTCTTGGAGAGGCGAATGTGCCCCGCTTTCCTTCCGGCGTAAAACTGTAAGCGGAACCGCCATGCCCATAAAAATTCCTGAGGATCTGCCCGCCTGCGAAGCGCTGAGGCGGGAGAATGTTTTTGTCATGACCGAGGCCAGGGCCGAACACCAGGACATACGGCCCCTCAAGGTCGGCATAGTCAACCTTATGCCCACAACGGTGGATACCGAAATACAGCTCTTGCGGCTTCTGGGGAACAGCCCCCTGCAGGTGGATCTGAGCTTTCTGCGTATGGGAAGCCATGAATCGAAAAACGCCCCGCCTGGACACCTTGAGAAATTCTACCGCGATTCCCAGGAGATTATCGAAAACAACGTGCGCCTTGACGGCCTTATCATTACCGGCGCGCCGGTGGAAACCCTTCCCTTTGAAGAGGTGGACTACTGGGACGAACTTGCCGGCATGATAGACTATTCGGGCCGGAACGTATGGTCGGTGATGCACATCTGCTGGGGCGCGCAGGCGGGACTGTACCGGCGCTACGGCGTTCAAAAAAAACAGCTTGAACAAAAACTCTTCGGCATCTTCCCCCACAGGATACACGAGCGGCACACAACCCTTTTCCGGGGTTTTGACGATGAATTTCTTGCCCCCCAGTCGCGCCACACTACGATAGACAGGGACGCGGTCGCCGCCGACGGCCGGCTTGCCATACAGTCGGAAAGCCCGGAGACCGGGCTCTTTATCGTTACCGCCCGCGAAGGCCGCGAAATCTACGTTACCGGCCACCTTGAATACGATCCCCTTACCCTCGACAGGGAATACCGCCGCGATCTTTCGCGGGGACTTTCCATAGACATTCCCCGAAACTACTACCCGGAAGACGATCCGTCAAAGACCCCCATAGTCCGCTGGAGGGCCCACGCGCATCTCTTTTTTTCCAACTGGCTCAACTATGTGTACCAGGAAACGCCTTATGACCTGGGGCGATTACCTGCGGTAATCGCCTAGGCAGTTGTGCGGCGGCTACGCGCGGGTTGATAACGGATCGCGGGTTCAATGCCGCACAACTGCGGGCACACTGCACAACTGCGGGCAACGGGGGCATTACCCGCGGTAATCGCCTGAGCAGTTGTGCGGCGGCGGGGCATGAAACCCCGCCGTTGTTCTTCAGCAGGCTGTTGAAATAAAGAAAATTCGCGGTGAAACTGCGAATTTTCTACCTTGCAGCCTGCCAAAACAGGCGTTTAATCGGGATTTTTGACACAATTAGTGCTAAAAATCCACTTTTTCAACAGCCTGTCAGGCTAGAAAAGGAACTGGAAACAGGTATTGCCTACCGTGGAAAAAGCAAGAAACAGCGCGGAAATGGTCGAGCCCATATAAACGCTTCCGGTTTTTTTGAAAAACCAGGTGTTGAGGAGCGCCGCCATGGGCAGGAACACGGCGAAGGATATGGCCTCGATGATGCGCAGGGACCAGCCCGTGTCGCTGAA
>JAIRXH010000068.1 GCA_031268385.1 Treponema sp. | reverse complement strand
TCTCGCGGACGGAAGCCTGGGGGCGCGTTTTTTCTTGAAGAGTTTTTACGCCGAACCGTATGTCCGTTTCGGCTGGCCCACCGGTTTCGGCTTCGGCCTTGTCGCGGGTTACCGTTTCGCTCTCGCGTCACCGCCTCCGCCGCCTGAATTGCCGCCGCCTCCACCGCCTCCTCCACCACCGCCGCCGCCGCCTCCGCCTCCGCCGCCCGAGTTGCCGCCGCCCGAAGAGTTGCCGCCCGAAGAGCTTCCTCCTCCCCTGGTAGACGAGGAACCCGTTATTCCCGAAATACCGGACTTCATATTCCGGGCGAACGAGGCCGATTTTGCCGGAAGGGATACGGATCCCGAACGGGGCCTTGACGCGCGGACCATAAAGGCCAACCTGCTCGCGCTTGACGCGCTGGCCGCGTTCCTCGCCGCCAACGGCGCTTACCGGGTTCAGCTTGAAGGATTCGCGAATCCCGTGCTGGGAACGGACCAGGAAGAAACCGGCCGGCTTGTACCTATCTCCCTGGCCCGCGCGGCCTTTGTCAGGGACGAGCTTCTAAGGCGCGGCGTCGGGGAAGATCGCGTCACGGTAAACGGATCGGGCGGACGTGGCGCCGACCCTGGAAACCCCGAGGGCAACAGGCGGGTGCGCGTACGCATCTACAAAATCCAGGCGCCCCAATGAGAAACGGCATGAAAGAAAAACCCAGGGGAAAGATCATTTTTTCCGTTTTTTTGTGTGTGTTCATGTTTCTTTCATGCCAGAACCCCATGGTGAACTACCTCCTGCGGGAAAGCATCCCCGAAATACCGGCGCCCCTTGCCGTCTGGAACGGCGCCTGGTTTTACACTCTGCGTGAAGCCGTAGACGCGGCGAATGACGGAACGGCGTCTTCGCCTTCGGTTATAGGGATCGTGCGGAATATCGGCGATCATATTGCCATGGGATGGTGTAACGGACTTGTCATAGGGCCGGGCAAACACATCCTCCTTGCCCCCTATACTCCGGGAAGCTCCGTCTCCATATCCCGCTGGGCGGGAAACAGTGAAACCCTCTTTACCGTGGCCTCGGGCGCTACCCTTGTCCTTGACGGCTCCCTGGCCGTAAGGGGGGCGTCCATACCCGGACGGGCCGTGTATGTTGAAAGCGGCGGGACCTTTGTCCTCAAAGGCGGCGCCTCGGTCACTGTTGACAACGACGTGTACCTTGAAAGCGGCGCGTACATTACCGTTGAGGGAACCCTTGGCGGAGGCCCCTTTGCCCCCATCGCGCGCGTTACCCCGTCTTCCTACAGCGCCCTGGTACAGGTTCTGGACGATACGGTCCTGGGCGCCGATATTGCCGCCAACCACGCCCGTTTTGACGTTACCCCGGAGGACATGACAAGTTCCGGCTGGTATTCTCCCCGCCACTGGCGGGTGGACAGCGCGGGGTATCTTGTTCCCGTGGCGGCAAAACGCGTGGTAAGTTCCACAGGAGAAGGTCCGCCTGTCGGAACGGCCGTCTATTACACCACGCTCCAGCTTGCCATTGCCGCCGCCCTGTACGGCATCTACACCGTCCCCGAAACCGTCACCCTTCTTGCCAATGTCGAGCTTTCGCTCACGGAAGAAATCGACATTAACATGCGTTGCATCAGCCTTACCGTGGAAGCGGGAAGCAAATATGTCATAAAGAGGGTGGGTAGCGGCAGCACTCCCTGGAGCGTCTTTGACATAAGCCCTTCGGGCGTTCTGGAGCTTGGCGCCCCTCCGGGGTCGGCCCTTATCGTGGACGGCGGCGCCCTCTGGAGCGGCGGAACGCCCGCCGCGGCCGGCCCGGTATCCAACACCGGCGTCACTTCCACTTCCGCCCTGGTGTCTGTAGGCAGTACGCCGGGTTTGTTGAGGCTTAAAAGCGGCGCGGTACTGCAAAACAACGACAGGACGGCGGGAAACGGCGGCGGCGTTGAATGCTTTGGCGGTTTTGAGATGTCGGGGGGCAGCATTACCTTTAACAGAACGGCCGGAAGCGGCGGGGGACTATACTTCTACACCAATATTCTGGGCGCCGTCGCCGTGGAAAGAACCATATCGGGCGCGGACAGCAGCATAGCCGGCAACAGCGCGGGCCTTTCAGGCGGCGGGATCATGTTCGACTCTTACGGCGTAAAACTGACCATGTCGGGGGGCTATATAAACGGAAACCGGGCCCGGTGGATAGCGGGCGGCGTAAGCCCCACCTGCGCCGGTTACGGAGGCGGGGTGTTTATCCCCAGTGCCTCTTCCAGCTCTATACCTGTCAACACCTTCGACATGTTGGGAGGGGAGATTTCAAACAACTACAGCGACAGCGGCGAAGGAAACGGCGTTGTCGTTGACAAGATGTGGTATCTCGGGCCGGTCTTTTCAATGGGCGGCGGGGCGTATATAGGCAATAACGACATCTACCTGAGCCATAATACCGGATACCCCCGGGCGCTTGTGACGATCACGTCGAATCTGACGCGGCACTCCCTGTCCTCCCGGGCGCTCATAAGGCTCGACACCGAGCCCCCCGTTGTGAACGTGCAGGTACTGGGCGGCCTCATTTCATCCAACTACATGAAATTTACCGGAGTCTCTCCGTATTACATAGATTCGGCCGGCGTCCTCAAGTAATCCCCTGGAAGGCCCTGTCCAGAAGTTCCTTTTCGGGCGGGGCGGTAAAGGCCGACACAAGGGGCACCACGGCGAAGGGAACGGCGATGGCAATGGACGCCGCGAGGGGGGAATTCCGCTGTCCCAGTATGAAGAAAAGGGCCGTCATAACCGCGAACCCCGAAAGAAGCCCCGCGTAGGCCGCGGCTTTGGTTACCCTTTTTGAATAGAGGCCGAAGATGTAGGGCGCCGCGAACGCGCCTGAAACCACGCCCCAGGAAAGGGACATAAGGTACACGATAATGCTGATCTGGAAGCGGGAAATAAAATACGAGACAACAATAAAAATGGCCGAAAGGAAGCGCATCATGGCCACGGACTTGTCCTTGCCGCTCTTTGCCTCAAGGCGCGACGGGTACAGGTCGATGGCCACCGAGGAAGAGGAAACCAGCACCAGCGAGGAAAGCGTCGACATTGACGCGGAAAGCACCAGGAGGAGTATCAGGGCAAGGAGCAGCTGGGGAAGATGCCCGGTAAGCAGGGTGGGAACGACAAGATCGTACTGCACGGCGCCCGCCCCGTCGCGGGGAATTGTTTCGGGATCAAAAAACACATGGGAAAAGGCCCCGGTCGAATAGGCGGAAAAACCTATCACGAGGGCAAAGACGGTGGTTACAAGGGCCGCCTTCGGAATTACCTGTTCGTTTTTTATGGCGTAGAATTTCTGGGTCATCTGCGGAAGTCCCCAGGTGCCGAAGCTGGTCATGAATACAAGCGATATGACGGTAAGCGCCGAAGGCCTTTCGGCGGGTGGAATGTGGGCCCGGTAATTTTCACCGGCCTTCACGAACATCTCCGCGATGCCCCCTCCCTCGTTCGAAAGAACAAGGACAAGAACCGCCGCGCCCGCGAACATGATGATCCCCTGTATGAAGTCGGTAACCGCTATGGCAAAATAACCGCCCAGAATAAGGTAGATCCCGGTAAAGGCGATCATGACAAGAAGGGCTATGTCGTAGGGAATGCCGAAACCCTTTTCAAAAAGATGCCCAAGCCCCTTGAAGACCGACGCGGAATAGGGAAGGAGAAAAAAGAAGATAACCGAGGCCGCCACCGGTTTAAGATGCTTTGCCCCATAGCGCTCCTGCAGGAATTCCGGCATGGTCATGGCGTCAAGGTTCCCCGTCATGCGCCGGGTACGGCGGGCCAGCACAAGCCAGGCGGCCCCCGCGCCGATGACGGCGTTGCCCGCCGCTATCCACAGCGAGTGAAGCCCGAACTGCCAGCCCTGCGTTCCGGCGAATCCTATGAAGATGACGGCGGAAAAATAGGATGTCCCGTAGGCCGCGGCCGAAATCCACGGACCCAGGGTCCTTCCCCCCAGAAAAAAATCTCCCAGGGTCCGGGTCTTCTTCATGCCCCAGATCCCTATTGCCGTCATGACGGCAAGGAATACCGCCAGAAATACAATGCTTATGTTCATACCGCGCTACTCCGAATGACAAGAATGGTGAGCATTTCCCAAAAACTGAAGTTTTGGGAAAGCCTCTGGTTTTATGGTATCAGATACGGAAATCTTCTTCCAGCGGCGGCAGGGCTCCCCGGTTTACTTTGGGTACAGGTAGATCCGCCCTGGAAGCAGCTACTTCTGCCGTGAATGTAGCTACCTCTGTCATGGATGTAGTTACCTCTGTCGTGGAAGTAGCTACTTCTGTCATGGAAGTAGCTACTTCTGTCATGGATGTAGCTACTTCTGTCATGGAAGTAGCTACCTCTGTCGTGGATGTAGCTACTTCTGTCGTGGAAGTAGCTACCTCTGTCGTGGAAGTAGCTACTTCCGCCGCGCGGGTATCGTCCCGGCCGGGGGCATTGCGGGTGTTTTTTGTCTTTCTTTACACTATACTTATGAACAATGAAGGTCAGCATCATCATTCCGGCGCTTGACGAAGAGGCCATACTTCCCCGGCTTCTGGACAGCATCAAGGCGCAGGACTTTGACGATTACGAGGTGATAGTTGCCGACGCCAGGTCCAGGGACCGCACAAGGGAAGTTGCCGCGCACTACGGCTGCTTGGTGGTGGAAGGAGGCTCCCCGGCCGCGGGAAGAAACGCCGGCGCCAGGGCCGCTACGGGGGAACTCCTGTACTTTCTTGACGCGGACGTTATTCTGCCGCCTGGCTTTATACGGAATGTGCATGACGAAATGCAGGATCGCTTTATCGATCTTGCGACCTGCGAGATAAAGCCCCTTTCCGATTACCAGCTTGACCGCGTCATACACAAGCTCATCAATCTCGCGGTGATCCTCAACCTGTGGATAGATCCGAAGGCGTTCGGCTTCTGCATCTTTGTGACGAAACGGCTCTTTGACCGCGTCGACGGTTTCGACGAGACGATCTACGTCGCCGAGGACAACAATTTCGTGAAGCGGGCGTCGGTGTTCCGCCCGCTGCATTTCCTCGGTTCGGCCTGCGTCATGGTAAGCGTGCGCCGCTTTGAAAAGGAGGGCCGTTTCGCCTATGTCAGAAAGGGCATCAAACTCAATCTCTACCGGACATTCAAGGGCGAGATACGCAACGACGGCGTCGTCAAATACGAATTCGGCGCGTTCGACAAGACGGACAGAAATGAGAATTCCGACGTTCTTGACAAGATAGAAAGACAGCTCCTCAAACTCGAGGAGCATTCCCGGCGCTATATCCGCGCGTCGGCGGGACGGGACCTGCAAAAAGAGCTGCGGCCCCATATCAACGAATATTCCCATCTGATAAGCGATCTTGACGCCTATCTTGGCAGGCGGGAACGCAAGACCCTGCTGCGTGAAAAATGGAAAAATTTTTTCGGCCCGGGAAAGCGGAAAGGCGGCCCCGCGTGAATTTCGGACACCCCCTCTTTGCCGGATGCCTTTCCGAAAGGAACATCACCTCTCCCACGGACATACAGGCGCGGGTAATGCCCCTTCTTTCCGAAGGCAAAAGCGTCATCTTCCGTTCCGCCACCGGCACGGGAAAAACCTTCGCGTATCTTGTTCCCCTTCTTGAACGGCTGGAAGGCGAAGGCATGGCGGGCCTTCCGGGCCCGGCCATGATGATCTGCGCGCCCACCCATGAACTGTGCGCCCAGATAAAAAACGAGGCCGATTTTCTTCTGCGGGGAATGACGGCGTCGGCGGAACACGGGGCGGAAGGCGGGCCGGTTCCGTCCGTGCTGCTGCTTGCCGGTTCGGGAAACATTGGCCGCCAGATGGACGCCTTGCGGAAGCGGAAGCCCCTCATTGTCGCGGGAAATCCCGGAAGGCTTGTAAAACTTGTCCGCGCGGGAAAACTCCTCCCCTCCGCTGTCCGTTTCCTTGTGCTGGACGAAGGGGACCGCCTCGCGGCGGACGAACTCTTTCCGGAAACTTCCCTTCTTGCCGGGCTCCTTCGGGGTGTTACGCAGGCCGCGGCCTGTTCGGCGACCCTTTCGGCGAAAAGCAGGGAACGGCTCCTTTCCCTCTTTGCCCTTTTTGCCCTGGGGGGGGGCGGGGATCCCCTTGTCGTCGAGGGCGGCGGGGAGGAAATACTCAGGGAACGCATACGGCACTGGGCCTTTTTCAGCGAAGGGCGGCGGAAGATACATACGCTCGTTTCTTTTTTGTCCGCCGAAAAGCCCGGCAAGGCCCTGGTCATTTCAGGCGGCGGCGGGCAGCCGGGGATCATCTATTCCCGCCTTAGGCACGCCGGCATAGCCGCGGCGGCGCTGTACGGCGGCCTTGACAGGAAGGAGCGGAAGGCGGCCATGGACGGTTTCCGCTCCGGGAAATTCTCCGTGCTGGTTTCAAGCGATCTTGCCGCCCGCGGCCTTGACGTTCCCGGCATTACCCATGTGGTGGAGCTGGATGTTCCCCCAGACGGCGGCGCCTATGTTCACCGCGCCGGAAGAACCGGCCGGGCGGGAAAAACCGGCGTCATGGTAACGATAGGCGACGGCGAAGAGATGCGCCGCCTTGAGCGCCTTGAAAAACAGCTGGGAATTGTTGTGTACCCCAGGGAACTGTCGGGCGGCCGCGTTACCGTTCCCCCTCAAGAACCGTAAGGCCCTGGATACGCACCCTGTCTATCCTGTTCCCGTCCATGCTCACAACGGTAAAACGGTAGCCCGACGATTCAAAAGACGCGCCGGCGCGGGGAATTTCTCCTGACAGCGAAAGGATAAAGCCCGCCAGCGTGTGATAATCCAGGTGATCCCCCGCGAGGCTTTCCAGCGAAAGAACGCGGGAAACGTCGTCTATGTTGATGCTGCCAAGGGCAAGCCACGAGCCGTCTTCCTGTTTTGCCAGCTCTTCCCCTTCCGCGTCTGAACCGGAAAGTTCGACAATTTCGTCAATGAGGTTCCGCAGCGAAACCATGCCGGCAAAGCCGCCGTATTCGTCCATGACAAAGAAGTAATCCCCTTCGCCCCCCCTGAAGGCTTCAAGGGCCTTGAGCGCCGACATGGTTTCGGGGATAAAACGGACCCTGCGTATCACGGGAAGGAGGCCTCCGGGCAGTCCCCCAAGCAGGGCGAGGTAGAGTTCTTCAGGGTACACCGCGCCCCGTATCTGATCGGGGGTGCCGTCGGCGACGGGTATGCAGCCCCGCAGTCCGGCGCCGGCCGCGGCGGCGAGCATCTCCTCCCTGTCTGAGTGAATGTCAAGCCACTGTATTTCCGAACGGTGGGTCATGAAGGTTCCCACAGGCCTATCCCCAAGGTAGAAGACCCCTTCCACCATGGTCCGCTCGCGGCTTTTTACCGCCCCTGACTTCCCTTCCTCAAGGGCGCTCCGCAGTTCGTCCTCGGCGCCGGGGGCGTCTTCCTTTTCCGTGTCAAAGACGGCACGGATAAGGGCGGAAACGCGGTCCGAGAGGATTTCGAAGGGATGGCTCAGCAGGCTGAAGAAGGTCATGAGGGGAAGGGCGGCCAGGGCGGCGCGTTCCGGCGCGGCGCGGGCGACGAGCCGGGGGATCATGTCCCCGAGGATCACGGCGGCGAGGGACACGGCCAGGAGTATGAGGACGGAGACGGCCGCGCCCGCGAAGGGATCGCCGGCGGAAACCATGGGCAGGCGGAACCGCGCCGCGCCGAAACCGGCCGTTACGCCGGCGAGTATTCTGAAGAGGGTGTTCCAGATCCGCGCCGCGCCAAGGAGGGACGCGGGAGACTCGGCGGCCTCAAGGGCGCGCCGGTATTTCCCGCCGCCCGCTTCCGCGGCCTTCCTCAGCCTTGCCTTGCGGACGGAAGAAAGGGCGGTTTCAAACAGGGAAAAAAATCCCCCAAGGAAGATCAGGAAGAAGAAAACCGGAATTTCGGGAAACGCGCCGCCGGGGTCCTCCATCAACTGCCCGTTTCTTCCCTGGTAAGGGGCCGCACAATGTAAAGGCCGTCGGGGGAAGTATCGAGGATCTTGTTCTTGCCGTCCGGGGTAAGCTCCCCGAAAACCTGCACGACAGGATACCGGGGGTTTTCGGGGTTCACGTCCACCACCTGTCCCTTTTTCCCGCTTGAAAGGAGCACATAAAGCCCGATGGGATAAATCGAAAGCGAAAAGACCAGCGCCCGTACCACCGTATCGTCGTAGCGTTTGCCTTCGTTTTTGAGCAGTTCCAGCATTCCCGCGTAGCCGTCCTTGGCCTCCTTGTGGGGCCGCCCCGCGCTGAGCGCCTCGTAAGAACAGGCCACGGCGATGATCTTCGCGTAGAGGCTTATCTTGTCCGCCGTGAGTTTTTGCGGATAGCCGGAGCCGTTTTCGCGTTCGTGGTGTTCAAGGGCGGCAAGGCTTACCACAAGGGGAAAATCAAAGGATTTAAGCAGATTGAAACTCAACACCGGATGGGTAAGGATCGCCTTGTGTTCCTGGGGATTAAGCGGCCGTTTGTTAAGGTACACCTGCGGGGGCAGCTTGATCATGCCTATCTCGTGGAGCAGGGCCGCCACTCCCAGTTCTATGAGCCTGTGGTTGGGCAGCTTGAGATAGGAGCCTATGATGACGGCGAAAATGGTGGAACGGACCGCGTGCGAGGCAAGGTAGTTCTCGTCGTCGCCGTGCTCTATCTTCCTTTGCACCCGCATAAGGAAGCGCCGGTCTTCCCTGATCAGTTCGCAGACGGACTTGATCTTTTCCGCGACGGAATTGAAACTCAGCTCGTTTTTAATCGCCACCTGGGTAAAGAGTTTTTCCACGTATTTCAGGAATGAAACATAGAATTCCTCGGCCCTTTTGAGCTTGTCGGCGTCGCTCGCGGCCAGCGCCGTTGTCGAGGAAAGGTCCGTTTCCTCGGCCGCCTTCTCTTCGGCGACATAATCTTCCCTCGGTTCCCCTTCGCTGCGGACTTCCCTGAATTCCCAGTTGCCGAGGATCTTGACCAGGTCCATCGTAAAGGGCATTTCCGGCGCGGCGACGACAAACCTGTCGTCCAGATAAACCGTCTTTGTAAAGTAGCTGTCGGGAGGAATGTCCCTCAGGAGGTAATTTTTCATTCCCGCCCCTGTTTCCCGGCTGTACGGCGTCCGTTATTGACGTGTCCTCTTCTTTCTTTTATCATAACCTTGTGGTACATTATAGGAGTATTCCGTTTGAAATTCAAATCCATCTTTATCATCTTTAACATACTCATCGTTTTTTTTCTACTGATCATGGTGTTTATGCCCCTTCTTGTTCTGGGTCCCGGTTTCAGCGCGGGTTTCTGGCGTTCCGCCTGGCCCATGGGCGCCGTATTGGCCGCCATGCTCCTTGTTCTTGATGTTTTTTACGCCCTTAACAGCAGGCTGTACCGCCTTCTTGAACGGGAGGACTGGCCGGCGCTTTCCGGTTATCTTGAGTCCAAAGTAATACGGAAGGGCCGTTATTCGTCCCGTCTGGTGCGGCTTTTGGCCAATACCTACCTTGTAATGTCCGATTCGGCGGCGGTGCTGAGCCTTGAAAACAAGACCGCTCTCGCACGGCCTTCCCTTGTCGGGAAAAACGCCCTTGTTTTCGGCGTGGCGCGCATTCTTTCCGGCGATACGGCGGGGGCCGTGAATTTTTTTTCCCGGATGCTCGAAAAAGAGGCGGGGAAGGGCAGGGACGCCCAGTGGATACGCTGGTACTACGGTTTTTCGCTGCTCCTTTCACGGCAGTTTGACAAGGCCGCCCCGGTTTTCATGACCATGGTTTTTGAATCGCCGGACGCGCTCATCACCGGCCTTTCGGCCTATTTTCTTTCGGGAACCCTGCGGAAAAACGCCGAAGATTCCTCCGGGTGCGGGGAAGCCGCCGAAGAGGGCAGAAAGCGGGTCAGAAAATCGCTGCGAACGGTTTCGCTCTGGAAAAAGGAAACGGCCAGGCTGGAAACCGAAGTCCACGCCGCCATTCTGCGGAAGTATTTTGACGAAGCCGGAAACTGGCTTTTTGAATCCACGTAGAAAAGCGCCGTTTTTTTCGAAAATGAACACATTGGCGCTGTTTTGACGCGGAGGTTTGAATGAAACTGTACGAAAAATCGACAAAGCTGAACGATGTCTGCTACGACATACGCGGACCGGCGCTCAAGGAAGCCAAACGGCTCGAATCCGAAGGTTTCCGCATCCTCAAACTCAACATAGGCAACCCTGCGCCTTTCGGTTTCAACACACCCGACGAGATCCTTCACGACATCATCGTCAACATGCCCAATGCGCAGGGCTACGGCGATTCGCAGGGTATCTTCCCCGCCAGGAAGGCCGTCATGCAGGACTTCCAGTCCAAAGGCGTCATGGATGTGGGTGTGGACGACATCTTCATAGGCAACGGGGTAAGCGAACTCATTGTCATGGCCATGCAGGGGCTTTTGAATTCCGGCGACGAGGTGCTGGTACCCATGCCCGATTATCCCCTGTGGACCGCCGCGGTAACTCTCGCTGGCGGCAGGGCCGTTCACTATGTGTGCGACGAAGGCGCGGACTGGAATCCCGACATCGCGGACATCAGGTCAAAGGTGACCGCCAGGACAAAGGCCGTCGTGGTGATCAACCCCAACAACCCCACCGGGGCGGTGTACGACCGTTCCGTTCTGGAGGAAATAGGCCGTGTGGCGCTGGAACACGAGCTTGTCGTCTACAGCGATGAAATCTACGACCGTATTGTGTACGACGGCGCCAGGCACATACCCATGGCCCTCATAGAGCCCGGTGTCCTTACCGTTACCTTTAACGGCCTTTCAAAGGCCTACCGGGCCGCGGGATTCCGGGCGGGCTGGATGGGTCTTTCGGGAAACAAAAAAACCGCCGCCGGTTACCGCGAAGGCCTCGACATGCTTTCCAACATGCGGATCAGCCCGAACGTGCCCGCCCAGTTCGGCATACAAACAGCCCTGGGCGGTTACCAGAGCATCAACGACCTGGTGCTTCCCGGCGGAAGGCTGCGGGAACAGCGGGATATAGCGGTAAATCTTGTCAACTCCATTCCCGGCCTGTCGGTGGTAACGCCCAAAGGCGCTTTGTACTGCTTTCCCAAAATGGATATTGAGCGCTTTAACATTACCGACGATGAACGTTTTATTTTTGATCTGCTGCGGGAACAGCGCATACTTCTTGTGCAGGGTACCGGTTTTAACTGGAAGGCTCCCGATCATTTCCGTATTGTCTTTCTTCCCGACAGGGAAACCCTTGCCACCGCCATACAGCGGCTCGGCGCTTTCCTGGAGCATTACAGGCAGGGGGCATAAAAAAAGACGATGCGCCTGGACGTCGGAAACGCGCACCGTCTGATTTTCAGGGGGGATGACCCTCCCGTTGTATTCTTTATCGGCTCCGTTTTTTGGGAACTTGAGGGGAAAACGCCTTTTCCGCCTCCACCTTTTTTCTCCCGTCCGTCAGTATCCGCAGGTTGTATTCCGCCGCCTCCGCGAGGGCCCGGTACAGCGCCGATGAATATTCCAGATGGCGTCCGTAACGATCTTCCCGCGCGGTTTTCAGGGCCGCCTCAAGTTCGCGTCCGGGCGGAAAAAGAAAACCGGCGACATCCTTTACATCGCTTTCGGCGATTTTCCGGTTGATGCTGTCAAGAACCGGGAGAATTTCCCCTTCGTCCCCGCGCCGTTTCAGGGCGTTTTCCGCGGCACTGGTCCCCTTTTCCGCGTCGTCCCGTATACGCCGCAGCCCTTCCAGAAGGGAAGCGCGGGCCTTTTCGTACCGTTCCGCCCTTTTCCGCGATTCACCGGGTGCGCGGAAAGCCTCCAGGACGCCGCCGCACACCGCTTCCAGCCGTTCCTCTATCTCGTCCCGCCTTTCAGGAAGGGCGAGCAGCTCCTCCGGTTCCGCGCCGGCAAGCCCCTCGACAGCCGCCCCGTCCGAAAAGAGGCGGTAGTTCCGTATGCCGGGGTATTCCCTGAAGCGGTTTTCAAACCAGGCGGCGTAAAGGGAAAGACGCCTGTCGGTAAGGACCTCCCCGCCGTTCCCGGACCGGGTCCTGAAGGGAGCGCCGTCGCGCAGGGCCCTGGCCGCTCCCGTTTCGGCGGGACACAGCCGCGTGGATTCGGCGAGGTTTTTTTCCTCAAAGACCGCCCCCCGGTAGTGGGTCTTGAGGCCGGGAAAGGAAAGATCGAGTCCGGCCGTCCAGATCTCCTCCGCCCCAAGCACGCGGGCAAAGTCCCACGCGGTGGTGGCGACCGATCCTCCCGCACCCAGCGCGCCCTTGGGGTCCACCCTGTCTTCCATGAACCGCCCCAGAGGAAAGAGGCTGCCGCAGAGGTACGTTTCCCTGAACGGCGGCGTCCCTTCAAGAACCGGGGGATAAACCGCCGATTCGGCGACAAGCCGCGTGCGCGGCGAGGGGCAGCGGTCGAGGTGGCGGCAGTTCCAGAACTGGGGATCGACGACAAGGACAAAATCCGCCTGTGTTCCCCGTTTAAGGAGAAAGCGGAGGCTGGTATCGACAGCCGTTACTATGCAGCGTTTGGCGATTTCGGGAAGGAAGGGGCCCACGCGGTCAAGGGACGGTCCCGCGGCGGCAAGGAACACGGGAATAGCCTTTGACCCGGGTTTCCCCGCCCCGTCCCGCGCCGGACCCGGCCGCGCCGGACCCGGCCGCGCCAGACCGGCCAGGCCGGATATGCCGGGAAGATCGCGGATGGCGGTCATGTTGCGGGAAAGATTGCGGACCCACCGCCTGCCGAAACGCCGCTGTGTGGCAAGGTTCACCTCGTCCCGCGAGGCCCAGGTGCGGATGACGCCTTCGGCGCGGGTGTACCAGGACGGGTTAAGATCTGCCAGCGTACGGTTTTTGAGGATAGCCGGCGCGGCGGGGCCATTTTCCCCGGTCGCGCTCCTTTCAAGGAGGGCAAGGGCCGCCGTGATTCCCCCGCTGTTTTCGCCCGTAACAAAGATGATCCCGCGCGCCGAAAGGAATTCCCGCAGATCCCGTTCCTCAAGGGCCCTTTTCAGTACCGAAGGGTGGCGCTCCACTACGACAAGGGGCCGGCCGGGCATGAGGCGGGAAACCGCCTCCGCGCCGTATCCCAGACCGAAGCCGAGCACGACGACGGGCCCTGTTCCGGAAGGCAGGCTGGCGGCGAGCCGTTGCGCCTCCCGCACCGGATCGCGGGGCGAATGGACATGGCGGCCAAGGATGATCATGTCCCTGTTGTCCCCGGCTTCCTCTACGGTTATGGAGGCGGGATCTCCCCGCCATTCGGCCTCCCCGTTTTTCCCCGCCGGAACGGCCGCTTCAAGCCGCCCGGCAAGACCGGGGTAATTTTTGTGAAGACAGTCCCTGTTGAGTTCCCAACAGGTCATTCCAGTTCCACCACGATCACCGCTCCGCTTTCAAGCGGCGTTCCCGGCGGCGGGTCCTGGCGCCGTACCCAGCCGTTTCCCCGTATTTCCAGGTTGAAGTCGTCGCGGAGAAGGAGGGGGAGCAGCGCCCGTTTGGAAAGGCCCATGAGATCCGGCGTCGTGCCGTTGACAGGGGGAAGCGTTTCGGGGGAAATATCCACCATGCCCGGATGGGAAACCTGGAGGTTCCTGCCCCGGGGTATGCCCAGATAATCGGCCAGTTCTTCCGCCGCCTGGCGTATGGGCGGCGCGGCGATGCGGCCCCCAAGGTACTCTCCCCTTGGCTTCACGATTACAAGGTACAGCACGAGCGACGGCGATTCGGCGGGAAGCAGGGCTATACAGCTTGAGATAAAGTCGGTTTCAGAATAGGCGCCGGTCCGGGGATCTATGATCTGGGCGGTGCCCGTTTTTACCGCGAGGGAAAGATCCTCCACGCTGGCCCGCCAGCCGGTTCCTATGCTGGAGGTAACGTCCACCATGTACCCCCGCATCGCGCGGGCCGTTTCGCTTTTAAGAACGCGGCGCGGCGTTCCCGCCTCTATGGTTCTGATGTTTTTCCCGTCGGCGGAAACGACGCGGGAGACAATGCGGGGGGGAACGAGGATGCCGTCGTTGGCGACCGCCGCGGCGGCCTGAATCATCTGGAGCGCCGAAACGGCGATCTCCTGTCCCATGGCTATGGTGGGCTTGCTCCGTTCCGACCAGCGTTCGACGGGACGGAGAAAACCGGCCGTTTCCCCGGGATTGCCCGCGCCGGTGCGGGTTCCGAAACCGTAGTTCCGCAGGAGTTCGTAAAACGAATTCCCGGAAAGCCTGTCCGAAGCGTAGGCCGCGCCGGCGTTGCAGGAATGGACAATGATGTCCCTCGCCGTAACCCTGCCGTGCGCCCCGAGACAGTTGATGATAATGGTTTCCCCCCGGCTTGTTGTCCTTTCATAATGGCCGTCGCAGAAAAAAACCGTGTCTTCCCCTATGGCGCCTGAATCCAGCAGGGCGGAAAGCGAAAAGATCTTGAAAACGGATCCGGGTTCATAGGCCCAGATCGCCGGCCTGTCCATGCGGGTGGAATCGGAGGAGGACCGGAAATCGTTGGGATCAAAACCGGGAAGGGAAGCGGACCCGAGTATGTCGCCTGTTCTGGGGTCGGCGGCCATGAATATCACCGCCTCCGCCCCGGTCTCCTCAAGTATGCCCCGGCCCGTGCGTTCAAGAATGTACTGTACATTGGCGTCAAGGGTAAGGACAACCTGTCCGCCCTGTCCGCCGTCCGGGGAAACAAGATCATCCTCAAAGGCGTACTCAATTCCCGCCAGCCCGTTGTTGCCGTCGCCCGTGAACCCGACAATCTGCGCGGCAAGGCTCCGTTCCGGGTAGACACGGCCGACAACAGGCTCTATGCCTACGCCCCTCAGCCTCCCTTCGGCCTGCGCTTTCTCGACAAGTTTTACTGCGGATTCATCAACCTGTTTTTTCAGATAAATGAAATCGCCTGAAGATTCCCGTACGCGGGAGACGATCTCGTCCTGGGATATTTCAAGAACAGGCTCCAGTTCCCGCGCCAGTTCTTCGATGTCGTCAAGTTCGGGCCGCCATACGCTTATGTTGGCAAGCCTTGTCTGCAGGGCCAGTATGCGGCCGTTGCGGTCCAGAATGGAACCGCGCCCGGCAAGGCCGCGGGAACGGGGCCGGAGCGGGGGCCGTCCTTCCCCTGTCATGAGGGAGCCATAACGTACCAGCACCGCCAGGGCGGCAAGGGAAAAGAGTGAAACAAAAACCAGAAAGCGGCCTTTTTTCCGGCTGTTCATTTGACGCCCAGCGCCTTGCCGATGATGTGATCCACCGGAACCGGACCGTAGGACCGGGAGTCAAACGACAGCGGACCGTTGTCCCCAATGGCCATGAAATGTTCCTCCGCGGTTTCCTGGCACCGTTTTACCGCTATGCCGTTGCCGGGAGCGTGGAAAATCACCACGTCCCCCGGTTTCGGCAGCGCCCATCTTACAAGGTACGTCTTCATCCAGGGAAAACGGAAACCGTAAACCAGCCGGCTTACCACAAGCACCGTTCCCGGCTTTATGGAAGGTTCCATGGATTTTCCCTCGGCAATCATCAGATCAAAGACAAAAAATTTCAGCGCCCCTCCCAGGACAAAGGCACAGAGGATCGCCTTTCTCATACCGGGAAGTATAATCATTCGGCTTCTTTATGTCGATAAACCAGTATGATACGGGATCTTATCTCGGACCAGCGTGTCAAACCCAGAAAGAAACCTTCGCTGCTTTCAAAAGCCATGACGTACCGGCCGGATTCCCGGACAAAAGGCGACGGCGTTACCCGTATCAGACAGAGGCCGGCCAGAACCCGGCGCGCCGCGCGCGTGAAAAAGGCGGCCCGGCGCATATCGTTCGCCTTTACCGGGAAATGGGACGTTTTCGGGAAAAAACTTTTCCGCGTCCTTTCCGGCGTCATACGTCCCGGCGGAATTGTTCCGGCCTTCATCATCGCCGTCCTCGCGGGATTGTCGGTTCTGGCCCTTGCCCTTGATCCGTCGTTTTCCCTTCCATGGGAGCGGAACCCCCTTCCCGAACCGGAGGAAGACGGTGAATACGGCCACAACCTGGCATCCTACGCGGGGCTCCTCCCCCTGGCCTCCGCGGGGGACGATATTCCCCTTGATCTTATGGAGACATTTTCCTGGTCCTCCTACAAGGTAAGGCGGGGCGATTCCGTTTCAAAAATAGCGGCCGTTCATGGCATTTCCATGGACGCGGTAATAGCCTGCAACGGCATTACCAACGCCCGCAGGCTTCGCGAAGGCCAGACGCTCCGCATCCCCAACATGGACGGCATTCCCTATACAGTAAAAAACGGCGACAGTCTTTCGAAAATTTCCGCGGCGTTCAGGGCGCCGCTTGAGGCGATACTCGACGCCAACGACATAGAAAGCGACGACATAAGCCAGGGAACGGTGATCTTTATTCCCGGCGCCCGCATGAAAACCGAGGAACTCAAACTTGCCCTTGGGGAACTGTTCATCTATCCCATAAGGGGCAGGCTTACAAGTCCCTACGGCTGGCGGGACGATCCCATCAGCGGGGTACGGCGCTATCACGCCGCGATAGATCTTGCCGCCCCGACCGGCACGACAATCAGGGCCGCCATGGACGGGAGAATTTCGTCGGTGGGGTACAACGCCACGTACGGCAACTACATCATCATGAGCCACGGCGGCGGCTACCAGACCATGTACGCCCATCTTCATTCCGTTTCGGTAAAGAAGGACGCCCCGGTTAACCAGGGCGCGAAAATCGGAGAAGCGGGAAGTACCGGCTACAGCACCGGTCCTCATCTTCATTTTGCCGTTTTCAAAAACGGAAAGGCGGTTAATCCCCTTGAATATCTTCATTGAAAGCGATACGATAAGTGAGGAGGTTTCATGCGTAATCTTATGTTGATACTTATTGCCTTTATTGCCGTGGTTACCTTTATCAGGGCTTTTGACAATTCGGAGCCCGGCATGGCCGCCGCCGAACCCATGACAGAAACAGTCGTTAACAAGTAAACGTTCCGTTATGGCGTCCGTCGAAAAACCGGCAATTTCCCCTTCCTTTGAGGCTGTTCTGGACGCCGCCTGCGAAGGTCTCGCGGATAAAAAGATACGTTATTCCGTGCGCCGGATCAGGGAAATGGAGGAATGTCTTGCCGATCTGGAAATGGAACTGGATGTTTTTCTTCGGAACAGGAAAGAGGGCGGATCCGCGTGATATGAAACGCAGGATACGGTGCCTGTTTTTTCTGCTGATTCTTTTTCCCCTTTACGCCGGAGCCAGGGTCGGTTTTTACGATCTTGATCTTTCCGAGGATAACCGTCTGCTCTTCAGGGCCGAATCGTCGGGAGACGGCGCCCCGGATCAGCACGCCCTTTTTGTTTCCCGCCTTACCGATCGCGCCCTTCAGCAGATAACCGCCTTTCCCGAAAAAATGGAACTGCTTGGTGCGGGACGGACGCTGCAGATTCAGAATGTCTTTGGCGCGGTGCGCGTTCCCGTTTCGGGCGGGCTTCCCCGGAGCGTTCCCGGCTTTCCTTCGTTTGCCGCCGGTGTTCCCGCGGCCGGCGGACGCACGGAAGATCTTGCCGCCTCCCCGGACGGCCGCTGGGTCCTTTTCCTTGAAACCGAAAGCTACGCGTACGGGAACCTTGTTTTGCTTGAACTTGCCTCGGGAACAAAGCGGATCGTGGCCCGGCATGTCGAACGGCCCGGTCCGTATTTCCCCGCCTCGTGGAGTCCCGATTCCCGCGTATTTGTCTACAGCCGCGAAGGCAGGCTCTACTATCACACGGTTACTTCGCCCCGTGACGTTGAAGAACAGTACCGGACTATAGGCGAGGGCGAAATCAATTCGGTAAGCTGGCTGCCGTCCGGTGATTTCTTTTACATGAGGGGCAGCTTCCTTTACCGGGTACAGGGGCCGGGCCTTCTTGCCCGTACCCTTTACGCGGATTTTCTTGAACCGGGCAGTCTCGCCGGAAAGATCCCCTTTGATTTTGATCCTTCCTTTGATTTTTTCCGCGTCGCCCCCGACGGGCGGTCCGTGCTGATATGCCGGGACGGGAGAAGCCTTTTTTACTGTCCGCTTGAGGCCGGCGATTACGGGTCCGGCGGGCCGGATCTCAATGCCGTTCTTCCCTATGTGATGATACCCCGTTCCGTTCTGGGTCTTACCGTGCTCTGGTCTTCTCCGGGGCTTGTAACGGTCGCGGCTCTTGTTTCCGTCGGGAAAGAAAGCGCGGTCCTGGCCTGGCGGCTTGATACGGCCGCGGCGGAGGTGAACTTTGTTCCCCTCGCAAATCCTCCGGCCGCTAACGCCGCGCTTTCGCCCGACGGCACCAGGGCGCTCCTGTGGGGCGGGCAGGGGGTCTTTCTGTACGATTACGTGAACTGGCGTCTTGTTGAGCGGATAAGCGAAAGGCCCGGCGTCTCCTGCCTGTGGCTTGACAACGAAGAATTTGTTTCGGGGGACTCCGGCCGCGTGGAAAAGGTAAACGTGCGGGGCGGGCGGAGCCTTGTGTGCCTTTCCGCCGCGGACGAATTCGGCTTTGAGGAAAAAGGGAACCGGATCTTCGTAAAGAACGGCGGCCTCTGGTACGGGACCGACGGCAGATCCCCCTGGACGGAAACGGCGGACCCCGGCGTGCGCCGGGCTTCCCTTGTATCGGGCCGTTACCGCGTCTACCTTGAACGGCAGTTTTCCGGTCCCTATGAAAATCTTCCCATGATACGGAACACCGCCTCGACGGGCACCGCCCCGCTCCTCACGTCCTTTCAATACGAGAGGGAAGATGCCCTTCCCGAAAATTCCCCGGACGCCGTTTCCGGCATCTTTACCCACGGCAGAAGGGGAGGGCTGCGGGAAGTGGCGCTGTGCTTCGATCTCTACGACGACGCGTCGGGACTTCCCGGTGTGCTTGCCGCCCTTCGCCGTTACGGTATTCAGGCGACTTTTTTTCTTAACGGTGAATTCATTCGCCGCCATCCGGGCGCCGCCAGGGAAATAGCCGAAGCGGGCCATGAGGCGGCGTCCATGTTCTTCGCGCCTGTCGATCTTTCCGACGCCCGCTACCGCGTGGCGGGCGAATTTGTCGCGCGGGGACTTGCCAGAAACGAAGACGAATATTATCGCGCGACGGGACGGGAGATCAGCCTGTTCTGGCATCCCCCGTATTACGCCGTTTCCCCGGAAATAGCCGCCGCCGCTTCGCTCGCGGGTTACAGGACGGTGGGACGGGACGTGGACCCCCTTGACTGGGTGAGCGGCGGCGGTTCGGGGCGGCTTTCCCTTGCCCGGTATTCCGCCTCCGAAATGATAGAACGTGTTATGAAACTGAAAAGACCCGGATCCATCATCCCTGTGCGTCTGGGGGTTCTTCCCGGCGGGGGCGGCTACCTGTTCCTCCGCGTCGAGGTGCTTCTTGACGCCCTGATCCGTTCCGGGTACGAAATGGTAACCGTATCGGCGCTTCTGGAACATTCCCGTTAGGGCAACGCCGGTTTCGTTCCGTTTTCATCCCCGGTTTTTTTCGGCCTGAAGAGCATCTTCGCGCCGTCCCCCATCCGTTTGAAAAAGCCTCCCTGTCCGTATTCTTCCCCGGTAACAAGGGGAACACGGCGGAGTTCCCCGTATTCGTCGGAGATGATGAGGGTTCCCGCAGGGTGGCCCGCGGGAAGCGGCGCGACAAGGGGATCGGTAATTTCCGCCGCACAGACAAGGGAATCTCCCCTTCCGGCCGGGGCGGTAAAGGGAAGGGGAACAGCCGGAACAATGCGGGCCCAGTTCGATACGCCCTTCCACAGCCGCGCCGGTTCAAGCCTTGCTTGGGGCCATACCGTTCTGAAATTCTCGAAGGCCCAGGAGAGGAGCTTCCGGCCGTCGCTGTTCCGCGCCGCCTCCCCGCCGGGACCGGCAGGCGCGCCCAGCAGTACCAGGATGAACCGTGTTTCCCCCCTTTTCGCGGTAAGGGCTATGTTGTAGCCGGACTCGTCTATGTAGCCTGTCTTGAGGCCGTCGACGCCGGGAAAATTTCCGAGCAGCGTGTTGCGGTTCCGCTGTACTATCGTGCCGGGGCTGTTCCGCCGCGCCGTTCCCGCATTTGACGCGGACGGATAGGCGAATTCCGGGGCGGAGTGAAAGGCGGAAAGGCTTTCGGGGTGCTGCCGCACATATTCGCGGCAAAAGACGGCGAATTCCAGGGCGGTGGTGATGTTGTTTTCCGAGATCCCCGACGGCTCGGTAAAGCGGGTCTTTACAAGGCCCATGCGGCGGGCTTCCGCGTTCATGATCCCGGCAAAGTCCCGCACCGCCGGGGCAAAGCGCAGCGCGGCCGCTACGGCGGCGTCGTTTCCCGACGACACGGCAAGGCCCAGCAGCAGTTCCCGGAGGCTTGCCTTCTGTCCCGGACCGAGGAACATGAGGCTTGATCCCGGCGGCTGGTTTTCCGCCCAGCTTTCGGGGGGAAGGGGCACCGTTTCGTCAAAAGACGCCCTGCCCGAGGCAATCTCGCGGAAGACGATGTGCATGGTCATGAGTTTGGTCAGCGACGCCGGGGGAATTTCCTCGTCCGGGTTTTTTTCGTAAAGTACCGTCCCCGTTTCCGCGTCTAT
>JAIRXH010000065.1 GCA_031268385.1 Treponema sp. | reverse complement strand
CCATACTCCACTACGCGGCGAAGATTGAAAAACCCGAACTCATCGTCCTGCTTCTGGAACTGGGGGCCAACAAGAGCGTAAAAAACATCGCGTCCGAAAGCCCCGCGGACATAGCGCTGCGGTGGAACCACACCGGCGCGGCGGCGCTGCGCAACTAGGGCGTCGCCGGTTTATTCGCCGGCGGTGAAACCGGGGTAACGCTGTTTGGCCCCTGCGGTCAATTTGAGCGCCGTTAATCAGCGTTACCCTAATCGTAAAAGAGGCATATTCCGTATACCCTTCGCGCGCCCGAGGCCTTGAGGGCCCCGGCGCACGCCTCAAGGGTTGAACCTGTCGTCATGACATCGTCAAAGAGGACGGCCAAGGGGGGAACCTTTTGCGTGACGGTGATCCGTCCGGCAAGGTTTTTCTGCCGTGCCTTCCTGTCAAGTTTTTTTTGACTGTCCGAGGAAAGCCTCCTCAGACACCGGCAGACAGGGGGAATTCCGGGACGATCTTTTCCGGCCCTTTTCAGAAACCTGGCAAGGTATTCAATCTGATCCCACCCCGTCTTCCGTATTTTTCCGGGCCTCGGCGGAACGGGGACAAGAGCGGCGCCTTCCGCGTCCCGAAGGGGAAGGCGGTCCAGAACTTCAATGATTTTTTCCGCGAAGAAACGGCCCAGTGCGAGGTTTTTGCCGAATTTGTAGGCGGCAAGGAGCCGGCGGTATGTTCCCGAATACGGGTACACGACGGCGGCGGAATCAACGCTGCCTTCCTCTGCGTTTCTGCAGGGAAGGCAGGTTCCCGATTCCGAAATGAGGGGCCTCCCGCAGCGCCCGCACGGTTCACCGCCCGGAAAAAGCGCCAGGGCGTCCAGTTCCCGGCGGCAGAAGGCGCAGAGGCCGTATCCGTTTTCATCAGGGCCCATGAGGACTGTCCCGCAGAAGCCGCAGAAACGGGGAAAGAGGTATTCCAGGGGAAAGAGGCATATTCCGGCGCATGAAGCCGGAGAAAAAAAACGCATACAGAATATATGACGGCTATCCGCGCGGCGCTTTAACCGGACGCGAAAAATGTAAAACTTCCCGAAACCAACCGGGTTTTGGGAAATGCTCACTTTTTTCGCCGCGAATCACAATGAATCAAAGAGACCGGGTTCCGGCGGGCGGGGCGTCTTTGCGCCGCTTCCCGGCGCGGCCCCCCGTGACCGGCGTTTTTTTTCATGACCGGGAAGATGGGAGGCGTATGTGCCTTTCCATTCGGAAAGGACGTTGAGGGCTTTAAGGGGGGTCATGGAATCAGGCTCAAGGGAGGCAAGATCCTCAAGAAGCCGTTCGTACTCCTCTGCCCGGACCCCGGCTTCCGCCTCCCCCCGGGTGGAAAGATCCGGCCTGCCCGCGTCAATCGCGGTGTCGCGCTCCTGTATGCGGGCCATGATGCGGCCCGCCCGTTCAAGCAGATTCTCCGAAAGACCGGCAAGGCGGGCCACATGAAGGCCGTAAGATTCGGCCGACGGACCTTCCTTCAGTCTTCTCAAAAAAACAATTTCACCGCCCTCGTCGAGCACCTCCATGGAACGGTTGGCAAGGCGGGGGTGAACCAGTAGCGAAAGTTCGTGGTAATGAGTGGCAAAGAGGGTCCGGCACCGGACGCGGTCAAGGAGATCTTCACAGACGGCCCAAGCTATGGAAAGACCGTCTTTGGTTCCCGTTCCCCGTCCCACTTCATCCATGATCACAAGGCTTGTGGCGGTGGCGGTGTTGAGTATGTAGGCCGTTTCGTTCATCTCCACAAGGAAGGTAGACTCGCCCCTGGCAAGGTTGTCCGAAGCGCCGACGCGGCAGTAGACACGGTCCGTCATACCTATCCTCGCCTCGCGCACCGGCACAAAACTCCCCATCTGGGCCATGAGGACGATGAGGGCCGCGGAACGGAGGTACGTTGATTTTCCCGCCATGTTCGGTCCGGTGATGAGCGCGAAGGAGATCCCCTCACCGTTCAGGATGATGTCGTTGGGAATGAATTCCCCCCGTGGAAGGTGCGCCTCCACAACGGGGTGACGCGCCTCAAATATTTCCAGCCCGCAGCCGCCGTCCACGACGGGCCTTACCCAGCCGCGTACCGTGGCGGCCCTCGCGAGGGACTGCGCCGTATCCAGTTCCGCCAGGCGCCGGGCGGCCGCGGAAAGTTCCGGCAGGCGGACTTTGGCCTTTTCCCGTATTTCAAGAAAAAGCCGTTTTTCAAGTTCGCCTATCGTATCCTCCGCGCCGTTGATGTCCGATTCCAGCGCGGCCAGCCTGTCCGTGGTAAAGCGCTCGCCTGAAGCAATGCCCTGCCGTCGTATAAAACGTGAAGGCACCCTGGAAAGGTGTACTTTGGTAACTTCAAAGAAATAACCGATAAGCCTGTTGTACCGTATCTTGAGGCCGGAAATGCCTGTGGCCTTCTTTTCTTCCTCAAGATACGCCTCAAGCAGTTCCCGTCCCGAATTCCGCGTCTTCCTGAGTTCGTCAAGGCGGGGACTGTACCCGTCCCGGATCAGGTTTCCTTCGGTAAACAGGATTGAAGGATCCTCGCACAGTCCCTTTTCCAGAAGTTCCCGTACTTCGACAAGCGCCGCGTGTCCGCCGCCGCCGTTTCCTTCGCCGAACAAAGACGCCCCGGAAAACTCGAAGCGAAGGGAAAGATTCCGGATGAGTTTTTCAACACGTTCAAAACCAAGCAGGGCGTTTTTGACCGCCTCCATATCCTTGCCGTGGGCCCTGTCCATGGCAAGCCGGGCGGAAAGCCGCTCAAGATCCGGAATCTTTCCCATAATGTCCCGCAGGGCGCTGAGTTTCCCCTGATCCCGCCAGAGAATCTCCACCATGTCAAGGCGGTTTTGTATCAGCTCCACGTCCCGCAGCGGGTGAAGTATGCGCCGTCTGAGGAGACGCCGGCCCATGGCCGTGCGCGTTTCATCCATTACCTCAAGCAGTGAAAAATGGACATCTCCGTCGCGCAGATTGCGGACAAGTTCCAGATTGCGCTGCGTCGATTCGTCTATGCCCACATAGCGGGAATCCTGGTACAGGGTAAGGGATCTGACATGGGGAAGAAGGCTGCGGGCGGTATCGTCAAGGTAGTCAAGGAGCGCCCCGGCGGCGGTGATCTCGGGGCTTTCGGCGGTGACGCCGAAACTTCGCAGTCCCTGCGGGCCAAACTGCTTTTCAAGTCGCCGCCTGCTCCGCTCCATGTCAAAGAGCCAGTCGGCCCAGCGGTTCACCACAAGGCCGGGCCTGTTCCCCAGCGCCGCCGCTATACCGGCGTTTTCCTCAAGAATGGATTCCTGAACCACTATCTCCCTTATCTGCAGGCGTTCAAGCTCCTGCCTGATCCTGTCCTCCGCGCCGGCGGCGGGGAAAGAAGACGCGTAAAAATCACCGGCCGAAAGTTCGATGTAGGCAAAGGAAAAAAAACGGCCCGTCATGGCAAGGCCGGCAAGGTAATTCGGGCTGCCCTTGTCAAGGTAATCCTCGTCCACGGTGGTTCCCGGGGTAACCACCTCCACCACCTTCCGCTCTATAAGCCCCTTTCCCGGCTCGGAGATCTGTTCGCAGATCGCCACCTTTTTCCCCAGCCTGAGCAGCCGGGCTATGTAGGAACGGGCGGCGTGGTAAGGAACACCGCACATGGGCCTTCCGCCCCGGCTGGTAAGGGTAAGGTTAAGAAGGGACGAAACCTCAACGGCGTCGTCGGAAAACATTTCGTAGAAATCGCCCAGACGAAAAAAAAGAATCTCTCCCTCATGCTCGCGTTTGATACGCCGGTATTGATCCTGCATGGGGTTCATTTCATCACCGCCCCCAAAGAAGCGGTACTCATTTTTTTTATCTTCCCGCCTTGGACCTCAAATTTTCAATTACTTTGTCGGTAATGTCAACCGTCGGACTGAACCAGAGTATGCCGGTGCTTTCCTTGAGGTTAAGCACCATGCTGTAGCCTTCGCTTTCGGCGATAAAACGGATTTCATCGTATACCTGATCGAGGAAGGCGCCCGACTGGGCAAGCCGTTTTTTCTGATCCTCAAGTTCCTGGGTACGCAGGCGGTAATACTCCCTCAGATATTCGGTCTTCCGGTATACTTCGCTTTCAAGGCGCAGCGCCTGCTGTTCGTCGCCCTTGAGCGCCGCCTCCGTCTGCCGGAGTTTGAGATCCTGCACTTCCTGGGTCATACGGTCGACTTCGGCCTGAATACGCGCGCTGCGTTCCTCAAATTCCCGCACCGCGCGGGATTCCCGGAAAAACGCCGAATACACCCTGGAAAGATCCACCACGGCGAAACGGGTCAGCTGCTGGGCTTCAGCCCCGAAAAGAATCCCGCATAAAAACAAAACAAGGGCGCATTTTTTTTTCATGTCAAACCTCAATAACTGGACATGACAAAGGACATGACAAAATCAAGTCCCGAAGACGGGCTGCCGCCGGAAAAAAGCTCCCCCTTTTCCCACTGGAAAGATCCGTCCCTTACCCGGAAACGCTTGGCAAGGCTGAAACGGAAAGGAAACTGGGGAATGGTAAAGCGTATTCCCCCGCCCATGCTGAAACGCATATCCTCTATGCCAAAACCGGTGACAAACGCCGTCGGCGTTTTTTTGACGGCGGCGGCGTCAAGAAAGAAATCCCACGCGAGTATGCCGGGTACAACGGGAATACGCAGTTCCGCCCAGCTCTCCCACAGGGCGTTTCCCTTGTTGCTGTACTCGTCGTGCCAGCCGCGGCCTATGAACATGCCGTCTATGGCGAACCTGTTGGAAGGCGAAATGGGAACTTCCCCGGTACGGCCCGGCTGGTTTGTGATAAAGGAAAGCCCCGTGTGTATGCCGAAAACCGTCTTGAAGCTGAATTTGTCGGTAATGGGAATGTTGAAAAGGGTGTAATAATATTCCGCTTTGGTTTCCCATTTGAAGTAATGCTCCCGCTCGACCGGAAGGATACCGTAAAAGCCGATGCGTTCCATGAGAAAATAGCCGTTGGAAGGATCGTAGTAGATGTCCCTCTGATCCAGGGCAAGACTCGTCCAGACTGAATTGATGGGCATGACCCTTTTGACGGTCTCCCGGAGCACGTAATCGAAGGGCCTGTACAGATTCTCGTCGTAGGTGCTGTACGAGAGCCCCGCGCGGATGCCCCCGCTCAGGGTCAGGTTTCCAAGGAACGTTCCCCACCGGTAGCCCGTGCTGAAACCAAGGGAAAAATTCCACTGGTCGTAATTCATGAGGTACTGGTTTGTGGGAAGTTTGGACGATGAATAGTACTCGTCCCAGCTGCTGAAGCCGTCCGGGTAATCGTCCTCGTTGCCGTAAAAATACGGCTCGGTGTTGTCCATGAAGGTTGACCGCGTAAGGCGCTGAACGGTAAAGTCAAAGCCGCCCGAAACGGGAAACCCGAAGATCCACCGGTGCTCGTAATTGAGGACCAGGCTCTGCGTATCGGGGGACGCGTTCACCTCCCCGCCTATCAGGTTGCCGCTTCCCCTGAAATTGCGGTCGTTGAGTTTGAGCATCACCGACACGGGAAAGGTGTCGGGATCGGCGCTGCCCGAAAAGGTAAGCCCGAACTGGACATCGGTGGTGGGCTGTTCCTCCACGGTAAACACAAGATCCATGAGGCTGTCCTCGCTTCCCGGCATGGGCTCGGGGGCCACCATGGAAAAATACTGGAGGTTGTAGAGGTTCCGCATGGCGTCGGAGATCTTGGCCTTTGAAAAAACATCTCCGGGCTCAAGGGGAATTTCCCGCAGTATGACATCCGTCTTCGTCTTTTCGTTTCCCCGTATGATGATGTTTTCGATATGGGCCCTGCCGCGCTCCACAATGGGAACAAGGTAGGAAACGACGCCGTTTTCCCTGTCGCGGTTTTCCTCCCGCCCTATGGTGTTAAAGATGTACCCGTTTTCAAAATAAAGATCCGCCACCCGCTGAAAATCCGCCTCAAGCCGCTGGGCGTTGACGGTTTCCCCGATCCTGGAACGGACAAGATCCGAAAGCTGTTTGGCCGAAAAGATCAGGTTGCCTTCAAAGGTTATTCCGCCGAAGGTGTACTTCCTTCCCTCAACCACTTTGAAGGTAATGGTCATGTTGTTGTTGCCCTTCGCGTCCTTTTCCACCGTCCTTACAATGTCGGTCACGTCGGCGTCTATGTACCCGCGGTCGTGGTAGTACTGGATCACCGCGGCGCGGTCGGAAACGAGTTTCGACTCCTGGAAAGCGCCGTCGTTGAGGAGGAATTTTACCTTGAGGGAAAGCCGCCCGCGCAGGGCCCCGTCCGAAAAGACGTTGTTTCCGTCAAAGAGGATCTTCCGTATTGTTATTTTTTCGCCTTCCTCTATAAAGAAGGTCAGAAGTATGGTGGAATCGGAGGCTTTTCTCGTTTCCGACCGTACCTTGATGTCCGGAAAGCCCTTTTCCAGGTATTTGTTGATGATGGCCGCCTCGTCCACACGGAGCTTCGCCTGGTTCACCACGTCGTTTACCTTGAGGGTAACGGCGCCCAAAAGCTCGCTCCGGCTCACGCCGGCGTTGCCCACGAAATTTATCCTTGATACGGTGGGACGCTCGGTAACGGTGAACCGTATGATTACCTCGGTTCTCGCGGCGTCCGCCGGGACCGCGCTGGGTGATATAAGGTCAAAATATTCAAGGGCGTAAAGCCTTCCCTGTATTTCAAGGAAGAGGGAATCGTCAAAGATCATGCCTATATACGGCCTGACGATCTCTTCAAGTTCGGAAGCGCTGACATGGTTGAGGCCCGAAAAATCAACGGACCTGATGGGCTTTCCCTGATACCACTCATCACTCTGGGCGCCAAGAAGGGCAGGGAAAAAAACGGCCGAAAAAACCAACATGAAAAACACTCTTGTCACAGTTAAACGCATCCGGACTCCTCGCTGTTCCTTAACCGGTTCAAAACGACCGTCTCCATAACAGGGTAATGGACATATCACTGACAAACAGGGTTTCCGGGTGAAGGGGCATAAAACCCCAGCGAATATCAAACAGGGGACCTTTTATTTCCAGTCCCAGATCCCCTTCCAGGACTATTCCCCCTCCCAGCGCCAAACCCCTGCCCGAAAAACCCCCGGCGCTGGTCCGGTTGGCATCGTATCGCAAGGATAACATAGCTTGACCGAAAAAGTCCGGCGTAATGTACTTACCCAGAAAAACACTTGTGTTATCAAAATAGTTACCGACCACGGCATTCCTGTCAACCGGGTCACGGTTTATCCGGTACAGGGTATTCTCGAAAATGGCGTTTTGAAGCAGCTGCGTACGGACCGAAAACATGTCCAGCCTGAGGAAGTCCCGCACTCCCCGCTCCAGCCTCCGTACCACCTGGAACTGGGCCAGCACGTCGGCGGTTGAACCGAGCAGGGCCCGTCCCATGGCGCCTGTCGGGTTTTCACCGCCCGTTCCGGTAATGGGCTGGCCCAGAAGGGAAAAAATTTCCGACTGGGAAAGGGGCGGACTTGATTCAAAACGGGCGGTAAAGTTGAAAAGGGGGGCGTTGTTCACGACAAGGGAGATGG
This sequence comes from Treponema sp., assembly GCA_031268385.1. Taxonomy (GTDB): domain Bacteria; phylum Spirochaetota; class Spirochaetia; order Treponematales; family Breznakiellaceae; genus JAIROE01. Next base: position 5,838 of record JAIRXH010000065.1, on the reverse strand, counting down.
TTACAGGCCCGCTGTCGGTACGATCCCGTACTTCCGCCCTGGCGCTTATCCTGGGCTCGAACCGTTCTTCGTTTTCCCGCAGGATAATGGTGCCCGAACGTATGTAAAAGCTCCGTTCAAAATAGTACAGTTCCCCGTTACTGACATTGATGTCGCTTACAATCGAAAAACGGGGGACGGACGTATCCGCGGTGATTTTTACCTGCGTTCCTATGTCCGCGTAGGCCTGAATAATGGGAAACCCGGTGGTAGGCCAGGTAAATTCCACCTGCTTCCCCGTGGTAACGGTCATATTCACCAGAGTTGGAATACGCGACCGGCCGAACAGTTCCCCTGCCCGCGCGGCGTTGATCCTGTCCATGTTAAGCCCCAGTTCGGTATTCTGGGCGACAAGATCCCCGGTAATGTTGAAGATCATGTTTTCCATGCCCAGGTGAAGTTCTCCCGAGGCGTCTCCCGACGCCAGAAACCCCCCAATGTCAAAACCGTAGGGAATGGGCGTTTCCGGGGGAACGGAGATGTTGATGAGGAAGGTGTCCGGGATCCACCGGTCAAAGATGAACCAGCCCCCGGCGATTCCCGCGCCGCCGCCTACCCGCGCCGGCACCGGTCCCCAGGATATTCCGTTGCCTTCAAGACGGGCGGTAAAGGGCACGGGCCTTATATCACGGGAAAGGTAGTGCGTAATCTGTATACCGACGCTGGTTCCCTTTACCGTTCCGAAGAATTCAGGGTCTCCCAAAGGTCCCCGTATCTCGACCGAACCGGCCGCGTAGCCCGAGGTAAGGGCCACTTCGCTGATCCTCGGAAGGATGTTCCAGAGGGCGGAAAGATCGACGTAAAGATCCGGGCAGCGGGCGTCTATGGTGTTTGAAACGATGGTCCCGGAAACCGTACCCCGTACCGGAGAGGGGGCGGACAGTCCCGCGTAGAAACTCCCTTCCCCGCCCAGGCGGAAACGGATCATGTCGTCCGGCCCGCCTTGAAGGCGGAAATCGCTGCCGGCGCGGGAAAAGACAAAATCGAAGGGTTCCCCCGAACCCAGGGCGCCGAAACGGGCGTCCCCGACGTGGAGGACGCCGTCAAAGGATTCGGAAATACGGCGGACAAAAAGCCAGGAGGCTACCGGCCTGAAGGCGGACTCAAGCGAAAGCTCAAGCAGCACATCCCTGCCGCCGGCGCTGCCGTTCACCGACAGTCCGCCCCTCATCTCCCCGGATTCCCGGTCCACCGTGAAAAGGGGCACTGTCCCTTCAAGATCGGCGTACTGTACACGCAGATCCCGTACGGAAAAGATCCTGTTGTCAAGGGAGGCGGAGGCGCTTGCCACAAGTTCATTGTCGCCGATGCCGGCCGAAAGGGAATCGACGGCAAGATCCCCCCTGAGATCGCCTGACGTGTTCCAGTTTACCCGCAGGGAACCGTCCGCGATGGCGTTCCGCGCGCCGGAAAGGCGCCCAAGCCGCGCGTGTTCGCCGCGCAGTTCAAGATCAAGGCTCCCTTCCTCAAAGGAAAGCTCAAGGGCGTAATGTTCGGAAGACTTTCCCCGCTCGGGCCCGGCGGAGGGGGAACCGTCCTCTTCGGCTTCCGAAAGAAAGGCGGAGCCTGAAACGAGCGAAAAATTCCTCTCCCAGGAGAACACCGCCCTTCCCGAAAGAGATCCAAGCCCGTCGTCAAAATAGAGGACGGGAACAAAGGCGCCGTCCTGATCCGCCTGTCCGGCGATACGCAGGACCGCCCCGGAAGAAGCCGGGGTGGAAAGGCCCGAAAGCTCGAACCGTTCCAGATCAAGGGACCAGGATTCCGCCGAATCATAACGAACCGAGGAAAAAAGGCGGAGGGCGGCGGCGTGTCCCCTGAAGGGGACGGGAATATAATCGGCCTCTATGTACCCCGAATACCCGGAGCCGGAAGCGCTGATGTAGGCGCCCAGCCCGTAGGAGCCCTGAACGCTCACGGACCTTCCGTCCAGAATGATTCCGTTGACAAAATAGGCCTGATCGAGAAACGAGGTCATGAGGGAAAAAGAAATGTCCATGGGATCGGCAAATTCCGCGTAGCCCGATATTTCCACGCTCCCTTCCGGCCAGACAATACGGCCTTCACTCAAATCGAAACGCTGATCCGTGCCGGAAACGGAAAGAAGCGCGACGGTTTCCCGCGCCCCGTTATAGGCGACGGCCAGGCGGGGAATGTTGTAAAGGACATGGGTAAAGTCTGTCGTAAAAAAGATCTCCGTGGTAACAAGCGTGTCGTTCCCTATCAGCCTGACCGGCAGGGGAATGTCAAATCCGGACGGAAGAAAGGGAAAGGTCATGGCGGCGAGATCCCCCGCGGAAAAGGAATCGATCCTGACATTGGCATCGACGCGGGGAGACTCCCCGTTGTCCAAGGAGCCTTCAAGGGAAAGGGCGCCCATCCGCACATCCCCGTAGGATTCGGTTCCGGTAAAACGGAGCGCCGAAATGGCGAAGCTGGCCCCCCGCTCCTCCAGAGTTATCATGGCGTCAAGTCCCGAAAGCTCCACCCCGCCCGATTCAAGCACTTCCCCGAAAAGACTGATCTCGCTGCCCTGCGTCACCACCGAAAGTTCCGTACTGAGCCCCCCGTTTCCCGAAAGGGTAAAGTCCGAGACGGAAAGGGTTCCGTTGGGGGCAAGGGGCCTGAAACCGACGCTTCCCTGGTATGAGAAAGTTCCCTCGGGAAGGGAAAAGCGGCAGCGCTCAAAGTCAACCTGGTCGCCGTTTCCTTTGGCGGCAAGCGCGAAGGAATTGCCGCCTTCCCCCGGATCGCCGCCTCCCGTCATGTCGACGGCGTAGCGGAGTTCTTCCCCTTCCCGCCTCAGTTCCGCGTATCCCGATACCGCCGTCGAAAGAAAAGGCCCGTACTTTTCAAGGCCGCCCGAAAATGAAAAGAGGGCCGAGGGGACAAAACCGTCGTACTCAAGTCCGGCGGAAAGCGTTTTCGTTTCAATACCGTATTCCAGGGAAAAATCGTAGGGCAGGGCGTCGGCCTTTTTGCGAACCGAAAGCGCGCCCCCGCCCAGGTGTATATCGGCCCCAAGCGCCCCCGCGCCGAAGAGATCCCCCCGCACATAAGGAAACGTGAGGGAAAGATCCCCCTCGCCAAGATCACGGGCAAGGGAGCCAGAGACGGCGGTCCTTGTTTCGACGCTGAACGGCCCGGCAGACACAGGCGAAAGGGAAAGGGCGGTCCGCCATTTCCCGTCAAGGTTCACGCGGCCGTTGTGGACGGAAAGATCAAAACGCAGATCCGAGACCCGGACGCTGTTACCGCCTGAAACCGCCGTGAACCGTCCGTCCCGCACCCTGAACGCAAGCCCTTCGGAAAAGAGGGCAAGCCCTTCCCCACCGCGCCCCGCCGCGCCCCGGCCTTCCGCGGCGCTCCCCGGCATGTCTCCGCTCCGGGAAAAAAGCGCCAAGAGGTCCGCGTCCCGCCCGCTATCAAAGGAAATTTCGGGACTTTCAATCAAAACAGCCTTCAGCGCCCCTTCCTTTCCCCTGATAAAGTCGAAAAAAGAATACGAAAGAGTGAAGCGCCGTACCGAAAGAACGGGAAGACCGTCCGCCCCCGTTATCCGTATGTTCCGTATGTCGACGGCTCCAAAGAGGGAAGGGCTCATGGAAGAATAGGTAATGGTCCTGCCAAGGTACGCTTCCGCCCTGTGTATCCAGGTGTCGCGCAGTTCCCTCATCCGTCCTGTAACAAGGCGGCCCAGGGGAACAAGAACCGGAACGGTACACGCGACAAATACGGCAAAGACAAAGAGCCGTTTCAATACGGGGATAAAAGCGCCTTTTCCCCTGTCCGCCTGTTTTTTTGTGAAAATTCCCACGTATCTTTGGCCCTGTTCACTAAAGATAACACACCGGACCCTCATTTGCCATAGAGGGAATTTTGTGATATACGGGAGATCCATGAAAATACTGCGAAACTTCGCCGTTTTTGAAGGATGCGACGGAAGCGGAACCACCACGCAAATGGGATTGCTGCGGAAGCGGCTCCAGGCCCGTTCCTCCCCCCCGTTTTTCCTTACCAGCGAACCCACGGACGGGCCCATAGGCCGGCTTATACGTTCGGCGCTGGGAGGCGACGCCGGACTGGCGCCGGAGACCGTGGCCCGCCTTTTCGCCGCCGACAGGGGAGAACACCTCTTCGCATCGGGCGGCATCGCCGAACGGGCGGGCCGGGGAGAGCTTGTCGTTTCCGACCGCTACGTTCCGTCTTCTCTGGTGTACCAGGGACTGGCCTGCGGCGGGGATCTTCCCCGTATCCTCAACGAGGACTTTCCCGCGCCGGAACTCATCGTTTTTTTTGATCTTGAAAGCGAAACGGCCCTTGAACGGATGAAAAACAGGGAAAAACGGGAAATATACGAATACCCGGAATTCCAGGCGCGGGTCGGGGAAAGCTACCGCCGCATTCTTCCCTCGTTCCGGGACAGGGGAACCCTTCTTTTTACCGTGAACGCCTCCGGTTCCCCCGAAGAAGTTGCCGGAGAAGTGTGGAGAGCGCTGTCCCACATGCCGATACTGAAAGCATGAAAGACGCCCGTTTTTCCGCGAGAATAAAGGCCGCGGTTTTCCTTGTCCTCTTCCTTTCGGCGTCCTCCCTTGACGCCTATTTTGTCACCTACAAGGAACAGTACTACCGCCTGTACCACATTCATTACAACCAGTACCCCGACGACACCATGGAGAACATCTACTGGCTGGAAAAAGCCGCCAAAGCCGATTTCTGCAATCCCCTGTACGCCCTTGCCCTTATCGAAAACGAAATCGAGTGGGAAAAGTACCGGTATCTTTTTACCATGCACATCAACCTGAAACTTGTCGAACAGTACCTGTATCTGGGAAACAAGTGGAACAAGCGCCGCGCCTATTTCTACAACGCCCCCTGGAAGGAACAGAACCTTGAAAGCCTTGAAACCGCGGAAACCTGCTTCAGGACCGCCCTTTACTACTGGCAGGAGGCGGAAACATGGGCGGAAAGGGCCCGCGAAGGCCGCTTCAGGTACATCAACCTTGTGAGGATTCAGAACTGGGAAGACGAGGTGTCGAGGATGGAATCAGGCTCGCTTGATTACGGAAAAACGATACGGCGGGAGCTCCGCCTTCTTGAGGATGTCCGCGGCCGTTTCCAGGCCATGGACGAAAACACCTACTGACATGCTACGCGGACGAAAAAAAATTGCAAGCACGGACCGGACGGACAAAAAGAGAATTTACCACCAACCTCACCAACCATACGAACATAAAGAAACAGCGCCGGGCGCCTGTGCGCTTCCTTATACACTATACTATTTATCATTGCTATATTCTTATTCTTATTTTTCCTGTACCTCTACAAACAATGCATTTTCCCGTCCCATTGCATGAAAAACATTTTTCAGTATTTATACCCCTTCTTCTGATATATCCAAACCCCAAGCACGTATTGCATTTTCCAGTTCCATAACATATAGTACAATTTCCTTCCGGATAATTCTTTGGATCCGAGTAACACGATATAAAAAATAAAACAACCAATAAAACAATGATTTTTTTCCACATGTTCCATATCCTGTGTAACAACACAATTCGGGTATTCACTTGATACAGATAACATTTTTTGATCTGTCAAGTAAAAAGATGCGGCGCCCGTGCGCTTCCACACAGCGCCGGGCGCCTGTGCGCTTCCGATGAATTCTATTTCTTTATATACCCAAGATGTTCCCATGCTTTCCCCTGGGTAAAGCCTATCGGGTATTCACAAATGGTATTGTCATTCCACTCTTTCCTTTGTGCGTTATTTGAAAACCGCCATCCGTTCTCTATC